>JAJZJW010000004.1 GCA_021809845.1 bacterium | reverse complement strand
TAATTAAAGTTTTAAAAAATTAATAAAAAAATTAATTATTTTAAAAAAATAATTAAAATTTACCTTGTGGAATTAGTGGGGAAAATAAACGCTCTTTAGGTGGGGAATTTTAGTTGACTTTAACAGCTAAAGCTTGCGGCATATCTAGACAACTAATTTCTGAATTAAAAAAGAAATTTAATATTACATCGGTTTCGAGGTAAAATTATATGAAGAAAACTACTTTGGCTAAAACCGCAGAAGAATTCGACCGCCGTTTCGACGAAGGCGAAGACATTAGCGACCTTATTGATATTTCTAAAGCCGTTATAATGCGCGGCGGCAAAAAAATCCGCCTTACAATCGACGTGTCGGAATCCTTAATCATGGAAAAAGGCGTCCGGTAATTTTTATGGCTTGTTTTAAAATATGCTATAATTAAAATAAAAGTTATAGGGAAAATAAAATGCAGACTAATTTTGCCGTAGCGCCTAAATATTCGGATTATCTTAACGACAACGAAAGGAGAGCTCTGTCCGAATTAAAGGAAAAGATTAACGAGAAATATCCCGGAACGGAACTTATCCTTTACGGTTCTAAAGCGCGGGGCGATTACCGCGAGGATTCCGATATAGACCTGCTTATCGTAAACAAAGATAATTACAATATACCCAGGGATGCACCATTCGAGGAACTAGAAAAGCTTTATTTTTTGCCTGTGGATAAAAAAATAGAAAATGAAATATTGAGTATTATAGTAGATGTAGAATTAAAATATGACGTTTTCATTGATTATCAAATAAAAAACAGAAGTTATATCCAAACCGGACTTGCGCAAATCGTACCGTTGTATAAAAATATTAAAAAAGACGGGATCATTTTATGACCTTGATAGAACGTGATAAAAAGGCATTAATCGAATACAAGATAGAAAGATCCAAAGATGCTGTAAGAGAAGCAAAAACACTAATTGATAACAACGAACTCTTCGGATGCGTCAACAGGATTTATTACGCCTGTTACTACTCTACTGAAGCCTCGCTGCTTACAAAAGGTCTCTCCTTTTCGAGCCATGGCCAATTAATGGGGCATTCAATAGGGAATTTGTACATAGCGGCCTAATAGATAAAAAATATTCCGAAATTCTTGGCGATGCTTTTAAAAAAAGGCAAACTGGCGATTATGGCGATTTCATTAAATTCGATAAAGAAGAAATAAAATCTTCACTTAGCGATGCGGAAGAATTCGTGGAAGAAATTAATAAAATAACCATGAAGTATATTAACGGGAACGGGGATTGATTTACTACCATGTTACTATCCAATTATAAATAGCCATTAATTTACAATAATATCAATAAATTATAGAGTAAGTTTGAACCTTGACTCGGGGTAGGGGCATTAGGTTCGAGACCGCCCGTGCCTACCATATTTTATAAGGGTTTGCAGGCTTAACAATTTCTTCATCATACCCAACCGTCACACAAATGTCACACTTTTTACCCAAAACGCTTACTGCATTTTTAACATGTGCCTGCGATAAATGAGAATGCCGTAATTTGTATTATCAACATTAAGACCTCACTAATATTTTAATTGAAAGATTATCGTTGATTTTAATTCTAATAGAAAGAAAAAAAACGATATTGGATAGTTAGACTATTGCATATTAAATGAAGGTGCTTCATTATGAGCAAAACTTCGGCTAAAGAACTATTTCTTATCGCGTAAGAAGATTTCAAAGACGGTAAAAAATTATATACCAATAATCCCGATAAATTTAAAAGATTGGTTTGCTTTTCAATGCAGCAGCATTGAAACTCCCACTACAATCAAAGTAATGCCTAAAATAATAATAAGCGTCTCTTTTTTACTTTTAATTGCTATTCTTGCAAACAAAATTCCTGAAGGAATTGCAATAATCCCTATAAAAAATGCGTCAAATAAATTTATATGTTTTAAACCGATATAACCGATTGCGCCGCTTAATGCGGCTATAATCATAATAAGCGTTGACGTTCCAATGGAATCTTTTATTGCTAATCCAAATACTATAATATATACAAGCATATACAATACACCGCCGCTCGTGCCAAGAAGACCAGCAAGAATTCCTATAATAAAACCAAAAATAAGTATAATTATAAAATTTATGCGGGGATTTACAAAATGTAAAACTCTTTTTTCTTGATATTTTCCTTTTGTTTTTAAGAAAAAAGCGCCCATTAACAACATAAATACACCGAATATTATTTCTAAAAGCCTCTGCGGCATAACAACCGAGATATATGCGCCGAGCTGCGCGCCAACTACCGCTCCTATCATTGTAGGTATGCCTATGCGATAATTAACTCTATTTTTAAAGGCGTACGTTGCCGTTACCGAAAATGAGACTATAACGTCAATTAAAAGACTTGTGCCTATTGCTACTGAAATAGGCACACTAAATATAAAAGAAAGCACGGGAACGACCATTATAACGCCGGATGCTCCTATAAGACCCGTGTCGCTGCGCCAACTATTATTCCCGTTATAGAAAGTATAACTATACTTAAAATATCCATACATATAAGATAAATAAGAATAAAAATAAAAAAATACGTTTTAATATATTTTAATTTTTAATATTAATAATTAACATTATCTAAAAATTAAATTGACGCCAAAAATTAAACGCTCCCTGCGCAAACTTAGATATTTATGAAAAGATAACTTAGAACATTAAATATTCACTAACAAACTTCAATAAAGTTTTATATTAAATCTAATTAATAATAGACAGTTTTTTAATTTAATCTAAAATTATTTTTTTTTATTATATTAAATATCAAAATTGCATAAATATTTCAGATTTGTTTGCTTTTTCAATTAAAAACCACGCGGCTCCAACTATACCGTCAATTTCAGGCAGCAGCATTTCATCGTTTATAGAAAATTTAGCGGCGGCATTAGAACAGATATAAAAATGAATTCCTTCTGTACGCTTTAATTCTTTAATTATTGAATATAAATTATCCGGCAGACCGATTCTTTTTAGTCCTTCCTTTAATTCATCAAGCATATTTTTATGGATTAAATAATCTTCGGCAGTTTTTATGCCTTCTTTTGTCATAAGTCTTGCAGCAAACCCAACAAATAAAACATTTATCTCATCATAAATAGCAGTTCCTAAATGTATAAAATCAAACGGTGTTAATATCGCATCAAATGCATCATTAGATACAACAACAGACATTTTTTGCATTTTCCCCCCCCTATAATAATGACAAGAATTAATTATATAAATATTATTTTAATTTAAATGCTGATTTTATTATTTTTATTATTTATAATTATGAATAATTTATTTTGCAAATAAAAATAAATATTTATTATAAATGATAATTATATAGTATATTTACAATATAATTATACATATTATAGAATTATTTTTTAAGAGTTTCTTCTAATTCTTTTATAGTTTCTTCCTTTGCTTCTGCTGTTTTTTCTTTAAGTATCACAAGTATAATACCTCCTAATATTAAAATAGCCGCAATAAAAAAATTTAACGATATTTTTTCATTTAAAAATATTATGCCTAAAGCTGCCGCTATTGCAGGCGTTAATAATTGAACAGATGATGATAAAACACGAGATAATTTTACTACTACTTTATACCATAGCATATAAAAAAGCGCTGAAAATATTGCTCCGGATAAAACACCCATTATTATCGGATTTAAATAAACATAGGGTGTTGTAATATATTGCTCATTAATAAATCCATCTTTAAAAAAAGCAAATATAATTATAAATGGAATCAAATAGATTAAAGAATAGATGAAATTTGATGCGGTTCTTAATAAATATTGCTTTTCAAGTTTACCTTTTAGTGTATAAATTCCCCAGCCTATTCCTGAAATAATCATCATAATAGCGCCAAAATATCCGATGAAATTTTTTGGAACGGATAAACCTTTATACACTAAAAGAATAAAGCCTCCCATTGAAAGCAGCACGCCTAACCATTGAAACAAAAAAAGTTTTTCTTTATGAATTAATATTGCATTTCCTATTATTGTAAATTGAACTGAGGTAAACACCAAAAGCGCTCCGACAGCAACGCCTACTTCAACATAACCGAAGGAAAAACAAAATGCATATACAAACAATGCAAATGCAGATAAATAATTGGGTTTTGGAAGTTTATTTTTTTTATAAGAAATTATTAGAATAAGCATTAATGCCCCGCTTCCAAGACGCAGCAAACTATAAAACAAAGGACTAATTACGCTATTATGTAGAGCAGCTCTGGCTAGTAAACTGTTAACCGCAAATCCAAAAATTGTGAAAAAAGTCAATAAAGCAATCCATATATAATTTAATTTATTTAATTTTTTCATAAAAATTTTAATTATTGATAACCGTATTTTTAATATATTGTATTAAAACATAATTAAAGCTAAAAAGTTAATTAATAAATTTAAAAATCATTTTATCGTAATTTTTATTAAATAAAAATTATTTAAATTTTAAATTAAATAATAATTAAGATACCAACTGGTCTGTATTTTAATATATAAAAAAAAATTTGTCAAATTTTTTAGATTTATCTTAATCCTTTCATAGCAACTACTAATGATATTTCAATGATGAACAATACTGGATTCCTGCCTGCGCAGGAATTACGCCCGACGGGTGAAATTATAAATCCTCTCAAAGTCATTCCCGCAAAAGCGGGGAACAAGAAAAGATATTAAGGATGAAATATTAAGTATCATAATTAATATGGAATTAACAAAATATGACGTTTTCGTTGATTATCATATAAAAAACAAAAGTTATCTCCAAACGGGGCTTGCCTTGCAAAGGCATTAGATATAACAAACTTGCATTTGAGGCATAAAATGGTATAATTTAAAAAGAATGGGTAATTTCTAATAGCCCATGTTTTATAATTTCGGGAAGCTTCTAATAAGCTATATTTTATAATTTTGGGGGAAACTTCTAATAAGCCATGTCTTATAATTTATAGACATTTATAGTATTTGGAGGTGCATTGTATGCTCAACGACAAAATTAATCAGATTTTAAAGCATGAAGGACCTGCAAGCTTCGCTACTTATGGAACCGATGGGGTTCATATGGCGGCCACATGGAACAGTTATATTGATGTTCGGGGTGAAAATACACTTTTGATACCTGTCGGACATCTTACTATAACCCAGAGAAACATTGAATCCGGAAGTGAAATTCAGATGATTCTCGCCTCTAAGGATGTTGAAGGCTTCCAGGGCGAAGGCGCTGGGTTTCTTCTTAAAGGGAATGCAAAATTCGAGGATAGCGGCGCTAATTTTGACCGAATGAAATCGCGTTTTAAATGGGTAAGAGCGGCGATGGTTTTTAAGGTTACGGAAGTAACAGAGTTGGCCTAAAAAACCGGCATTCCGGATATTTTTTGTTTGTGAAAATGTTATTTGGTGGATTTTTTATTCTTTGCGTCTTGCATATAGATACCCGGATACCGGTTAAACATTCTTATTTTGTATAAACATTCAGTCCTATTTTGATTTCATCCTTGCCCGGCAGTGATACGTTGCCTTCTGTAGAAGAAATAATAGTTGATTTGCCGCTGCTGGATTTTCCGAATGTCTTGGAAAGGTCAACCTTTATTGTTAAAATATCGCCGTTAATGCTCATTTCAATATTTTTCATACAACTTGTCCTCTATTTATTATTATTTATTTTAATTTTGATTGTTTTAGTCAATTTAACTTATGACCGCTATTATAACTTTTCTGGTTCTGGGACCGTCAAATTCACATAAAAAAATACCTTCCCATCTGCCGAGAAGAAGTTTTCCGTTCAGCACAGGAACAATTCTAGAGTTACCGATTATTGAAGATTTTATATGGGCATCTGAATTCCCTTCAATGTGATTAAATTTAGTACCAACAGGTACAATAGTTTTTAAAAAGTTCTGTATATCTAAAACAACGTCGGAGTCTGCGTTTTCATTTATTATTATTCCCGCTGTAGTGTGCGGAGTATAAATCAAACACAGACCGTTTGTTGCCGCTGAAGAAGACTCTTTATTGTCAGAGTCCGGTTTATCAAGGCTGAAATTTATTAAATTTCTGACTTTATCTGTAATGTCGATAAAATTAGTCTTTTTTAACGTATTAATTTCAAAATCTAATATCATTTTTTAAATAATTTTAATAAGTTCATTATAATTTTCTAATAATAAAAATAATAATTCTCTAATAATAAAAATAGTTGGTTGAGTTAATCAGAACTTTTACCTGACGGACGCGATGTTTTAAATTGCGCAGTCCTCGTATTCTGAGTATTTTGACTTTTACCGTAACGCGATAATTGATTTCGTGTGCTAGAGCCTGAAGTGCGCGGTGTAGCAGCTCCACTTGTATGTGTCGTAAAATTATTAGCAAATGTTTTTCTATTATTATTGCCGCTAGCAGTACCGTCGTCAGTTCTATTATTTGTACTGCCGGTTCTATTATTTGTACTGCCGGTTCTATTATTTGTATTATTAGTTCTATTATTTGTACTACAAGTTCTAGTGGTAGTACCATCCATTCTACTATTTGTACTGTTAGTTATATTATTTTTACTGCCAGTTCTAGTAGTACCATCCGTTCTATTATTTGTGCTGTTAGTTCTGTTAGAAGTGAAATTTGCATTCGCAGTTCGTTTTTGCATGTTATGGCGCTGCGATGAATTTTGAACTTCTGCCGGAAGGTTAGCGGGCGGCACAAAACTGTCAAATACTACTTTTGGAATCTCGCGTTTAATAACACGTTCAATTTCTTTAAGATATTGAAGCTCTTCTCTGTCTACTAACGAAATTGCGGCGCCGGCACTGCCTGCCCGACCTGTGCGTCCAATGCGATGAATGTAATCTTCGGCAACATTTGGCAATTCAAAATTAACAACGTGCGGCAGCTGTTCTATATCTAGTCCGCGTGAAACTATGTCTGTGGCTACAAGTACGGAAAGGGAACCGTTCTTAAACTGTGCCAACGCTTTTGTTCGGGCAGGCTGACTTTTGTTGCTATGTATAGCTGCTGACGAAATGCCGTCAGATAGAAGCTTCTCAGTAAGCTTATTAGCTCCGTTTTTGGTACGGGTGAATACTAATACCTGTTTCCAATCATAATGCCTGATTATGTGAGAAAGCAAATGGCTTTTAAGACGCTGCTGCACCAGATGTACGCTTTGTTCCACAAGCTCAGAAGGGGTATTTCTGCGTGTAACCTCGACGAATACAGGTTTATTTAATATACTTTTAGAAAGAGATTTAATTTCTTCAGAAAAAGTCGCCGATAACAGCAAATTCTGCCTTTGTTTAGGCAATAATGCTGTAATTTTTTTAATATCCCGTATAAAACCCATATCTAACATGCGGTCTGCTTCATCGAGCACCAGAACTTCAACACCTGATAAATCAAGCGTTTTTCGTGTTATATGGTCAAGCAGACGCCCTGGTGTAGAAACGACTATGTCAATATGCCTTCTTAAAGATTTAATCTGTGTGTATATACTGACACCGCCGTACATAACCATTGTTTTGAGAGAAGTATATTTTCCGTATTTTTTAACCGATTCTTCTACCTGAGCTGCAAGTTCGCGCGTAGGGGTCAGTATTAAACACCTTGGAAATCCTGAACGGTATTTGTCAACCGGCGGCTTTTCCATTAAGTGATGTAATATCGGAAGGGTAAAAGCGGCAGTTTTACCTGTACCGGTCTGAGCGCCAGCCATTACGTCACCGCCTGCCAATATTAACGGAATAGCCTTAGCCTGCACAGCAGTTGGTGTGGTATAACCCGCATCAAAAATAGCTTGCATTATCGGCTGCGATAGGTTTAACTCTGCGAAAGTTATTTTATTTTTATCTAAATTGCTCGTGTTATCGGGCAAAGTTTCATCTGCACTCAATTTAAATTCCGCATTTTTTTCAAATCTTTTTTCAAATTCTGGAACGTAGTACTTTCTGTTTTTAATCATTTTTTTTCAATACCTCCGGTACTGTTTTGACAAATCAAATAGTTATATGTTTTGACACTATATCTATTCTATAGTTTAATAGTTAATTCGGAAATGCTAATACTTTGTTAGGTCAGTGAAGGATAAAGATTTAACTACGTATTTCAAAATATTTCAAAATATTCATCTTCTTCAACTGCGGCTAACTTTGTCAGGTCTGTGAAAGATAAAGCTTTCACTATGCTTTTTAAGCACTTTCCTACTTTTGTATTATATATGAGAATATAAAAATCGAGCTGTCAAAACGATAAAAAATTTAATGCGGGGTTAATGCAAACGAACACCGAAGCGTATTTTTCATCAGCAGATATTTCTTCAAATTTTTTCATTTGAAATATATATTTCATATTTTGGTTATTATATCATATTTCTGGAAAGTAAAGTATTTTAATTAAATAATTTCATCTCAAACATTTAATGTTCAAATTAATTTTTTGTAATTTTTTATTTAGTTTATTACATTCTCAAATTCTGAAGTAAAAGATAAGATGTAAATATAAAAGATAATCAAGTGCAATTAATTAGATTAATCTATAATTCTATAATTACAATTAAAAAAAACGGAAAGGCTTTAAATAAACCTTTCCGTTTTTAATTTCAGTTTTTATCAATTTCAGTCAATATCTTTCAAATCGTTCGCACTTCAAAATTAGAATGCGAAGTCAAGACCTGAATCAAGTGTATTGTCCTGAGTATGATTTGTTATTGTATATCCTAAATATAAATGAGCATTATAAGCTAAATTATATTCAGCTTGTAAAGCAAATGCGTCCTTTATACCGTCATTAATGCAATTGTTGTTTTGATACCCTCCACCATATAAATTGGTATTTGAACAGCTGGTATTAAACGTACCATTAAATGCTTCCTGCGTATCTTTATGCGACCATGAGTATGTTGCATAATCAGCAGTCAGCATCAAACCGGTACCAATCTGCGGAAATAGATATCTTCCGTAAACTTCAAAGTCTGAATAACCGTTTGAAGTATTACTTATAGCGGTTGTATTGTTAAATGCATTTGGTCCGCCGACATAATTGCTAGGAGCGTAAGGATTGGAATCATTCTGTTCCATCCATGTTAATCCGAGTTCATAAATGTCGTTAGATAAATCTATGTCAAGACCGTTAACCGATACTCTATCTGTCCATGAAGCGTTGTTCACTTGAAGCGGTTCTGCAACTGTTGCTCCATAGTAGCCGAATTCTAACTGACCGACTGGCACAGGATAATATTCTTTTAATTGATAAGAATATTCCATTGCATTGGAAGTACCGCTTCCGGTAGCTTCACCATTTGCTACGCTATAGGTAGAGTTGAATCCCTCAGCATAATTAGTACCTGGGGTTCCAGAGTCATTTGTCATTGTAACTTTGTACCACAAATGATAACCCGGGGTACCGTATAAAGCTAAACCTTCATTTCTGGCATGAATTAGGTTACCAGCTTCACCGTCAAAACCGATATTTAAACCCTGACCGTTGCCAACAGGACCAGAAATATTATAAAACGGCATTTGTCTGTAAAAATAAGGACTTGCAGTAGTCACCTGACCTATTTTTAAGTTTAACAAATGCGGAGCAATTCCAAATCCGCTTCCGATACCGTTAATTGAGGCAAATACCTGTTTTTGTGCAAGAGCGGGATGTGGATTTTGAGCTGTTGATGTATAAGAATTATAATGAACATAAAATGAAATAGAATTTGCAAACGGAGTATAAACCTTAAATGCTCCGGCTGCAACTAAATCAGCTTCTGCGCTAAATGCATCTGTACGCGGTGCAATATTTTCATTGCTGTTATGCGTATAACCGATAATCGGTTCAATCATTACAGGTATAGGCCATGGATTCGGCAATGACAGACCTTTTGTAATCTGTGTAGCATCTGCAGGCGTTCCATTGGTACCGGGAAGTCTGAAACCGTTTCTCCAGAAAGCTCTTCCGAAGGGGTTTAAGTTTGGAAATACGGTATGGCAAACTGCGCATGAAAAATGGTATTTCTGCGCAAAAGCAGGAATTGCATTTGCTTTCTTAGGGACAATTGCAAAAGAAACCCCTAATACAAACAAAGCAATCAAAAACACTGTAAGTTGCTTTTTCATAATTCTCCTCTCTCTTAATGATTAAATTTAATTTTAATAAAACATTTCATTAATATATTACAGTTAATAACTACAGGTTTAATACACCTTTAAACAGACATACTTACGATTTATTAATATTTTCACCTCCGATATAGAATATTAATATATAAATATAATAAAATTACATTAACATCTGTATAAAATATTATCTTTTAAAATATCTTTTAAAATATTATATCACTTAATTTCTATTTGTAAATATGTTATCTGTAATTTAAACAAAATTATCCGAAATAGCTATCTTTTTTTATTCTTTTTTTTATTCTTTTTTTATTTTTAGCTTATTAAACACGCAGCATATTTTTTTATTTATATCGCAAATCGATGCCGATGTCAATATTAAATCTTTTTGCTTTAATTTATGAGTCTATTCTATTTATTCTATTATTTAGCGTTAGATTATAACTTATTTTTAATAGAAATCTATGTAATATTATAATATTTGATTATTCAATGCCAATATTAAATTTTTTTTGCTGTAATTTTTGGTCTATTCTATAACTTTTTGTTTTATTACAACTAAATTTTATTATTTAATTATTTAAATAGAAATCGATGTAATATGCGATTATTCGTTTGTACGAATATATTTATATAATATATATCGCAAAGCTATTATATTGTCAATATTAATTTGCTGCCAATTTGACAGTTTTTTTATATCTATTTGATAATATTTATATTTTTTTATTATTTTTTTACGTAAACGATGTATTCCGGTTCGGCTACATCATAGGAAAGAAATTCATGACCTGTTTTTCTGCAATAACTTTTTAAATCTTCAATTATGCCCTCATCTGAGGCAACGACCTTCAAAACTGAGCCGTCCGGAATCCTTTTAAATTCTTCCGCTACTTTCATTATAGGAACAGGACAGCTCAATCCGAATGTATCTAGTTCATAATCGTAATTCATAATTTATGTTCGATAAATTTTAAATTAAAATTAAATTAAGCATGCTCCAACTCGTCTATGCCCTCATGTTCATGGTCACAGGTATCAACTTTTGCAATATGACCTTTACCCGCTTTTACAGATTTATAATCTTCTATTGCAAGATGAAGAGCGTCAGCAGCTAAATTAGAACAGTGCATTTTTACCGGAGGTAATCCGTCAAGAGCCTCCGCAACTGCAGCATTTGATATTTTTTCAGCCTCCTCAAGCGTTTTGCCTTTAACTAACTCTGTAACCATCGAACTGGTGGCAACAGCAGCGCCACACCCGAATGTTTTGAACTTTACGTCCTCAATCTTATTATCTTTTACCTTTATATAAATTTTCATTATATCGCCGCAGGTGGGATTTCCTAGCTCGCCTATCCCATCGGCGTCTGTTATTTCACCTACATTTCTTGGATGCTGAAAGTGATCCATTACTTTTTCAGAATATACCGGCATATTAATTTCTCCTTATTTTTTATATTTTTTTAATTAAATTAATTATATTTAAATTATTTATTTAAATTATTTTTATACCTTATTAATATTATAAATTATTAATTTACTTTAATTTTGAGCCGTTTAACCTAAATCAATCCTTTTTTTATTTACTACTTTTAGCCTCTTCATACAACGGGGACATTTCTCTTAATTTCTGCACTTTTTGTTTGCTTCATTTTATTTATTAATCTATTTTAATTTAATCTTAACCCTTTTTTATTTACTACTTTTAGCCTCTTCATACAACGGGGACATTTCTCTTAATTTCTGCACTATGGAAGGCAGTTGTTCCGTGAAATATTTAGCATCTTCCATGGTGTTGTCTTCTCCTAGCGATATAAGCAGTGAACCCTGTGCCAATGCCGCATCAACACCAATCGCCGTCAATACATGGGAAGATTTGAGTATTTTAGAAGTGCAGGCTGAACCGCTCGCAACCATTATCCCGCTGTTATTGAGCCACATAAGCATAGATTCCCCTTCAATATATTTTACGACAAAATTTACATTATTTGGAAGTCTGTTCGACCTGCTGCCGTTGAGATAAACCTCGTCAATCGATGATAAAACTGTATCTATAACATGTTTCTGGATAGGCAAAAGATGTTCCCGTCTTTTGTTTAATTCATTCTTTGCAAGTTCACATGCAGTACCCGCCCCGGCTATGGCTGCAACATTTTCCGTTCCGGCCCTTCTTCCGAATTCCTGCACTCCGCCGTCTATCAGAGGCATTATACGAATTCCTTTTTTTAGATAAAATAAACCCACCCCTTTTGGTCCGTAAAATCTGTGAGGGGCTGCAGAAAGCATGTCAACTCCGAGCTCTTTAACATCTGTCTCAATGAAACCGCACGAAGTATTAGCGTCTGTATGCATATATGCTCCGTTGCCAAAACTGTGAACCTCCTCTGAAATCGCTTTTATGTTTTGAATAGTTCCTATTTCGTTAGAGGCATGCGTTACGCTAACTAATATAGTATCTTTTCTCATAGCTTTTTTAACGTCGTCAGGATTTACAAAACCGTCTTTATCGACTGAAAGAGCCGTAAACTCAAATCCAAGCTTTGTAAGCGATTTAACGGCGTTTAAAACGCTGAAATGTTCTATGCTGGAAACTATTATATGTTTGCCTTGAGCCATACGTGCAAAAGCGACGCCTTTTATAGCAAGATTGTTAGATTCCGAACCGCTTGAAGTGAATATAACTTCGTTAGAAGCGCAGTTGAAAAGCAAAGCCGCCTGACTGCGCGCTTTATCTAAAGCCTCTCTTGGAGCATCACCGAGATTATGAATACTTTGAGCATTGCCATACTCCTCCGTGAAAAAAGGCTCCATAGCCGCTTTTACTTCGTCTCTCATTTTTGTTGCCGCAAAATGGTCAAAATTTATAGTCTTCAATTTTACCTCCGTAATAATAATAACAAGCAGAAATCATGTAAAAAATATACTGACATATTAATCTTTTTTATTTAACTTATTTAATTCATTTAATCTTTTTTATTTAACTTATTATTTATTTAATTTATTTAACTCATTTAATTTATTTTATTTAACTTACTATTTATTTAATTTATTTAACTCATTTAATTTAATTTATTTAACTTATTATTTATTTAATTTATTTAACTCATTTAATTTAATTTTAATTTATCGCTGCACACTTATTATATTATTAGTAAAACATACATTACTAAATTAGTCAAGTATTATTGGAAAAAAATGAGGGAATAAATTAAAATATACCCCCTCATTATTAACTATTCTAAAATTCAAGCAAATCCTGCATTTTCTTTGTTGCTAATTTATTGTTTCTTATTTGCTTGCATACAACTTGTTATTCAACTATTTACTTATCTATTTAATTATTTACTTAATTATTTACTTGTCTATTTATTTTATTTTTATTTTATTTTATTCATCCAATTACCATTACTTATCCCGTTACTAATTATTAAGCACTTATTATTTAATACTTGTTATTATAAGCGCTAATTATTTAGTACTTAATATTAAGCGCAATTATTAAGCGATTATATTTAATGCTTGTTATTTAGCGCTAATTATTTTAAAGAATCTAAATAAGAAGCAAGCTCAAACAATTCTTTTTTGCTTAGCATTTTATGGTCAGGCATAATAGCCATGAAAGTTTTACCGTTTATTTTAACCATAGAACCAGGTTTAAAATGTTTTCCCGGCGTCTTTATTTGCACTTCAATCCAGTTAACAGAATGTTTTGCAAGACCTTCTTTTGAAAGATTGGGTCCGACGTTGCCGCCTTTGCCGTTTATTGTATGGCATGCAAAGCAATCAATCCCCGGTTTATGAGAATGGATGAGTTCACCGCCTAACTGAGCAGCGCTTAATTTAACCGGAGCCGTTAAAGCACGGACGGTAATATAACCGAAAACTATTACTAAAACAATAAATACAACAGTAATTCCTTTTTTCATATTTCCCCCTTAGAAATAAACGGATAAAAAAATCCGCAATGTATTTTATTTACTTTAATTTATTGATTTTTATTATTAATAAGCTATTAAAGAAAATACCTTATATGGCTTTAATTTTTCCCTGCCGTTTAAAAAAGTTAACTCTGCCAAAAAAGCAGCCTCTACCACTTCTGCTTTAAATTCTGATATAAGTCCGGCAACGGCAACAGCGGTACCGCCTGTTGCAAGAACATCGTCCGCGATAATAACTCTATCGTTTTCTTTAAGGGCGTCTTTATGAATTTCGAGCGTTGCGCTGCCATATTCAAGGTCATAGCTCATGGCATGGCACTCCGCAGGAAGTTTACCAGGTTTTCTGACGAGTATAACGCCGCATCCGAGTTTATATGCAAGCGCTGAGCCGAAAACAAAACCCCTCGCCTCAACAGAGACAATATAGTCTATCGATTCGCCGATATAACGGTTTGCAAGCATATCAATAGTATAATTAAAAGCCTTTGGATGCACGAGCAAAGTAGTTATATCATAAAAATTAATTCCTTTTTTAGGAAAATCGGGCACTTCGCGAATATAACTTTTTAACTCTTCAGGATTTATTATGTTTTTCATTTTTTGGGTTTAATTTGTGTTCATATATTTATTAAATTTATATTAATTTAATTTATAATAATTTGATTTACATTAGTGAATGTTGTTTTATTTTAACTTAATGTTGCTTTGATTTAGTTTATATTAATTTTGTTTTGTTTAATTTATATTGTTTAATTTGGTTTATATTAATTTTATTTTATTTTAATTTAATATTGCTTTGATTTGGTCGTTAAAATGTTTAACATTTTATCTAATTTATTTTGTAATTATAAAACATCAATTTTTTTATGTCAATAATTTAATGCTGCATATATATAAATATATGTAAATATAAAAAAATATAGAAAAACTAAGTTTATTTATACAATTTATTTATTCATTTATATAGCCCCAATCTGAGTTTCAATACCGTAAAAAATGCTTCAAATATAATAGATTTAGACATTTTAGATTTGCCGAATGTTCTTTCATAAAAGATTATGGGTATTTCTTTATATGCACATTTCTGCTTTATAATTCTGTATTTCATTTCTATTTGAAAAGCATAGCCTTTTGATTTTATGTCTTTCAAATTTATTTTATTAAGACATTCTGTGCTATATGCGTTAAATCCTCCGGTCAAATCGGTTATATCGGCACCTGTGATAAATTTAGCATATATATTAGCGAAGTAAGAAATCAAAAGCCTGCTCATTTTCCAATTAATAATCCTTATGCCTTCTTTGTAGCGTGAACCTACAACCATACCGCATTTTTCATTTCCTATTGTTTTAATAAATTTTTTTATTTCTTTAGGGTCATGAGAAAAATCGCAGTCCAGTGTTATTACATAATCGTAATTATTCTCAACTGCAAATTTGAAACCCTCAACATAAGCCGTTCCTAAACCTAATTTTGACGCTCGTTTTATCAAAATCAGCCTATCCGAAAAAATATATTTCTCATCTACTTTTTTATTTTTTAAATCTAAAATAATTTCAGCCGTCCCATCGGGAGAATTGTCGTCAATAATCAAGAGATTTATAGCTATACCGTCATTTGAAAAACTATTTTTCTCCACATTTTTAAACGATAAAGACAAAACAGCATTTATCATCTTTTCTATATTGTCTTTTTCGTTGTATGTCGGAATAATCGTTAATATTTTCACAGTTAATTATTTAGTTATTTAATTATTTAGTTATTTTGTTATTTAATTAGGGACATTAATTAGGAACAGACACCTATTTTATAAACTTTTGGGCAATTAGGGATACCCGCCCATTTATATCGCCTATTTTTATAAACTTTTAAAATTTAATTTTTATTTTTTAGTAATCATAGTAATTAGAATAATTAAAATAATTAGGAACACCCGCCCATTTATATCGCCTATTTTTATAAACTTTTAAAATTTAATTTTTATTTTTAATCTCTATTATTTACTGAACCTCCCCCCCCCCATGTCTAAAGACAGGTGGTTCTGTCCGTCAATATAATCTTTTAGACATATACTCAAGCGCATATTTTGCATGAAAATCTTTCATGAGATAAATATAAAATTCTCTGACCGGCATAAACTTACGATAAATATCAAGCCTACCTATAAATACAATGGATTTAAAATATTTTAAATAAGTTGAAACCGGATTTATCATATACTTATTATCCATAACAAACATGGCGTCTTTGCCGTTCAGTCCTAAAATCCTGCTTCTGTTCTGCCATATATCGTACTGATTCAAAAAACCTGAAATATTATATATATTCGCATTTTTATTAAAAGCCGGTTTAAAATTCCCGTAAAAAACAAGCTCATCGCTTATGGCATAATGATGAGTGAGCAAAAATAAAGAATGGTATTTATTTTTATATCCCAAATATACAATTTTCAGATATTTTGCGGAAGCAGTCCAGCCGAACAAATCATCGGTAATATCGGCAGTTTTAGCTTTGCCCGGGATATGAGGAATTAATTTGAAAATACCGCCTTTATGCAATTTATGTTCTTTATCTATATAGCTTATTATTTTTGCAACAGGTATAAAATTATAATAAATTTGGTAATAAAGAACCATGCTCATAAAAAATCCGATAAAAAGAGAAAGATATAAAAAGAATTTAAACAGATTAAGTTTGAATATCCTTATTATATAAGTATAAGTACGAGATAACACGCTGGATGTTTTTTTAAAATCTCTTTTTTTCCCGCCGCTTTTTGTAATACCTTTAGTTTTACTAAGTTCATAACCGTTTTTATTGTTGCAGCTATCAGAGCTGCTCTCTATGTTATTTATGCTATTTATGTTATTTATACAGCTATCGCTTAGCATATCATTGTCGCCATTATGCAACCTTGCAAAATTTGTGTAATGTTTTATAGCAGAGCTTGCAAAAAAACCAGCCAGAGGAAAAGCGGCTAAATAACCGATGTCAGGCCAGTGAAACAGTATCCTGTGAGCATAGCCGTTTGCTATAAAAAAAGCAAGTATAGGCACGGACATACTTAAAGCATATAATACGCTTTCATTAAAAGTATTTTTAGTATAAAGATGAATAATAGAATAAATGAAAACAAAAAATAAAATAATATATATCATAGGGCTTATAGCAATAAACTGTTCAAGCCAGTTTTGAAAAAATAAAACTGCGTTAGGAACAGGAGTTGAAAAACCGTGCGATAACTGAAATTTAAAAGAAATAAAATTATGCTCCATATTCCAATAAATTACCGGAGAAAATAAAATCAAAGCTACTATGAGAGTAAAATATGGATAAATTGTTTTAAGTAAGTATCTATTCTTATTAGAAAATAAAAGGTATAGCAATGCAGAGGGCGGTATTAAAGCTGCCGTATATTTGCTTAAAAATGATAATCCGAGAAAAATACCGGATATAAGCCACCATTTAATATTATTTTTTATATTAATTTTAGGCGGCATATTTAGAACTTGTTTATGACTGCAAAATTTAGCAGTTTTGTTATGAATGGCATTATTAGAGCTGAATTTGGTATCATGCATGTCATGTATGTCATGTATGTTATGTATACCACCCATATCACCGTTTCGTTCAGCTACACAGCTGCTGCTGCCGTCGCAATTATCATTAAAGTTAAAATGATTATTGGCTGCCTTATTTACCGCAATATAAAAACTTATTAAAAACAAGATATAAAATAACAGCAGCGGGGTGTCAGGCAAAATCATCACTGAGAGAACAAGACCAAATATGGGAGAACATAAAAAAAACAAAAAAGCAAAAAAAGCGGCTCTTTTATCTTTAAATAACATATAAGTAAAATAATATATTAAAAAACCGTCAAAAAAAGAAAATATAATAGCGGTTAATCTTGTGGTCAGTTCGCTTTTACCAAAAATATGCGTAAAGAAATAAATACAGTAAGCAACAAGCGGAGCATCGTCAAGATAACCTGTCGAAGGATGAAGCGACCATACATAATAGTGCGCCTCGTCGTTTCCGAGATTTAAAGTAGCGGCAAGGTGCTCATGGATAAAAAAAACAATGACAGATAAAATTACAAGCCATATTTCAAATTTATATGCTTTTAAATAATCTAAAATTTCATTGGACTTTTCTTCTACCGCGTCACCTATTATGTTTATTTTTTTTGAAATATTCTTCAAATTTCTCACTATTTATATTTAATTTTGTTTAATACTGATTTATTATTTTTTTTCTTACTTCCCTATTTTTTATTTCGCTTTAGTTATTTTCTTAGTTTCTTATTTTTTATTTCGCTTTATTTATTTTCTTATTTATTTTCTTAGTTTCCTATTTATTATTTATTTATTATTTATTTTCTTATTTTTCATTTTTTTTATTTTTATATTAACGGCGCAGCTTTAGCAATTGTGCTAATACGCAGTTATATCTGTCTTTTAATTCCAAAGATGCATCTATTGTTATAACAGTCGCACCGCAAGACTGAGAGGGTGGTTCATCTATAATTTTCTTCATTCTTAAATACACTTCTGCGCCTGCATCAGAATAGTCTGCGGTAAAATCGCTTAATTTAAAATCTTTATCGGCACGCAGGTCTGCATGAGCAATACCGTCAGCATCACCTGCTGAAAATTTAGAAAAATCGGAAGACTTAAAATCAGATTTTGTTCTTCTATTTTTAAGCCGCTCGATAATTATATTTTCATTTTCTTTATATATTTTAGAGTAAATAATAATAAAATTACAGTATTTTTTAGTAAAATAATCAATAAATATCTTTCTATTTTCGGCTTTCAGAAATGTTGCATCCATGATAGCGCTTTTTTGAAGTTCGACAGCCTTCTTGGATTCTTCAAACATATAATCGTAAACCTTTTGGCTTATAGATTTATCATATAAATATACATCTTTTGATGCAAATAATTCTTTTCTTATTTTATCGGAAATTAACAATGGTGCATTTAAATATTGGCTTAAAAGACAAGAGATTGCGCTTTTACCGCTTCCTGGAAGTCCTACATTCATTATAATAATAGGTTTTGCCAATAAATCGGCATAAAACAAAGCCATATTAAAATAACTAACCGCTTCATTAATCTGAACTATATTATCTGTATTATTATTATCTGCATTATTTTGTTCTATTTTATTAGCTGCATTATATGCATTATATGTTTGCTGAACCGCATTATTTTGTTCTATTTTATTAGTTGCGTTATGTATTTGCAGAATAGATATCTTGCATCTTACAAGAGCTCTGTATAATTTATATATTAAAATTACTTTAAATTCATATTCCTTAAATAGCTCAATTAGAGCAGAACTAAAATAGTTTTTATAATATTCAAATATTTTACTGGATTCATAAAAATACCCTCTATGCTCCATATCCATCAACAGAAAAGCGAAATCTAAATAAATATCTTGAAACCTTAATTTTTCGCTGAATTCTACGCAGTCTAAAATACATATTCCGTTGATTTTGGAAATATTTTCTATAACTATATGTTCCATTCTTAAATCGCCGTGACAATCCTTAATTAAACCTTTGCTTATTCTTAATTTTATATATTGGGCAAATTCATTGGAATTTATAAAATTATAAAAAATATTTTTTAGGTTATTTAACTTATTTAAATTACTTAAATTAGCTGGATTGCTTAAATTATCTAAATTATTTTGATTATTTTGACCGTTTAAATTATTTTGATTGTCCAAATTATTTTGATTATTTTGATTACTTAACTTATTTATATTATTTAAATTACTTTTATTACTTTGGCTATTCTGATTAATTAACTTATTTATACTATTTAAATTATTTTTATTATTTTGATTATTCCGATTGCTTAAATAATTTAACGCATCAAAATTTAAATCTTTTTCTTCACTGACAAAATTATAAACGGCTGAATAATTATCGTCAAAATTATCTTTTAGTATATCAACCCTTCCGAACATTGAAATTCTTTTTGAAGTATTTGCGTTTTTATGAAAAAGATAAATCCTTTTAGCCGTCTTTTGTAAAATATTATCAATATGAGCTAATGTGGATACATTAAAATCGGTATAAGCTGTTTCCGAAGCTGTCTTATCCTCGCAGATATTAGCTTGAAGTCTGCCTCCTTCGTCAAATTTATTATTGTCGCCTTTGCAATCAAATCCATATCGTTTTTTACTGTTGGCAAGAACACTGTTTAAGAATTTATCGTCTGGAATGCGTTTCATCCTCACCAAATAATCGATAATTTTTCCTTTTTTATACCCTAAAAGCAGACTGCCGTCATTTTTTAGCCTTAACTCCGGCATATCAAGGTATATTCCGGAGCAAGACCTTCTGTTCAGCGACAATTCTTTTCTACAAAAAAATTTTCTGTTTTCTAAAGACGTATAGTCTAAAAAGCCGAAATTAACTTTTTTCTTTTGTTTATATGCGAATTTTTGAGTGAGGTAGATTAAGGAGATGTGAGTTTCAATAACTTTTATTTGACCAATATTATGAGAAGTTATTGGTTTTTTTTCAAACTTTATAATGGCTTTAATAACATCTGTGCTATTTATTTCATAGCTATTTAGTATATTTATATTGTTTATATCCTGCATTTTTTGGGTAAAACTTTAAAATTATGCACCGTTCAGTTGTGTACAGCAGTATGCAACTGCCAATATAAGATTATTTCCGCTATTTTTCTAATACACCTGATTCTTTAGCCA
This sequence comes from bacterium, assembly GCA_021809845.1. GTDB lineage: Bacteria > SZUA-79 > SZUA-79 > Acidulodesulfobacterales > Acidulodesulfobacteraceae > Acididesulfobacter. The sequence goes on along the minus strand of JAJZJW010000004.1, from coordinate 148,546 downwards.
TTTTTTGCAATTTATCCATTGCTTTTGATTCTATCTGTCTTATTCTTTCTTTAGTAAGATTAAAAATACCGGCAATTTGGTGTAATGTCATAGGTTTTTCATAATTTAACCCGTACCGCAGCGTAATAATTTTTCTTTCATTTTCTTTTAACGAAAAAAGCCAGTTGTTTAATAAATTTATAGTTTCAATTTTATTTAATATTTCATAGGGGGATGTACGTTCCTCGTCTTCTTTAACAATATTATTTAAAGACATATTCTGGTCGTCTTCATTTTGCGACGTTGAATAATCAAATGATGTTATATTGGCAATAGAGCCGTAAATTTTTTCAACTTTCTCGGAGTTAATGCCGATATACTCTGCAATATCTTCTGTATTCGGTTCGTAACCATTTTCTTTTTCTAAATTTTTTGAAGCTTTTGAAATTTTAAACATACTTTCGGAAATATGTATCGGAATTCTGATAAGCCGCGCAGAATTCAATATTGCCCTTTCTATAGCTTGTCTTATCCACCACGTGGCATAAGTTGAAAACCTGAATCCTTTGGACGGTTGAAATTTTTCAACCGCTTTCATAAGCCCGATATTTCCTTCTTCTATTAAGTCTTCAAAAGAAATACCCCTTCCAAGAAACCTTTTTGCAACCTGAATTACCAGTCCGAGGTTTGACTGTATCATTAAGTCCCTTGCTTCTTTGTCACCATTCTGAGCTTTTAAGCTAAGTTCGTATTCCTCGTCTTTAGTTAAAAGCGGGTGCTTATGAATATTTTTAAGATATTGGGTATAAATATTATTATTATTAAGTTCCTGATATTCTGTTTTGGGCTCATCAGAATATATTATATTATTATCCGCCATAATATTTTATATTATTATTATTTTTATTATTTCAATTCTACTTGATTATACTAGCATATTTAAGTATAACTAAATATGATTAAATCAGTCTGTAAAACCTGATTTGCCAATAAGTTTTACAAAATTTGCAGGTGCTATGATTTTTTTTTCTATCTTGCCGTTATTTTTCCTAATTACAAAAATATTCTGTTTGCGGTCCATCTCAATCGGCATTACAATTATACCTCCGTCCTTCAACTGGTCTATAAACGGCTTAGGTATTTCAGGAGAACATGCAGTAACAATAATTCGGTCGTAAGGGGCATATTCCTTAAAACCTATAGAGCCGTCGCCGATTATAAAGGTTATATTTTTGCAATTTAAACCGTCAAGGATGAGCCTAGATTTTAAAGATAGCTCTCTAATCCTTTCTATAGTATAGACTTCAGAAGATAGACTGGAAAGAATTGCAGTTTGATAACCGGAGCCTGTTCCTATTTCTAATACTTTATGATTTTTATTGAGTTCAAGAGCTGAGCTCATCAATGCAGCTGTATATATTCCAGATATTGTCTGTTTATGACCTATCGGCAGCGGTGCATCGCTATAGCTCAATTCGCTAAAAGATTCTTCAACAAAAATATGACGCGGAATAGACCTTATCGCGTCTATAATATTAGCATCACAGATACCCTTAGACACAATATAAGAATTAATCATTTTCTCAATCAAATTTTTATAATTTGCCATAAATAAAAAATAATAACTCTCGGTAATTAATTGAAATTAATTAGTATCTGTCCCTAATTAATAATAACTCTCAGCACTTAATTCAGTACTTAATTAAAATTAATTTGGCGTCGAACTCAAATTAGTAATAACGCTCAGTACTTAATTGGAATTAATTAGTTTCTGTCTCTATCTAATTAAGACAATTAATAATTAGTGTATGTCTCTAACCAACCTAATTAACCTTAATTAATCTTTAAATGAGAAATCTATTTTTTTAAATTTTTCGATAGCGTTATAATTTGTCAGGTCAATCTGAATAGGCGTGATAGAAATAAAACCGGCATGGACGGCTTCATAATCACTGTTTTCAATATCTTCAAATTTTATATTTTTACCGCCTATCCAGTAGTATTTTCTGCCGCGTGGGTCTTCTTTTTCTACAACAAAATCTTCAAAGTATCTTTTACCTTGCCTTGTTATTTTATATTCAAAATCCGGTGATTTTATAATCGTCTGCGGAATATTAACATTCAAAAAAGTAAATTTAGGAAGTTCCAAAGCTGCCACTATATTGGCAAGACTGACTGTAAATCTTGCAGCTTTTCTGAAAGAGAGCTCTAAATCATCTTCTAAGGCAGGGTCTTTGAGAAGATAGCCGCCGCCTTTATTTACTACTAAGGAAACAGCTATTGATTTTATGCCCATTATAGCGCCTTCCATAGCGGCAGAAACTGTACCGGAATATGTTACATCGTCGCAAATATTTCCGCCATAGTTTATGCCGGAAATAATAAGGTCAGGTTTATAATTTAATATTGAATTAACGCCTATATTAACCGCGTCAGTTGGGGTGCCGTCAACTGAATAAATTCCAGATTTAATCTCGGAGACTCTTAAAGGTCTGTCTAGTGTTAGCGAATGTGAACTGCCGCTTCTTTCTCTATCCGGAGCTACAACAACTACATTAAAATTATTGCCGGAAGATTTAAATGCATCCAGCAATATGTTTATTCCTGATGCAAAAACTCCGTCATCGTTTGAAATAAGAATATTCATTGATTGAGGGAATAATCTCTTTAGCAGCAGCGAGATTATTAATATTGTTAGATTTATCTTTTATTATGAAATAAAGTATTTTTAATTATTTTCAACTCTTTAATGATTTCGGCTATGCGTTCAGAACTATCATTGCAAATGTTAACTCTTGCATTGCGGTCAGCATAAACAGTTTGGCTTTTTCTCGTATCTTCTTCAGTATTTGTGCCGTCATTGCCGCCAATATTAGGATTTTCCGCACAGTCTTTCGGCATGCAATTTGTTGTCGCCGAATTATTCTTTAACACGGTTTTATTCAGACATTGTGAAATATCGGCAGAACAATTATTGTCGGCGTCAGAACTGATTGACTTGTAAATGCCGGATTTTAAAGCATTCCTAGCACCTTTAATAGTAAACTTTTTGTCATAAAGTAAATCTTTTACGATGAAAAGTTTCTCTATCTCTTTTTTAGAATATAGCCTGTGAGAACTATTTAATTTTAAAGGCTTAATAAATTTAAATTCTGTTTCCCAATATCTTATGACATAGGTTCCGACCTTTAAAATATCGGCTACCTCTCCAATCTTATAATAAACTTTTTCTTTTTCATCCTTCCAATCCATTTTTTCTATTTACTTTGTTTTTTAACACATTAGAAGGTTTAAACTTGAGAACCTTTCTTTCGCTTATATACATTACCTCGCCATTTTGAGGATTCCTGCCTTTTCTTTTGGTTTTTTCTTTAACCACAAAATTTCCGAAACCGGAAAATTTTAATAATTTTGTTCTTTCGGCTTCGGATTTTACCATCTCAAAAAAAGAATTTACATATTTGAGGGAATCATTATGCGAAATCCCAACCTTTTCATGAACTTTTGAAGAAATTTCTGATTTTGTTAAAGACATTTTTTATTTTATGTAAATTTATAATTTAGTTCTAATTAGACTATTGTTAAATTTTTTAGTTAGAATCTTTAGAAAATCATTTTGCCTGAGCAGCCGCAGTTTTAACAATTTCTGAAAATCCTGCCGGATCAGACAAAGCAAGTTCCGATAAAACTTTCCTATTCAGTAATATATCATTTTTTTTCAGCATATTCATAAAGACGGAATAAGAAATTCCATTTTTTCTGCATTCGGAATTAATACGCACAATCCATAATGCTCTAAATTGTCTTTTTTTAACTTTCCTATCTCTATATGAATATTTTAAGGCTTTATCCACAGCCTCCTGAGCAGTTTTAAAAAGTCTGTGCCTTGCGCCATAATAACCTTTAGCCTGTTTTAATACTTTTTTATGTCTTTTTCTTACGGAAATTCCTCTTTTAACTCTCGGCATTACTAAATCGCAAAATAAAATTTTTTGACAATATGAAACAAATAATATTGAATTTGAATTTTTTATTTATCCAAATTAATATTTATATACTGTAACAAAATATTTTATTTTTACGCCTCCTTTATTTTTAAAAATTAAATTTAATTTTATTTAAGAAAAACGGAATAATAAAGCATTCCTATTAATAATAAATTATAAATAAGGTATTAATTTTTTTATATTTAGGGAATCGACGGCGTTTACGACCCCCTGCTTAGCTAATCTTTTTTTTCTTTTATGAGCCTTTGATGTTAATATATGGCTTTTGCCGGCTTTATAGTGCATAACTTTACCCGTCCCTGTAATTTTGAATCTTTTTTTCGCTCCCTTGCTGGTTTTAATTTTTATTTTTTTCATTTTTATATCCTCTGTTAGATAAACAAATTATTGTTTAATATTAAATTTTACAACTTATTTCATTAGTTATATAACATATGCTGCTATATTCGCAACTATATTAATTGATATATTTAGTACTGTTATTTAGTCTGGATATTAAATTTTACAACTTATTTTATAAGTTATATAACGTGTGCTACTGAAGTTATAGCCGTATTGTTCGATATAATTAGTCCTGGTGCTTAGTCTGGGTACGCGGCGTATTCTTCAATGGAGCAACTATTGTGCTAAATGTTCTTTTCGCATCGGGCTTAATTGGAGCTTCCGGTGAGCCTATATCTTTAATATCTTCAACAACCCTTTGCAGCACCTTTACACCAAGGTCCGTATGAATTATCTCTCTACCCTTAAAGGCGATGGTCAGCTTGACTTTATTTCCTTCTTTAAGAAATGAAATAATATTTTTTAGTTTAAAATTATAATCATGTTCATCGGTATTAGGTCTAAATTTTATTTCTTTAGTGTGAATAATGACCTGTTTCTTCTTTGCCAACTGGTCTTTTTTGTTCTGCTCGTATTTGAATTTTCCATAATCCATTATACGGCAAACCGGAGGCGTAGAATTTTTTGAAACTTCAACCAGATCTAAAGATTTTTCTCTGGCAAGTTTAATAGCGTCCGCTAAACCGAGTATGCCTAATTGTCCGCCCTCATCATTAACTACGCGGACTTCTTTAGCTTTAATTTCTTCATTGATATCGAATTTTTTTTGGATATTAATATCCCTCTCTTCTAATTTTATTTATAATTATTTTATTAACAATACTTAAATTGTATTGATTTAAATATACAACCTGTATATTTAAATAACTTATATACTTGATATACCTGCTAAAATACTTACAATGCGTCTGCAAAACTGATTTACAACAAAATACGTTTAATGCGATAATATAAACATTTATTCTAAGGATTATTACATAATTCAGTATAAATTGTCAAGACTGATTTATGACCCTTCATGCTATTTTTTTTGTATATATACTTTTAGGAAAATGGGATAAAAGAATTTCTTTATATTCGTTTGCTTCTGTTTTATTTTTTAAATTATTATAGCACATATAGATGTAGTACAAATCTTTGGGAATAATAGGATATCCTTTATATTGTTTTAAAACAATTTTAAACATATAAGCCGCCTGTTTCCACATTCCGGCGTTAAAGTAATACAAACCTGTAAAAAAAGTATTTTTTGAAAGATGTATATTGATAATTTTTATCAGTTTTAATGCCTTTCTCGAAAATTTGCTATAAGGATATTTAGAAATAAGTTTTTCAAATTCAATTTTAGCTTTTTTTGCCTGATTTTGAGACCTTCCAACCGACATAATTCTTTTATAGTGCGACATCCCTATATAAAACATCGCAAACGGCGCTTCTTTAGAGCGGGGATGAAGAACTAAAAAATCGGTATATGCTCCTCCGGCTTCAATATACTTCCCTGCAAGATAATAGACATCGCCCAATTTTAATTCAGCTTTTCTTGTCTTACGGTATGACGGATAGTTAGTTATAAGAGATTTAAAATTTTTTGCAGCAGCGGAATAATTTTTATTTTTTGCTTCATATAGAGCTTTCTTATAATAAACCTGCGCGGGTAATATTTTTTTGGTATTCTTAGAAGCACACCCCGAAAGCATAAAAGAAAAAGAAATAACAGAAACAAATATAGCAAAGAAAAATACAATTTTTAACTTTTTCATATTTTAATTTTTAAAGTTTTTACTTAATATTAATTTGCTTCCTTTTGAAAGTTTAATAGTCATTTTAACATTATATAGATAATCGTCAATATTAATTTTCAACGGAAGATAGATACCGCTTTTTTTTATATATCTGCTAAACGTAATTGTTTCAATAAATTTTTTGTTTCTTATAGCCGCAATTTTATTTATAAGAAAATGATTATTAACGTAAATATAATAGTATTTTTGTTTCGCTCCCTTAAGAGCGGCAGACCTCTTTTCTGCATGTGTTTTATAAATTCCGTTTATATTAGATGCCTGAGGAACATCGGCATTAAAAACTGGGTCTTTGACGGCATAGGCATCACCATTTTCAGCCTGCTTATATTCAAAAAAGTATCCATTTTCGGTATTGTAAAAAATATCCGATTTATTTATTTTATCGGTATTATCTAAGTTAAGAAGTAATCTGACCGATTTAAATATTCTTTTGTAAGAGTTAATGCTTTTCGTTTTATATTTCTTATTAAATAAAACTTTTATTACAGGGTCCGGATTTTTTTTAGTTCTGTAAGTATTAGTAAAAATTGCTCTGTTATTACTAATTTTAGACGAAAAAACAATATTTCCGTACATATCCATGATTGCAAATTTTAGGCATTTACCTTTTAAATACTTATAGAATACCGATTCTTCATAGGGCGTTCCGCCGTAATAATATAGCATCTTTGCCCTTCCTGAAATATTCTTAAATCTTTTATAATTTGCATCTACTTTTTTTATAACGGTTTTTTCCGGAATATAAATATGATTTTTACGTATTGGAACGGACTTCTCTTTAATGTTGTTATAAGCACATCCTGTTAAAAAATATGACGCGGAAACAATAAGACATACCGCAAATATTTTAAAAAATAGCTTCATTGAATGTTATGTCGTCTAATGTTATATTGCAATTATTTTCATCGATAATAAAAGGTACTTCGGCACTACGTCCCGCAATTAATAAAAATTCATCATGGGCATCTTTGTCCGTTTCTATATTGTAAAGTTTAAAATTTATTCTTTTAAAAATTAATCCGCGTATAGCCTCGTTGCATTTTTTTGAATCTGAACGTCCGAATACTCTAATAATTTTCATAGATTATCTTTTATTTATAGTACATTATTTATAGTATATTATATATGTTTATTATTAAAATTTAAATCTTTATTTTAAATAATTTTTTATAATACCTTCGGTATCCGTTTCAAATTCCTCATATTTGGACAAATTAGACGTACCGCCCTGAGCAAAATCTTTTTTGCCTCCGCCTTTTCCGCCAAGTTTTTCCGACATTAATTTTATTATTTTGGCAGCATCCATGGAACCTTCGGCAATCGCAATATAAATTATTTTTTCGTTTTGATAGAATGAGCCCAATATAATAATAAAATTAATGCCGTTGGAATCACTGACATTGGCGAGTATGCCTAAATTATATTTTGATTTTATCATATTTGCAAGCTCTTTAAGTTCATCAGGAGTAAAACTGTCTAATTTTTTTATTAAATATGAATACTTTCCTATTTTCTTAAATTCCTTGCATAATTCACCGGCTTTAAGCATAAAATTACTATTCTTAAGCTCTCTATTTTCTTTTTCTATAAACTCATAATCATAATAAAGCTTTATTATTTTATTATAAATATCGGCTTTGTTTGAATTTAAAAGGACTATTATATTATTTAAATTATCTTCTTGAATATATACCGTATTGAGATAATTATAGCCTGTGACAGCTTCTATTCTTCTAATACCCGAAGCAACGGAAGATTCGGATATTATTTTAAAAAAACCTATTGAACCTGTGCTTTTAACATGGGTTCCGCCGCAAAATTCTTTTGAAACATTTCCAATATTGACAATTCTTACTTTATCCCCATATTTTTCGTCAAAAAAATGCAGCGCGCCTGAATGTAAAGCTGTTTCCATTTCAGTTTCTTCAATTTCTACCGCATAATTAGAAAATATAAAATTATTAACTATAATTTCTAATTTGCGTATTTCTTCATGTGTTAAAGCTTTAGAATAATTAAAATCAAATCTCAGTTTTTCAGAATCTACGTAAGAACCTTGCTGTGAAGATGTACTGCCCAGAACTTCTCTTAAAGCGGCATGTAAAAGATGGGTTGCGCTGTGATTTGATTCAGTCATTTTTCTTAATTTTTCATCAACTTTAAAAAGTGCCTTGCGATGTAAGTAATTACAGCTATTACCGACAGCTCCGTTTTCAAATCCGGCGCTGTCGGTTATCCTGCCGTGATGCAAAAATACGCCAGATTTTGTTTTAATTGTTTTGTCAACTTTAAAATAACCTGTTTGCCATTCTATTATACCTTTATCCCCTTCCTGTCCGCCGCTTTCAGCATAAAAAGGGGTACTGTCGGAAATTATAAATCCTGTCGTATTATTTTCGGGATTATTTAGTAAATTGGCTTCTTCATCTAAAAAACCGATTATTTCAGCTTCTTCTTCAAGTTCATTGTAGCCGACAAACACAGTTGGATTTAAATTTAAATCCAGGTTTGTAAAATCTATTTTACCTTTTTTCTGCTTTGAATAATTTTTTTGATTTTGCATCAATTGTTCAAAGCCGGCTAAATCAACATTTAAATTATTTTCGGAAGCTGCATCTATGGCCAGGTCAACCGGAAAACCATAAGTATCATACAGTTTAAAAACAAAATCACCGTTTATTATTTTTATTTTTTCAGCTTTAAGACGGCTAATTTCATCTTCAAGCAATTTTATGCCTGAATTTAAAGTTCCTTTAAAACGTTCAAATTCGTCTGATATAATCTTTTCAAAAATACCGAAACTTTCCCTGATTTCCGGATAAAATGCAGCCATCGTTAAGACTACCGTATTGCCGATATAAACTAAATTGCTGATATTAAGATTTAATTTCAAAGCATATCTAAACAATCTTCTCAATATTCTTCTGAAGACATACCCTCTTCCTTCATTAGACGGAAAAATTGACTCGGAGGAAAGAAAAACGGAAGTTCTTATATGGTCGCTTATAACCCTTGCCGCTGTGTCATAAAGATTGTTCCCGTCCTGATATTTTATTCCGGTTATATTTTCAATTTCGGTAATATAGGGCATAAAAACATCGGAATCATAATTTGATTTAACATTCTGGAGAACTCTTGCCATTCTTTCAAGCCCCATACCGGTGTCTATTGAGGGTTTTGGCAAATTTGAAAGTTTTCCATTGTGAGCTCTTTCAAATTGCATAAATACCAAATTCCATACTTCTAAATATCTTCCGCAATCGCAAGTAACATCACACTCTGCATGCCCCCATTCGGAAAATCCGGTATCAAAAAATATTTCGCTTGAATAACCGCAAGGACCAACGTCTCCCATCTGCCAAAAATTAGTATCATCGTCCAATTTATATATTCTTTTTTCATCAATTTTTATTTTATCTTTCCATACCAGATATCCTTCTTCGTCTTTTTTATGAACCGTTACAAAAAGTTTCTGAGCATCAATTTCAAGTTTGTCGATAAGAAAATCCCATGCAAAGTTAATTGCTTCATTTTTAAAATAATCCCCGAACGAAAAATTGCCCAACATTTCAAAAAAAGTGTGATGCCTCGTAGTTTTTCCGACATTTTCAAGGTCATTATGCTTACCGCCTGCACGCATACATTTTTGAGCAGTTACAGCTCTGCTGAAAGACGGTTTGGAAATCCCCGTAAAATAATCCTTAAACTGCACCATGCCTGCATTGGTAAACATTATTGAATCATCGCCTGCAGGAATTAAAGACGAACTCGGAATATGTTTATGTCCTTTTTCTTTGAAATAATCAATAAATAATTCCCGCAATTCGTTAGAAAGTAAATATTTCATATAAAATTAATCCTTAATAATTAGTTAATTATGTTAAGAGTAATTAGGGACAGACACCAATTAATCGGAGGGTAATTACGGTTAATTGGCTAATTAGGGATAGTTTGTTAATTAGGGATAGACACCAATTATTGACACCTATTAATCTTATTATTTATTTATTAAATTGTAATAACTCTCATTTATTTCATTTAGTTACATTCCTTACTATTTTATTTATTTATCTTTTTATTTTATTTATTTATCTTTACTATTTTATTTATTTATCTTTTTTATTTTATTTAAAATTTCCCATTTATTATATCTTCAACTACATCGGAAGAAAAACCTCTCCTCTGTAAAAAATCATACAATTTTTTTTTATATATTATTCTGTCTTCTTTAAATTTTATTAAAACGGGCTTCTTTTTTTCAAGAGCTTTTTCAGCAACCTGCTTTTCTTCTTCCGAAGTATATAGGCTTTCTAAAAGATTATTTATTAGCGAACTGTTTATTCCTTTAGTATGCATCTGATAGGCTAATTTCATTTTACCCACCATTTTCAATTTACCGACCCTTATCATATTTTCGCCGTAGCTTTCATCGTTTATATAATTTAAATCCTTCAGCTTTTTTATGGTCTGGCTTATAGACGAAGTCGAAAATCCTTTCTTAATTAATTTTTGAGCCATTGAACTTTCTGAATATGATTTAATTGATAGAAGTTTTAAAGCATAATCCATAGGAAATTTTTCGGTATTATTTTTTAGCACTTTCATTTTGTTTCCCATATAGAATGGTCTGAAGACATGGATCCGGAAGCGGAGTCTACGCCGGATATAAGCAGGGCCAGGTCATTAGGACTTGTCGATTCGGCTAATGCATCCTCATATGTAATCAAATTATTTTTGTAAAAAGTGTATAATGACTGGTCAAATGTCTGCATACCGTATTGAGTATTTCCGGCTTTTATATAATCTCGAATACCTGCGGTCTTCTCTTCATTTAATATACAATCCTTTATTGTTTCAGTGCCTATTAATACCTCTGCGGCAGGAAGCCTACCCTGCTTATCTGCTTTTTGGATAAGGCGCTGTGATATAACAGCTGTCATAACACTGCTTAATTGTATTCTTATCTGCTTTTGTTGGTAAGGAGGAAAAACGGCTATAATTCTATTAATAGTTTCCTGAGCGTCTAATGTATGCAATGTGCTCATAACAAGATGTCCTGTTTCGGCAGCTGTAATTGCGGTTTCTATAGTTTCAAGATCCCGCATTTCTCCTACAAGAACAACATCCGGATCCTGTCTTAACGCTTCCCTTAGCCCATGAGAAAATGAATACACGTCCATACCTATTTCACGCTGGTTTACTATGGATTTAATATCTTTATGAAGATATTCTATCGGGTCTTCTATGGTAATTATATGGACCGACTTATTAGCATTGATATAATTTATCATTGAAGCCAGCGTCGTTGATTTACCGCTTCCGGTAATACCTGTTACTAAAATTAAACCCCTTTCTTTTAGCGCAACAGATTTGACAATAGAAGGTAAACTCAGCGTGTCAATAGAAGGTACGGTGAATGGTATATATCTCATTGCTATACTTAAACTGTTTCTCTGAGAAAAAATATTCACTCTGAACCTGCCGACATCGGCAAGACTGTATGCAAGGTCAACATCTTTATTCTCCTGAAAAACTTTCATTTGAAACTTATCCATCATACTAAAGGCGATCTTATCTATAATTTCCCTTGAAAGCACGCCGAAATCCGGTTGAATAACTAATTCCCCGTTAATTCTAAAAATGGGAGCGGAATTAACCTTCAAATGAACATCGGAAGCTTTTTTATTCACTGAAAACGTCAAAATTTTTTCAATAAAAGTAAGGGATTGCCTCTGCTGTTCTAAAGCAATACTTTGCTGAGCATTATTAATATTAGTTGTATGGTTTATGCTGTTTGTACCGTTTGTATTGTTTATATTATCAGTTTCCATATTAATCTATATATAATTATTAGAATATAACTAGATTATAATAATTAATTAAGTTTAATTGCATTTAATTAAGCTAAGTTAAATAAAGTTAGATTAATTGAACTTAACTTAACATTTCTGTTGCTAAATTATTTATTTATTATTTAGTTATTATTGGGTTATTTTGTGTTGCTAAATTATTTAGTTATTATTTAGTTACTTTTTATTTCTTTATTATATTTAAATAGCTAATTCTTAAATTTTCAAAGGCTTAATTCTAACTTTTTTTACGGTTTTAGATTAAAATGATTCATTATTTTCCCCATTATTTCATTTTTTATAACCGGATTGTTTCTAAGGAATTCCTTAGCGGCTTCTCTACCCTGACCTAGTCTTTCTTTTCCGTAACTGAACCATGTTCCGGCTTTATCGATAATTCCGCTTTCAGAACCTATGTCTACTATATCGCCTTCAACAGATATTCCGCTGTTGTATATTATATCGAACTCTGCTTCTTTAAACGGAGGAGCAACTTTATTTTTGACTATTCTTGCTTTTGTACGGGAACCTACTACTTCGTCTCCTTTTTTGATCGAACCTATCCGACGAATATCAATACGTACCGAAGCGTAAAATTTAAGAGCGTTCCCTCCTGTTGTAGTTTCAGGAGAACCAAACATAATGCCTATTTTCATTCTGATTTGATTAATAAAAATCACGGCAGTATTTGATTTTGATATAGCTGAAGTAAGTTTCCTCAGTGCCTGAGACATCAATCTTGCCTGAAGTCCCATATGTGCATCGCCCATATCCCCCTCTATCTCTGCTTTCGGAACAAGTGCGGCAACGGAATCAATAACAAGAACATCCACAGAACCTGACCTTACAAGAGAATCGGCTATTTCTAAAGCTTCTTCGCCTGTTCCAGGCTGCGAAACTAGAAGATCGTCTACATTGACGCCGATTTTTTTCGCATAATTTAAATCTAAGGCATGTTCTGCATCAATAAAAGCGGCTATACCGCCTTTTTTTTGCGCCTCGGCGATTATCTGCAAAGTCAACGTAGTCTTTCCCGAAGATTCCGGTCCAAAAATTTCAATAACTCTGCCCTGCGGTATACCGCCTATTCCAAGAGCTATATCTAAAGAAAGAGAACCCGTTGAAATTGACGGTATGTTCTCTACTATCGGTTTACCGCCTAATTTCATAATAGACCCCATGCCGAACTGCTTTTCTATTTGAGAAATGGCCAATTCAAGCGCTTTTTTCTTTTGTTCAGTTACTAAATTTGTAATATTTTTGTCTTTTTCTTTTTCTTTTTCTTCCGACATATTGGAATTATTAATTTTAGCAGCCATGATTTAATTTATCCTCAATAATATATATTTAATTATTTGATATTATATTATAAATTTTATAATATCAAGTTAAAATAATTTTAAAAATAGATTGCATTATTGTTACACTATATTTACAATATTATGGCATTATCATTACACTGTTAATAAATTGATAATTATTAAGCTATTTTAAAAAGTTAAGCAGCTAATGATTATTAAGCTATTTTTAAACTATCTAAAATTACTTCAGAACATCTTATAGTTTATCCGTTTCTGCTAAAAATACTCCGAAACATTTTATCATTTATTATCTATTATCATTTATATCCGTTTCTGCTGCATATGCCATAAGTCTATAAATCCAGAATAAAACCATTTTTGCGGTATAAATTTTTATTTCATTTCTTGTACCTGAAAAATTATACTTTCTAACTTCCTGAACATTATCTGAAGACAAAGCTATAAATACCGTTCCTACAGGATAATTGTCAGATTCTCCTTTTGGTCCTGCAAAACCGGTTACCGCAGCGCCTATATCTGAATAAGCTTTTTTTCTTATATTCTCAGCCATTAAAATAGCACATTCCGACGAAACTGCCCCATTTTTTTCTATAATATCTTCATCAATACCCAGCTCATTTATCTTGGCAAAATTTGAATAAACTATCTCGCTTAAAATAAAATAAGCCGAAGCCCCCGGCGGATCTGTTAATTTGTTGGAAATGTAGCCCCCAGTGAGCGATTCCGCAATAGCAACAGTAATATGATTTTTTTTTAGCAAAAATGCACAAACTGTTTCTAATTCATCATCATCATATCCGTAAATAAAATCATTAAACTCTGCAAATACAATATCATCTATTGTTTTAATACTGTCTTGAAGTTTTTGAGTCGTAATACCTTTTACGTAAATACTTAGAATAATTTCACCATAAGAAAATTCAAATGAATATTTTAAATCTGCAAATTTATCGCTGATGCGCTTTAGATGATTCTCAAATTTTTTTTCTTTAATACCGAATAATTTATATTTTCTTTTTTTTACAAAATAAGATATTCCCAATTTTCCTATCATTTTTCCAAGAACATGATTCCTAAACATCGCCTTTGCATCATTTGGTTCTAACGGCATAGCTGCAAAAAAAACCGGTTCAGTCAAGTAAAAACCGGAAAGTCCGGAATTTTGATTAGGAATAATAAATGAATTCTTTGGAAAATAGCATGATTTCTCATAGGAAGATTTAAATGATTTGCCGCCTGATTCATATACAAGCCGCATCAAATCCAACGCATCTTTACTTTTTATCATTTCTTTTTTTAGTACATTAGATACCATTTCAGATACGATATTCAAATCTTCTTTTAAACCGCCGCAAACCAATATTACTGGAGAATCTCCTGTCAGCATATATGACAATACTTTATAAATACTGTCTGTTGAACCATCTGGTAGGCATACCGCCTCTTTAAATTTTAAATTATAATCGGCAAGCATATCCGAAAAATTTAAAAGAATTTCACCTGCTTTTTTAAAATCGTAATTATCTGCAATGATTAATATCTTTATATCATCCATTAAGTTATAAGAAAGTTATAAAAAAGTTATAAGAAATTATTTTAAATATACATATAATATAATACTTAAGTGTATTATATGTATTTATTTAAATTTATTAAAGAAACTATTTTAAACAGAAATATACACTTTGCATATTATATATTATATATATTTACTTATTTAAGAAAATATCCACCTTTTAATTAAATTAACTACAATAAAATAATAAATATCTATTTCTCGTTTCTATAACTCTGCCTCATTTCCCGTTTTGATAATTTCCCGAGAATAAATATTATATTCCTGTATAACTCATTTCTATAACCCCACAATTATAACAATTATTAATCTTAAAAGCACTGCGGAAATAACAGCGGCTATGACATCATCAAGCATAATGCCGAAACCTCCGCCTACACGTTTGTCTACGGCACCGATAGGAAACGGTTTGATTATATCAAAAATCCTGAATAATAAAAATCCTATTAAAACATATAGTATCGAAAAAGGTGCCCAAAAAGCTCCGAGCATGGTAATTAAATAACCCTCAACTTCATCTATCACAACTTCGGAAGGATCTTTTTTGCCAATAATTTTTTCTGCTCTTGAAGAAAAAAATACTCCTGCAAAAAACAACATGATACATAATATAATATAACCTGAAAAGTTTAAATAATGGAAAAAGAGAAAATACAAAACCATAGAAGCAAAAGTTCCGGCGGTTCCGGGACCATATGGAAAGTATCCAATATAAAAGAAAGTTGCAAAAAATATAGATATACTATCTACAAAATTTTTATTCTTGTACATCATAGTTATGTCCTTATTCTTATATCCTGATTGTTATATCATGCTTAAAATCTACCAAAACAAAATTAAATAATTAAATAAATATTAATAAATAGTGTCAATAAATCAATAAATAATGTCTGTCCCCCCCCCAACTATGAAAATTAAATAATTAAATAAATATTAATAAATAGTGTCAATAAATGGTATTTGTCCCTAATTTAAATAGTAATAAATAAATAGCGTCCATCGCTAATTTCCTGTTCCTAATTTCTTCTTAAGTGTTTGTCCTTAATTTACCATAACTTAGCAATTTATTTATCTTTAATTTTTATCCGGATTGATATTTATATCGCCGCATTGATATATTTAATAATATTGCTACAGCGGATATATCTACAATCAACGAGGTTCCTCCGTAACTAAAAAATGGTAGCGGAACGCCCACTACAGGCAATAAACCGATAGCCATAGCAATATTTATAACGGTGTGCAGCGTAATTATAAATAAAGCTCCGGAACCTAGTAAAAATGCCGGCAATCTTTTAGTGTTATAGACTATTTTAAATCCTCTTATGATTAAAATAAAATATAGCCCGATTAAAATGAGCGAACCGATAAATCCAAACTGCTGAGCGTAGGTGGAAAATATAAAATCAGTCTGTTTGGCAGGCAGAAAATTTAATATACTCTGACTGCCGCGCCTGAACCCGTCGCCTAAAATTCTTCCCGCACCGACTGCTATTTCGGATTGTATAATATTATAACCGGCGCCTAAGGATGCTTTCGCTGGATGCAAAAATATAAGAATTCTGTTCTTCTGATAAGTTTTAAGATGTCCCCATATAACTGGTAATGCAACCATGGCAAAAAAAAATGCTATTATCATTGAAACTCTTTTAATGCCTGCAAGATAAACAATAATACACCCAACAAAAAAAACGATAAGCGATGTTCCAAGGTCTGGCTCTTTAGCTATAAGTAAAACAGGTATAATAATTACTAAAAAAGGAATCATTAAATCAGTTAATTTATAATAATTTTTTTTAGCGTCTGTAAAATATTTTGCTAAGGCAAGAATTAACGCTATTTTCATAAGTTCTGAAGGTTGTATAGTAAACAATCCTAAAGAAATCCACCTTGATGCGCCGTGTGATATTTTACCCTTTATTAAAACAATAATTATTAAGAACAGAACAATACCGTAAATATAGTACGCAATATCTATAAGAGTATTATAATCTATGGATATTATTGCAAACATCACAAAATAAGAAATTCCGAACCACAGAATCTGTTTCATAACATAAGAGTTAAGCAATTCGTGGTGGTTGAAACTTTCTGAACCAAATAGATTGACTATTCCTAAAAAAGAAATTATTATTACCGTAAAGAATAAAATAAAATCAAAATTTTTAATGTTATCCGATAATTTCATTGAAATATTTAAATATTAATATATATTTTATATTTATATTTTTTTATTTATATTTTATATATTTTTTATTAATTTTACTAAAAACTTGTATAAATAAAACTTGGAAGATTTTTGTTATTATTTTTTTTTCTTTTTTTAAGAGACGGTTTCCACATACCTTTTTGTTCAAGATATTTTTCAACTATTTTTTTTGCCACGACCGCTGCATGCGCTCCAAGAAATTTTGCGTGCATTTCAAGAATCACTATGGCAATTTTTGGATGATTCATAGGAGCAAATCCAACAAACCAAGCGTTATCCCTGTCTTTTCTCGGAATATATTTTGCATTATAAATAGAGTAAGTTTTTGAGATTATTTGCGCAGTTCCGGTTTTGCCGCAAAATGAAATACCTCTTATCCTGCCATTAGCAGCAGTTCCGTGTTTCCCGTTTACCACTTCATACAGACCTTTTTTTATAGCTTCACAATAGCTTTTTTTTAACTTAATCCGTCTTATTAACCTGCTTTTAACCTGTTTTACTATCCTGCCCGAGCTCGATACAATCTTGCTCACTATATAAGGCCTGTAAAGATAGCCTCCGTTTGCGATAGCGCTGTATGCCTCAATAAGCTGGATAGGCGTAACGGAAACGTAACTCTGCCCTATTATAGAGGATAACGTCGAACCTTTATACCACCTTCTATGATAAACTTTATAAACAAGTTTTCTCGTAGGTATAAATCCGGGATTTTCCGCAGGAAGGTCGATTCCCGTTTTTTTGCCAAATCCAAGTAAATGCGCATAGTAAGCTATCTGAGAAATATGAAGCCTGACGGCAATAGAATAAAAATAAGTGTCTACAGATTCTTCTAATGCGGTATATAAATTTATTTTTGAATCTTGATTGGGATTCCAGTTATAAAATACCGCATTCCCCAGTTTAAAAGTAGGTCCTGCAAAAATCTTTTTGTTTGGTGTGATAAGATGCGTCTCAAGACCCGCCAGCGCACCGACAATTTTAAATGTAGAACCCGGCGCCATAGAATTTTGTACGGCTTTATTTTGGAGAGGATGCTCATTATTATTTATAATTTTGCTCCATTCTTTTGTTGAGATACCCTTAGAAAAATAAACAGGGTTGAAAGAAGGGGTAGATATCATAGCAAGAATTTTTCCATTATTTGGGTTCATTGCAATTACTGCACCTTCTTTATTTTTCATAAGTTTATATGCAAGTTTTTCCAAAGTAAGATTAAGCGTTGTATATACATTATCTCCCATTTTAGGCTTTTCAACCACGATTTTCCCTTCATTTTTACCGAATGAATTTACTACAACCCTTTTTTCTCCGTCTTTTCCATGTAAATATTTTTGATAATAATATTCTAATCCCGTTTCTCCGACAATATCAGAAGGATTAAGATACGAATATTTTTTCTCTTTTAATTGTTTAGAAGAGACCAAACCGACGTATCCGAATATTTGCGCTCCCATATCTCCGTATTTATAATGTCTTATCGGTATTTTTTCTATAAAAAAACCTGGAAGATAGAGTTTGTTAACCTCAAAAATAGATAAATTTTTTATGGACAAATTTCTTATCAAAACTATTGAATCATAATCTGGTATAAATTCTTCTTTTTTAACTATTTTGTATAATCTGGAATATTTTTTATGAAATATTGAAGCAATTAAATGAAGTTCCCTTTTTAAAGACTTTACATGGGCTATAGTTACAGCAATATTGAAAGACGATTCATTGTCAACAATAATCTTGCCGGTATTGGATAATATATATCCTCTCGGCGCCGGCAGATATATTATCCTTGTGGCATTATTTTTAGCAAGATAATAATAATAATTTCCATTAATAATCTGCAAAAAAAATATTCTTGCAATAATCAATAAACATATCACAGAAAAAATCAGTGCGATAAAATTTAATCTTTTTCTCTGATTATTAAGTATGCCGTTTTCGTTAAATGCGGAAGACATATAGATATAGTCGATAATAAAATAAAATGTATTTAAGTTTAAAAAAAAAGGGCAAATTTTTTTAATAAGGACAAAGCAGAAATATGGCAATATCTCCGCAATATCTTTATGGTTGCGGCATATCGCATATTATATTATTTTATTGTAATAAAATTTAATAGAATTTAATAAAATTTATAAATTCAGTCCGCTGTGATTTATTCCTTCAATATCTACAGCAACTGTTTTAAATCCTATTTCTTTTATCTTTGATACAATATCAGATAATGATTTATATTGCATTAAATTATTAATTTGCGACGCAGGAACTTCAATTTTTGCCAGTTTTCCATAATGTCTTATTCTTACTTCGCTAAATCCGTTTTGCATCAATAAATCTTCAGCCCTTTCAACCATTTTAATTTTTTCTTCCGTCACAATGCTGCCAAACGGTATTCTTGAAGCCAAACAAGCCATTTGAGGTTTATTCCACGTATCAAGTCCAAAAAATTTAGAAGCATTCCTTATATCATTTTTAAAAAAACCGGATTCTTTTAAAGGTGATATGACATCAAATTCCTTTTCGGCTTTCATTCCAGGTCTATCTTTAAAATTAACCTCGTCCTCAGCATTGGTTCCGACTGATAATTTGTAGCCCTCAGGGATATAAGGTCTTATAGTCTTGAATAATGCAATTTTACAAAAATAACATCTTAAATAATCATTTTTTAAATATGATTCGTCTAAATACTCTTTAGTCTTAACTATAATATGCTTTATGCCTAGTTCAAACGCTTTTTTTTTACAAAACTCAACTTCCTTGCCCGGGATTGTAAAAGAACTGCCCGTAATAGCCAATACATTTTCGGCACCGAGCGTTTTTCCCGCAATAAATAATAGAAAAGTTGAATCTACTCCGCCGCTGTATGCAACGGCAATTTTTCTTTCATTGCTAAGGATTAATTGAATCTTTTCTATTTTTTGCAATAAATCGTCGTCTATTGTTGTATTTATATCGTTGTTACTCATATTTTTCGATTTTTTATCGCTTATTGTTAATCTTAATAAATGACAGCGGATAATTAATTAAATACGCTTCATTATTTTATTTATTAATTGAATATTATATTTTATATGCGATTTAGATTCAAGATATGTTACATAATCATCCAAAAATTCAGTCTGTTTCTCAAACATATAATTTCTATATACGGCAAATTTCTTTTGATGCGCAAGTTTAAAAGCGGGAAAATGAATATCTTTTATTTTCAATACCGTAAATCCGGATTTTATAGAAATGGGAACTAATGAAATCTTGCCTTGAATACCCGATGACGCCGCCTGCAGTACGGCTCCGTTGAAGTTATATTTTTTAAATTTCTTTGAAGTAATCAATTGGGTATTAGTTTCCAAAGGAAAATTAACAATCTTGGCTTTAAATTTAATTGCTAATTTTTTAAATCCGCTGTTAGAAAGAACAATTTTCTTAATAAACTTATAGGCTGCGCTTTTAGTCTTGAAAATAGCTGCTTCAAAAGCAACGGATTTATTCTGTAATCTGTAATTATCCGCAATCTGCTGTTTGTTAAAACTAAAAGAACTCTGTACAATTGCACGCATAAAATGTCTATTAATTTCGTGTTTATAATGTTTTTCAAAGATAGCCTGCGTCATGTGATTCTGCGCAAGAACAGAAGTGAAAATTTTGTTGCTGAAACTTCCGTTTTTTTGAAATGCGTAAATACCCGCTATCTTATTTGCAAGATAATGTTTGGAAACACTAACACCAAAATCATTAGTTCTATTTTCTAGAACTTTATCTGCGATAATCGAAGACAATGCTTTGCCGGCTATATATTTTTTCATAGTCTTATTAATATTTTTACCATATGATTCTCTGTAATAATTTTCAAGATTACCGTAATATCTATAAAATGCCGCTACAGTAATGGGCTTCCCGTCAACTATAGCTACATTCTGCGGAGATATTGCGCTGCCGCCTCCGACAATATATGGTAAAAAACTAAAACCTACTATAAATAAAAATCCAACAATTATTGTCACTATCTTTCCAAATAAAGAACCGTAAAATCTTCTTAAAAACTCAAGCATAAATAAATCCTCTTTTAATTTTTTAAAATTAAATATATTATATAATTTTATACGTCTTATGTTTTTAATGCAAATAAAAAATAATTATTCGCACAATCGTGACTTGATTCAATAAAAAATAAATTACACACAGCAAATTATTTAATGAACAACTATACGACAGTAATCTAAAAGTAATCTGAAAGCAATACAAAATAAATAAAATATACACAATAAATTATTTAATAAACAGCTATAAGGCAACAATCTAAAGGCAACCTGAAAATAATAAAAAGTAATCTGAAAGTAATTTTATGGAACCTTTCGACGAGAATTTCACCGACAACAAGACTCACGCTGGCTCGAATTACATCGACCTGCATTTTGCAAAATTAGATATTAACCGTCTAAAAAGGGCGGGAAAGCCTGAAGCGGTTTTATGCGATGGGAAAACCTCGGCAGAAATTTTAAAGATAGCAAAAAAATTAGAACGCATTGCAAATAATGTCATTTTTACGAGGGTAAATTATAAAATCAAAAATATACTTCTTTCAAACTGCAAAAAAACAATATACCACGACAAAGCAAAAATTGTAGTATTAAATCCGCTGTTACCGGAGGAATGTAAACTTAAAGGAAATATTCTTATTGTTACCGCAGGTACGTCTGATATACCGGTTGCCGAAGAAGCTGCGGTTACAGCGGAAGTTTTGGGAAATAAGATATCTAAACTTTACGACATAGGAGTTGCCGGAACACACAGAATTTTTGACAATATAGACAAAATCAAATCGGCCAACGTTATCATAGCCGTTGCCGGAATGGACGGTGTGCTTCCTACTTTTATTTCAAGTTTGGTCGATGCAACGGTTATCGCGGTTCCTTCATCTAATGGTTATGGAACTGGGTTTAACGGAATATCGGCTCTGCTTTCTATGCTTAACAGTTGCTCCGGAGGGTTATTGACGGTAAACATAGACAACGGATTCGGTGCAGGTGTGGCAGCAAGCATTATTAATAAAAAAATTAAATAGATAACTATTCAATTTTTAATTATTTAACTATTATTTATTAAATATTATTTATTAAATTTTTAATCCGATTTGTGAGCGTTTATATCTAAAATAATCTATTTTTCTAAAAAAATAAAATACTATAGGGGATACCATAGAAGTAACAACACTGACCGGCAGCAGATAAAACAAAATATAATAAATCAAGTTATATTTATATTTAAAATAAATAAAACTTATAACAAATATTAAAAAATAATAGATTGCGGATGATATAAACGTTATCAAAATTTCGTAAATTATATTATCCGATAAAAATCTCTTCCATAAATAAAAGGCAAACGTAAAAATAATAACACCGACCATAGCATATGTATAAGGATTCATAGCGGTAAAACATCCATATACGTAAAAAAATAAATAAGATGCAATAAGCCCGTTAAAGAGATTAAAATAAAGTGAAAAATAAATAATAGCAATAAGAGCAAGATTAGGTAAAATGAAAGGATTTTCAAAATAATTGGAAAAAAACAGGGTAAGAATAAGCAAAAAAAGAGAAAATACAGTTATATTAACATTTCTTATTATTTTATTGCTCAATGAGAACATTTTTTGAATTAAATAAATTTCTATGAGGTTCTACTATTATTTTTTTAAATATATCGTTGGGCTTACTTATAACCCTAATTATATGACCGACAGGCAATCCTGCCGTAAACACTCCGCCTATCCCTGAAGTCAAAATAGTATCCCCGACATAAGCCTTCTGGGTAGAAAAAATAAATTTAATTTTTAAGTATCCGTTTCCTATACCTTTAGCTATGCCTACAACCCCGGTTTTGGCATCAACTACCGAAAATGCACATTTTGGATTTGTAATAACTATAGCTTTTGAAGAATAGCGTCCTGTTTTAATAATCCTTCCTATAACTCCGCTGTATGAAACAATTCCTTCTCCGATTTTAATTCCGCTATGCTGTCCTTTATTTATATAAAAACTTTTGAACCACGATTGTATGCCATGGATTGTGATAATTGCAGATATAGTTTTTTTTGAAATAATATTTCTTTTTAAATTAAGAAGTTTTCTAAGCTCACTGTTTTCTATTTTATATGTATTTAATTTATAGAGTTTTTCTTTAAGAATATTATTTTGCTTTAAAAGAATTTTATTGTCTTTTTTTGTAGATATCAAATCAATGTAGTTTGAAAAAATATTTGTAGATAACTTTACTGGGTAATCCGCAATTTTATAAATAAAAAATATACTGCTATAAATAGGACCAGACAAAACACCGTTATATTTCTTATTGTTCAAATGAGCCAAAAATATGACGGCAGCAACAATTAAGACTAATATTATCAAAAAAATATCTTTATTTTTTCTAAAAAATTTTTTAAAACCTTTTCGCATCGCGATTTTTATTATATTGTCAGTATTATTAAGACCTATAATTATTAAAATTAAAATCTGGTTGTTGTGTAGTGAACTTTAATAATTAATAATGGCTATTTTACTCTAATTGTCAAGAACAATGTCTTTTAATATAGTTAGCTCGTCTAGCGCCATACCGGCTCCCCTTACAACGCAAGTAAGAGGGTCATCCGCAATAATAACCGGAAGTTCCGTATTCTCTCTAATTAAAATATCTATATTTTTCAAAAGTGCGCCTCCGCCTGCAAGAGCAATACCTCTGTCAACAATATCGGAAGAAAGTTCCGGCGGGATTTTTTCGAGCGTAGTTTTAACCGCATCAACAATTTGAGATACGGGGTCGGATATTGCTTCGTAGATTTCAGCTGATGTAATTTCAACTATTTTAGGAATTCCGCTAAGAAGATCTCTGCCTTTTATATTCATGGTGGATATTTCTTCGGTAGGGTAAGCAGTACCTATCGTCATTTTAATCAGTTCTGCAGTTCTATCGCCTATGAGAAGATTATATTTTCTCTTCACATATTGAATTATAGAATCGTCTATCTTATCACCGCCAACCCTTATGGATTTTGCATAAACAATACCAGACATAGAAATCACTGCAACTTCGGTAGTCCCCCCGCCAATATCTACTATCATATTTCCTGCAGCTTCCGTTATCGGCAACCCAGCTCCTATAGCTGCCGCAACAGGCTCTTCAATCAAATAAACCACCCTGGCGCCGGCAGCCTCGGCTGACTCCCTTACGGCTCTTCTTTCAACGGCAGTGATGCCTGAAGGAACCGCTATAATAATTCTCGGCCTAACCAAAGTTTTTCTATTATGTATTTTTCTTATAAAATATTTAAGCATAGCTTCTACTACTTCAAAATCTGCAATAACTCCATCTTTCATCGGTCTGATTGCCTGAATGTTGCCCGGCGTTCTGCCAAGCATTTTTTTTGCATCTTTGCCCACCGACAAAATTTTCTTTTCTCCTCTTGAATCTATATGAACAGCCACAACGGAAGGTTCATTTGAGACGATGCCTTTATCTTTCACATATATTAAGGTATTCGCGGTTCCTAAATCTATTGCGAGATCTTGTGAAAAAATTCCTATTATATTATCAATAAACATACTTCCAACCTCTTTATAAATATTTTTTTATAGATTATAAATTAAATTTTAGGTATATATCCGGAATAAATGAAATTAATTTTTTATATAGTAGTTTAATGTTATATCAGATTTTTATTGTTTTTAGCAACAAAAAAATTAAAAAATAAAAATTAATCATTACTTTGATTTTTTTAAAATTATCTGCTATTATTTATTATTGTTTATTTTGTTTATTATCAAACTTGATTATTATTAAACTTGATTATTATTAAATCAGCAGTTTTTATAAATTATTTTTTTAACTTTTTAAAAATATAAATATTAAAAATATTTATTATTATTTTATTTATTATGGATAAATTATTTATATCAGATTTAAAAGAAAATGAAAAAGCAGATTCATTTTTTTTAGTAAAAAATAAATTATTATTGAAAGGAAAAACAGGAAAAGATTATATATCCCTTAAATTATCTGATAAAACAGGCGATATCAAAGCCAATATTTGGGACAATACTCAAAAATTTGCAAATATTTTTGAGACCGGAGATTTCATAAAAATTAAAGCAAAAACCAGCATTTTTCAAAATGAATTACAATTAAACATTTCAGATGTGGAAAAAATAGACGTTAATGACGGTGATTTATGTCTTTTCTTCAAGTCTTCAAGATTTGATATAGATGATATGTATTCAGAGTTATGCACTATATTAAGGGAAAATATTAATGATCAAAAATATATCGGCGAACTCATAAATTTATTTCTTAATGATGAACAATATACAGATAAATTAAAATCTCTGCCTGCGGCTAAATCTATACACCACGCGTATATAGGCGGTCTTTTGGAGCATACTCTCAGTATTGTAAAAGCCGGTCTTTTAATGTCTATGCACTATAAAGATTCTGTCAATAAAGATATAATGCTGGCAAGCTGTTTTTTGCATGACGCCGGTAAAATACAAGAATTAAGATTTAATAAAAATATTACAGAATATTCTGATGAAGGAAGACTTCTTGGGCACATAGTATTAGGTATAAACTGTATAAGTAAAAGAATAGAATCTATTAAAGGCTTTCCCGAAAATCTAAAAATTATCCTTTTGCATTCCATCGCCTCGCATCACGGTGAATTAGAATTCGGTTCACCTAAAAGACCCAAAACTGTTGAAGCTCTTATATTGCATTTTATAGACAATATGGATGCAAAAGTAAATCAATTTGAAGGACTAACGGAAGAAACCGCAAAAACTTCCTACTGGAGCAATTATTCAAAACATTTAGACAGATACATTCTAGATTCAAAATCATATTTAGTTTAATTAGAAACTAATTAATTAGGTATATATAATATTTTTTTTATTAATTAGTTAATTAGAGATAAATACTATTTTTTCTCAATTAGTTAATTCATTCATTCATTACTTAATTATTTTGTTGACTGTATTATAAACTTCTTTTAGAGAAACATTATTGTTTAACGCTATTTTTTTTAAATTTTCATATTCAGGTTTTTTATTTAAGATTTTATTCCCTAGTTTAGATACTTTAACTTTTATTGTACCGTACGGAGTGTTTATATCTTCTGTAAATCTGTCTATATAAATTTTATTTTTTATCGCTATTCTAACCCCTATTGTAGTAGTTTCTCCCATTATAACGGCTGTTAATTTCTTTATTGACGGCACATCACATAAAACATTCAAAACAATGCCGGGTCTATTTTTTTTCATTATTACTGGGGTAAGAAAAACATCTGCTGCCCCGTTTTTAAATAATTTTTCGATTACAAAATCATATATCTCCGGATTCATATCGTCAATATTACACTGCATTTCAACAACTTCACCATAATTCATCATATCCGAAATTTGTGAATTATTGTCGCATCCAATATTATTTGTATAATAGCTATTGCCGGAATAGTTATTATTGTTATCAAAATCGCGGTAGTAAGAAGAATCTTTGTTTAATTTTCCGTAAAAAATTCTTAAAATATTTGCCAATCTGCTTAAGTCTTTCGAACCGCAGCCGTAGCCTTCTGAAATAATTTCCATTTGCGGTATTTTTTCGCTGAATCCGCCCGCATAATATTTAATGAGCGCAGCTCCGGTGGGTGTGGTCAATTCAGTGTCATCACCGAAACCATAAACAGGCACCTCTTTTAATATATAGGAAACTGCCGGAGGAGGTACCGATAAGACACCATGCGAGATATCTATAATACCGGAACCCAAGTTTATTTTAGAACAGATTATATTGTAATTTCCGTGATTTTTTAGATTAAGCTCATTAATAATAAAAGCGGACAATGCCACATCTATAAGGGTATCTACACTTGCAACTTCGTGAAGATGAAGTTCTTTTAAAGATTTTCCATGGATATATCCTTCCGCCTCAAATAAAATATCATAAATCAGACGTATATCTCTTTTAATGTCATTTCTAAAATTAATTAAATCAATCTGCCTATTTACTTCGTTTATTGTTTTGAACGCTAATGATATTTTATCTTTATTTATTTTCAGAAATAACCCGCTAAAACCTTTTTTTTGTGTTTCCTCAAAAACAATATCTTTTGACGAAAAGTCCCGTATATTTAAATTATCTATTGCATCGCATAATTGTTTTTCTTTGATTAAATCTAAATTATATAAGGCGCTCAGAAATTTATCGCCTGATACACCGCTAAAACAGTCAATATAGATAATATTTTGATTCATACATAATAATATAAAAAATTAAAATTAATAAAATTAAATTATTGTATAAGACTAACTCAAACTAAATTAAATTATTATATAATATATATATATAAGATTAAACTAAGTTAAATTATTATATAAGACTAACTCAAACTAAATTAAATTATTGCATAAGATTAACTCAAATTAGATTAAATTATTATATAATATATATAAGATTAAACTAAGTTAAATTATTAAACAAAACAAAATCAAAACAAATTTTTTATCCAACATCATTATACTTGCGAAATTTAAATTTCACCATTTTTTCTTCCGCAATTTTTTTTACTTTTTCTACATTTAAATCTTTTAGTCCGACTGCCGAAACCACAACATCTTTTATATATTTCTTCGATTCGTCTATAAATTCTAAAATTGAGTTAAAAGGGTTAATGCTTAAACCGCTATTTTTTTTTATCTGCGGTCTGCAAACTGCGTCATAATAATCGCTGTCGGCAGCATTAAGACTTATGCTTATACTGTCTATATAATCTCCTAACTCTTTTGCTACATTCCGTCCATGAACGGCATTAGCAAGCCCGTCGGTATCAAGTCTTACATAAATTCCTTTATTTTTAAGATGCACTGCGACTTTTTTGAGAACATCCAAACGCAAAGTCGGTTCCCCTAGTCCGCAAAATACAACTTCTTTAAAATTATAATAATGAAAAACGGATGATAAAACTTCGGTTTCCGACGGTTCATGTTTTAATTCAAGATTATATCCTTTTACATTAAAATTTACAGCGCCGTTCTGATACTTAGGACAAAAAATACACTGATTCGTGCATTTATTCGTAAGATTAACATAAATGGAATTTCTAATTTTATAGGCTACGGCAGGATAAAAATTCTCTACCCCGCTGAGAGAAAAAAGATTTACGGTATTATGCACTGTTAATTCTTTAAATTTTTCTAATTCAATATTTTTTTCATTTGCGATTGTTTCAGCTATAAACCTAATATAAGAGGGTTCGTTTCTTTTTCCGCGATATTTTTGGGGGGCAAGAAAAGGACTGTCGGTTTCTATTAATATTTTTTCATCCGGAAGAACTTTTGCTATGTCTCTTAAGTGCTGATTTTTTTTATACGTTACCTTGCCTGCTATAGAAATAAAATATCCCATTTCTAAAAATTTATCAGCTTCTTCAATATTTTTACCTGAAAAACAGTGAATGACTCCTCCGTAAAATAAATAATCGGAATTATGATAGCTTTTTAAAATTTCGTATGCATCATCGTAAGCATCTCTTATATGAATAGCTATGGGGAGCTTATTGGCAAATGCAAGTTCAATCTGAAATCTGAATAACTCTTCCTGCTTTTTTTTATCTATCGTCTTTTCGCCGTCTTCAAAATAGTCGAGCCCTATCTCTCCGATAGCAACAACTTTTTCTTTTAAGTTTGAAAAATTTATTTCAAACAAATTTTTTATATCGCTAAGACTCTTATAATCGCTTTTTGGATGAACACCGAGGGTTGTAAATATATTACCGTGCTCATTGACAATCTGAATTGTTTTTTCCAATCTTTCGTTTTCAGCTAAAGAACCTATAGATATAGCATGGGTTATACCGAATTTTTCCATATTTTCAAATACAGCATGACGGTCGGCATCAAAATCTTTCATCTCTAAATGGCAATGTGAATCTATCATAAATGCAATCCTAACTTTTACTGCCGGATATATTTAATCTGGGAAAAAGCATGACAGTTTCGTCTAATATTTTAAAACCTTCTTTAAATATGTCATCAGGTACTAGAAATTGACCGCCGTCGGAAAAAAGCTTGACGTTCAGCATAAAATTTATTTTGTTCGATGTTCCAGGCATAAATGGATAAATAAAATAAGAGATATAATATATTGAAATGATGGAACTCCTGAGTACCGAATCTAAAAATTTATTTTCGGTTTCATTATTGACGTCTATTTTCCATGGAGCACTGTCATTTATATATTTATTAACTTTGTTTATAAAGAAAAAAACATCTTCTAAAATTTTAGAAAATTCAAAATTTTCGTACCTTTTATCTAAAGAATCTCGCAAATTTAAGGCATAATCAATTAAGTCCGCATTTATTTCCGAAGATACCGGTACAACGCCGTTTCTATATTTCTTAACCATTGCTAAAAGCCTTGAAACCAGGTTGCCTAAATCATTGGCAAGCTCCGCATTATATCTTGTAGTAAAATTTTTTAATGTAAAATCACCATCAAGACCGAAAGTAACCTCTCTCATAAGATAGTAACGCAACGGATCTTCTCCATATATATCTACAACTTCAACCGGATTAACAACATTGCCTAACGATTTTGACATCTTTTTACCGTCCATAAGCCACCATCCGTGGGCAAAAACTGTCTTGGGAAGAGGAAGCTCTAAAGCTAACAGCATAATAGGCCAATATACAGTATGAAATTTAAGTATGTCCTTCCCTATAACATGATGAAGGCTGCCGAAATAATTGATAAAATTATTTTCATTGTCTTTATTATATTTGTCATCCCTTTGATAATTTAAATAACCTGCTCCGGTCAAATAATTAATTAAGGCATCAAACCAAACATAAATAACATGTTCGTTGTCTTCGCTTATAGGGATTCCCCATTTAAAAGACGTTCTTGATACGCTTAAATCATTTAATCCTTCTTTAATAAAACCTACTACTTCATTTTTTCTGAAGGACGGTTTTATAAAATCAGGGTTATTATCAATGTATTCTAAAAGTTTTGCTTCATATTTTTTTAATCTTAAAAAATAACTCTTTTCTTTAATTTTTTCAACAGGTCTTCCGCATTCGGGGCAATTTCCGTTTATAAGAGATTTTTCAGTTAAAAAAGTTTCACATGGAGTGCAGTACCAGCCTTCATAATCGGAAAGATATATATCTCCTTTAGAAAGGAGTTCTGAAAAAACTTTTTGTACAGTTTTGATGTGGTCGTCATCAGTAGTTCTAATGAATCTATCAAAAGAAATATCTAAAGATTTAAAAAGTTCTTTAAATTTTATATGAACATTATTTGCAAGTTCCTTTGGGGATATACCTCTAGATAGAGCTTCTTTTTCTATTTTTAATCCATGCTCATCCGTGCCTGTCAAAAATAATACATTAAATCCGGAAAGTCTCTTAAATCTTGCAAGTATATCGGCAGACACAGTAGAATAAGCATGTCCTATGTGTGGTACGTCATTAACATAATATATAGGCGTTGTTACATAAAAGAAATTACCTTTATTTCCCATTTTTTTTATTTTTTTTATTTGTCTATGTTTATGTTTCTATGTTTATGTTTCTGGGTTTATTTTTTTGCTTATTTTTTATTTATTTGATAAATATTTACATTTGCGCTCATCAATTGTGCTTAAGCCAAAATATCTTCTTTAAACTCAGCATCTTTAGTATCATTAATATCTATATTTTTAACCTCGGCATTGCCGCCGCATCCGCAGCTGTCATCATCAGAAGAACAGAACATAAAGCAACATAAAAGTCTGCCGCAGGAACCTATCATTCTTCCCGAATTCTGTTTTTGAAATTTTGCGCTTGCAGCCTTAAGAGTTATAGGCGCAAGTTCTTTTATAACTGAATTGCAGCAATACATTCTGCCGCATAAACCTATTCCGCCAAGCAGTTTGCATTCGTCACGAATATTTATCTGGCGCATCTCTATTCTTAAATGGAATTTTGCCGCCATAATCTTGACTAACTCTCTAAAATCTACCCTTTCTTCAGCGCTGTAATAAAAAATCATCTTATTTTCAGATGGAAGATATTTGACTTTAAGAAGTTTCATTGATAAGCCTAATTCCTTAACTCGTTGATTGCAAAAAACGAATCCTTCATCTTCTTTGGGATGATACTGAAATGCACTTACGTCTTCATTGCTATTGACTTTTCTTAATACTAAAGACATTTGCTCCACATAGCTCGGCAACTCCTGCTTGTTATCTTTGACTACAGGCGCCTCTGATACAATACCGAGAAAAATTTTACCCTTTTTTTTAACCAAAACTCTGTCATTAATTGCAATATTTAAAGCGCAGGCATTAAATTCTTCCGGCTCGGCGCCTTCGTGCAGTTTTATTTTTACTGTTCTCATATTTTTTATATTTTATTTCAATTTTATTTATTTATTATTATTTAGATTTCTTTGTTATTTCAATTTTACTATTGTTTCAATCTCATTATTAATTATTTCAATTTTTAACTATTATTCAAATTGATATTTGATATTATATTTAAATTGCCGAAAAGTACCTGTCTAAAGAAATATGTTTATTCAGATTGTAATTTAGATTATTGATATGACTTAAGGTAATTTCTATCATTTCAGAAATTTTCTCTTCATCAAAATTATCAAGCACAGCAATTTTTTTTATTTCTTCGTAAATATCTACATTATATATTAATTTTATGTTTTTTGTAACTAAATAAACTAAAATATCTCTTAATATAACAAGTATGATTTCAAAAATATAGCTCTCATCTATATCTAGAACATTAGTATATAAATTCATATTGAGTGTGGGCTCAGTTGAATGCGCAGTGTTAATACTAGGTAAATAATTACTTTTATTTTTATAATTATTTTGAAGAAGCGCCTCTTGCGCATTATCAGATTGGACTATATTTTTATTTCTTGTTTTAATGCCGGTTTTATTATCCGATTTGTTGCTTTTACCCCCGCTTTCTTTATAATTTTTTATAATATTATTAAATTTTTCAGACATATTATAATTATAAAAAAGTAGTTTTTTGTTAAATGATTCACTGATAAAAATATCAAAAATCTCATTTCTGAGTTTAATATAATTGCCTGACATTAAATTGACTAAATTTGATATACTGCCTCTTGCAAGTCTCACATACATCGTTAGTATATCATCATCGTTATTAAACCCTTTTTTTTTACTATTTTTATTATTTGCTGTATTTTCTATATTTTTTATATCATCATCATCATTATTGTTAGCATTTCTATTTTTATTGTCATTATAAAAATTTTTAGCATAGTCGAATAATATTTCTTCATTTATAGGTTTAAAATTTACGAGCATACATCTTGATATTATAGTTGGCAAAATACTATTTAAATTAGCCGCTATTAAAATAAAAACTGTTTTTTCGGGAGGTTCTTCTAAAATTTTTAAAATCGAGTTCATTGCGCCAACATTCATTTTAGAGCTCTCGTCTATAATAACAAATCTATGCGCATTGTTGGCAGGCAAAAGCGAAAGGGACCGTGCCAATCCATTAATTTTGTCTATATTTATCAATCCTTTTTCATGCTCTATATAAATTATGTTAGAATTTGTTTTATTTAATATTCCAGTGCATGATGAACATTCACCGCACGGTTCAAACAGCGCCGAAGAGAAATTATTTAAATGACCGTTAGGGTTTATATTGCGGTCTTTGCTGTCAATTAATTTTTTACTATTGCCGTTATTAAAATTTAAATCTAAATTAAGATTTAAGCACAGCACCGAGGAAGCGAATGAAAAAGCGGTAAATTTTTTTCCTATTGATTCCTGACCGTAAAATATAAGACCGGATGGAATTCTGTCTTTTAAAATCAGATTTTTTAAAAAAGCAAGTTCGCTTTCGTGTCCAAGTACCTTTGAAAATCCATAAGGAAAATTACTCATAACAATAAAGAATCTATATTCGATAAAATTTCTGATACTATTTTATCAGTAGTTTGAGAAGCGTTTATTAACTCTATTCTATTCTTATATCTTTCATAAAGGTATATATAGTTTTCTCTGATTTTTGAAAAAACATCAATAGATTGAATATCAAACAAACTCTTGGCATCTTTTTTCGATATTCTTTCACCGGCTATTTTAGGGTCTATATCAAGCAGATAAGTTTTATCTATTTTAATATCATTAATATCAAGAATAAAATCGTTTACTTTCAGAATAAATTCTTTAGCTTTGTCTATTTTAGCTTTATCCGCTATTTTATCAAAACTTTGATAGGCAAATGTAGAATCTGTAAATCTGTCACATATAACAATGTCATAATCTTTAATTTTATTTTTAATAGAGCTTAAATGAGCCGCCCTATCGGATGAAAATAAGAATAAACAAATTAATTTGTAAGAAATTTCATCTAAATTATTAATATATTCATGGAGCAGATTATTTTTTTTATCATTATCATCTTGAACTTTAGCTGCATCTACATCTGGAGCTTCAATTTTGTTATCTTTATAATTATAATTGTCATTGACTTTTTCGCTGTTCCCTAAAATATATTTTTTAATAAACATACCCAGGGGGTCGTCTGTCGGTTCCATAGTGTAGAAAACACTAATGCCGCGCTTCTCAAGTCTGCTTTTTATTTCGTACCCCGCCGTTGTTTTCCCGCAGCCGTCTATCCCTTCTAAGGTTATAAATAGATTATTATCATTATTCATCATTTATTTTATAATTCGTCGGTTATATTTGTTGTGTCATTAATCGTTTATTACCATGCATTGTTATCAGTTTTTATTTTATTCATTTTATTGATTTTATTGATTTTTGAAGATATTATTATTTATTTTATTGGTTTTATTGATTTTTGAAGATATTATTATTTATTTTATTGATTTTATTGATTTTTGAAGATATTATTATTTATTTTTATTTTTAAATATTTTTAAAATAATTTTATTATATAGCAATTATTTTTATATATTTACGATTATTATGATACAATTATTATGATACAATATAAGAAAAAACTCAAGATTTAAATGTTTCTTAACTGTTATTTCTTAATATTTTTTAATATTTCTTAAGGATTTTTTAACTTTGCATAACTGTTTCTTCTTAACTATTTTTGAATTGTTTTGTAACTGTTTCTTGAATGTTTTTTAGTGTTTCTTTGCAGATACTATTTAATTTATTATTTTAATTTTTGTATATTTATTATGCAAACAGTGTTATACAAAATTAAAATTAAATGTAACTTAAAATAACCAAAAATATATGAATATAGAAGATTTTAATTACTTTTTTGATGAAAAACTTATTGCAAAATATCCCCTTAAAAACAGGGACGAATCAAAGCTTCTTGCCGTTAACATAAAAAAATTTACAATAGAGCATAAAAAATTCTACGACATTATTGATTATATTGAACCAGGCGATGTAATAACCGTTAACAGCTCTTATGTTAAAAAAGCACGCATATTCGGCAAAAGGGAAACAGGCGGAAAGGTTGAGATTTTTATACTGGATTTTCCAAACAAAATTGCTTTTCCTCTTAACTTAAGATGTTTGCTTAAAACTCATAAAAAAATAAAAAAAAATGAAAGGATCATAGTTTCGCCTTCAGACAGCGGAAAAAACGGTGCTGATGACAACCCACCCGCCGCAGAATATTTCGATTTTAAAGAAAATAAAAATAAAAGAAATGAACATAATTATTACGCTCATTATAATGACGATAATTACGCTCATGCGGCATGTGCGGATATCGGTAACAACAATGCCGCTAATAATCCTGCTCCATGCGGCGGTAACGATAACAATAATCAATATAATAATTTTTTTATTACCGCTTCAAATTACCTTGGGGAAGGTACATGGGAAATAACAATTCACAATGAGAACGATTACAATTTTATATTTGATAACTGCGCCGCTGTTCCGCTGCCACCATATATTAAAAGACAAACCGATAAAAACGATGAAGTTTATTATCAAACGATATATGCAAAGAAAGACTCCGGTTTTTCAGTTGCAGCACCCACTGCCGGACTTCATTTTACAGAAAATCTTATTAATAAAATAAAAAATAAGGGCGGCATTTTTACAGATATTTCATTGAATATAGGATTGGGAACATTTGCGCCTGTGCGTGAAAAAAATATTGAAAATCATAATATGCATGAAGAAAGGTATAAAATATCGGAAAAAACAGCAAGCACAATTAATAATGCACTCAAAAACGGAAACAAGTTAATAGCTACAGGAACGTCCTCTGTAAGATGCTTAGAATCATCAACCAACGATGACGGTACGGTTCGCCCAGAAAGCGATGCGATTACCTCATTATATATATATCCCGGCTATAAATTTAAAATAACTAAGAATTTAATAACTAATTTTCATCAGCCTAAATCTTCCCTTTTTATTATGCTTAGCGCATTAATAGGCTTGGATAAAATGAAAATATTATATGAAGAAGCAATAAATAACGACTATAAATTCTTTAGTTACGGCGATGCAATGTTTTTATATAATGTATAATATATAATCTTGTAATGCATAACATATAATATAAAATACATTATGTACGATATTATAATATAAAAATAACTATAATAAAAAATTAAATTTATACAATTGACTATTTATTTTATTTTTTCATCTATCTAACTGAGCTAAGCTAAGTATTTATCTAAATATCTATTTAATTATCTATATTATTTGTTTATTCATCTACCCATTATTTATTAATTTATTATTATGTTTGAGATTCTAAAAAAAGACCCTTTAAGCAATGCCAGAACAGGCAAGCTTCGCACAAAAAATGAAACAATAGATACGCCGGTTTTCATGCCGGTCGGAACTTTAGGGACGGTAAAATCTGTCTCTCCATTAGAACTTTACAATGAAGGTTTTAAAATAATGCTTTCAAACACCTACCATCTTTTTTTGCGCCCGGGTATGGAAGTTATTGAAAAATTCGGCTCTCTTAGAAATTTTACAAATTATAAAGGCGCAATACTGACGGATTCAGGTGGCTTTCAAATATTCAGTCTATCCAAATTTGCAAAGATTACCGACAGCGGCGCAGAGTTTATGTCCCACATTGACGGCTCAGTCCACGTTTTTACTCCTGAAAGAGTTGTTAAACTGCAGGAAACTTTTGATTCAGATATAATAATGCCTTTAGATGTTTTCTCCGGTCCGGGGGTATCAAAAAAAATAGCCGAAAAAGACCTCGATATAACTTTGAAATGGGCTGAACGTTCAATTAACGCAAAAAATAAAGAAGAAAAAAATTTAATTTTTTTAATATCACAGGGCAATTTCTTTGATGATTTGAGAGAAAAATCTGCAATATATTTATCTGAACTGAATGCCGACGGATATGCCATAGGCGGACTTGCAGTAGGAGAAGATAAAGGAACAATGCATAATATGCTTGGTATTTCAGTTTCTAAACTGCCTGAAAATAAACCAAGATACCTTATGGGAGTCGGTACCCCTGAAGATATTATAACCGCCGTAAACCTTGGCGTTGATATGTTTGACTGTGTTTTACCTTCAAGAAACGCAAGAACCGGCTTTGTATTCACATCTAAAGGTAATTTAAATATTAAGAACTCAGTCCATAAATTTGAAAAACAGCCTATAGATGATGAATGCGGATGTTACGCCTGTTTAAATTTTTCCAGAGCTTATTTAAGACATGCTTTTATGAGCAAAGAAATATTTTCACAGAGACTCATGACTATACATAATCTTCATTTTTATCAAAATATGATATTAAATATCAGACGCTCTATAAATGACGGCAGCTTCACAAACTATAAAAATGATTTTTTAGAAAAAAGACGACAAATAGTAGCTATACCGCCGGAAAATGCCTCTTTATAATAAATAACAATAACGAAAAAATTATTTAACCGGTATTTCTGTAATAAATATTTCGGTTATAATTTCTTAAAATGCTGCACTTAAAATGGTGTCTGTCCCTAGTTTCTTGGTTTTCCCTAGTTTCTAGGTGTCTGTCCCCTAGTTTCTTTTCTAGTTTCTTTGATTTCTTGTTCCTAATTTCCAATTTCTTTTATTTTTTAGATTTACTCTTTACTTTAATTAAAAATTTGAATAGAATAATAAATCTAAATATAATAAATTATATTAATTTAATCTAATCGATAAATAAAAAGGTAAAAGAAAATGAAAATTCTATCTGATGTATTAAATCTATTTTATCCCACAAATGCCTACGCCGCAGGAACAGCCGCCGGAGGAAGTTCTCTCCAGTCGGAAATCTGGAGTATTGCTCCACTTATCGCGATAGTGGTTATATTCTATCTTCTTGTAATATTACCACAACAAAAAAGAACAAAAGACCATAAAAGAATGATTGATTCTTTAAAAATAGGTGACCAAGTGATAACTAACGGCGGTATTTACGGAGTCGTTGCCGGAATTGCAGACCAGGTATTTACACTTGAAATAGCAAAAGATGTCAAAATTAAAGTTGCAAAAAACACTGTAGCGACCAAGGTTTCTTAAACATATTTTTTTCTGTAAATTTAATTTGACAGATAAAAACTGAAATCAATACTAAATATTAAAGAGGGTCATTTTTCAATATTATGAAACCTGTCAAAACAAGAGTAATTCTTATAATCGTTTTAATTATCGTATCTTTATTTTCAATAGTTCCGTCAATTTATCCTAATGCGCCTTCATGGTGGAAAGCTACCATCGGAAACGCAGAAATGCATCTTGGATTAGATCTTCAGGGCGGTCTTTATCTTGTTGAAAAAGTTCAGACTAACAAAGCTATTAATGAAAAGTTATACAAAGATTATTCAGATATTACAGCTTTTACCGTCTCGAAAGGATATAATAAAAACAACCTTGCATACAATAAAAAGTTCTTGTCAGTTAAAGGAAAACTGCTAAAAAACAAACCGGTTTTAATGAAATTTATTTCCGAACGCCATCCTTCTTTAAAACTTGTAGGAGATAAAATAATATTTAAAAAATCGTCCGTAGTCTTGTTTAAAAAAGAAGCGGTCAGCGGCGCTTTAGAGGTAATGCGCAACAGAATAGACCAGTTCGGTTTAGTAAATCCTAACATCGCAAGACAGGGTAAAAATACCATAGTCCTTGAACTTCCCGGTGTGAAGAATGTAAAACAGGCAGTCAGTCTAATAGGCAAAACTGCTAGATTAACCTTCCAGCTGGTAGATGATAAAAGCAGCTTAAAAAAAGCGCTATCGGGCAATATACCTCCGGGCGATGAAATTTTATACCATACTACTTACAATAAATATACGCATAAAACTACAAAAATACCTTATCTTATTAATAAAACCGTTTTAATGAGCGGAGCCAATATTTCAAGCGCCACTGTCCAAATAAATCAGTATAATCAGCCGATAGTCGCCATTTCATTTAATTCCAAAGGAACAAAGGAATTTGCAGCCGTCACTACAAAATATACAGGACAAAGACTTGCTATCATCCTAGACCATAACGTAAATTCCGCTCCTGTCATAGAAGAACCTATTACAGGGGGAAGCGCTACAATTTCAGGCAATTTTACTATGGCAAAAGCAAATGACCTTGCTATAGCTCTGCGTTCCGGCGCTCTGCCGGCTCCGGTAAAAATAATGCAGGATGTGACAATAGGACCTACGCTTGGCGCTGATTCTATACATGACGGTATTGTAGCAGCAGTAGTCGGGCTGATTCTTGTTATAGGGTTTATGATATTTTATTACAAATTATCGGGGCTTATTGCAGATTTTGCTTTGATAGAAAATATTCTTTTTCTTATGGCAGTACTGTCTCTTTTCGGCGCAACGCTTACCTTGCCCGGTATTGCCGGTATAATTCTCACCATAGGTATGGCTGTTGATGCAAACGTTCTTATATTTGAAAGGATAAGGGAAGAGCTCAGAGAAAACAAACCAATTCCTATTGCAATAGAAAACGGCTATAATAAAGCGTTCTTTACTATACTTGATTCGCATGTTACAGCTTTAATAACAGCTGCCGTTTTATTTTATTTCGGTTCAGGTCCGGTTAAAGGTTTTGCGATTACTCTTTCATTGGGTATTATTATCAATCTTTTTACTTCTCTTGTAGGGACAAAGGTTATTTTTGATATTGTAGCAAATAAGAAAAAACTTGAAAAATTAAGCATATAAGGAGCCGATAAAAGTGGAATTTATAAGAAATACGCATTTTGATTTTCTTGGAAAAAAGAAAATTTCTTTTGCAATATCCTCCGTACTTGTTGTTCTCGGAATAATAGAAGTCATTATGATGCTTCTTGGCACTGCCAATATAGGCATAGATTTTACCGGCGGCTTAACAATGCAGCTTCTTTTTAAACATAAGCCAAACATTCCGTTAGTCAGAAAATCATTAACATCAGGCGGATTTAAAGACATAAAAATTATAAAATTTAAAGGAAAGAATGAATGTATTATTAAAACAAAATTAATCGGCAATAATATTACCAAATATGCAAATAAATTAAAATCTTTAGTAAAAAAGTCTTCCATCGGCAACTCTTTCAAGGTAATAAGCGATGAAATGGTCGGTCCGTCCGTCGGCAGCAGCATGACAAAAGATGCTATTATCGCTATAATTATAGCGATAATAAGTATTATTATATATATAACTTGGAGATTTGAATTCAGATTCGGAGCGGCGGCTGCAATCGGGCTTGTTCATGATATACTTGCCCTTCTTGGAGTTATATTTATATTCGATAAAGAAATCACTCTTCTTGTAATAACTGCTATTTTAACTGTTGCGGGGTACTCTTTAACGGATAAAGTCGTTGTTTTCGATAGAATAAGAGAAAACCTTAAGCTTGAAAGCGAGCAAAAACAACCTATAAATTTAAAACATTTAGTAAATAAAAGCATAAATGAAGTTTTAACCAGAACCGTCGTAACCTCGTTAACTGTTATTCTGGTTGTTCTATCATTGTTTTTTCTTGGGGGTTCGGTATTGCACGATTTTGCTTTTACACTCCTTTTTGGCGTTATAATTGGAACATATTCTTCTATTTTCATTGCAAGCCCTATTATGGTAATACTAAATGAAAAATACTATAAATAATAATAATGAAAATGACGACTCAGACTTTCCTAACTTGAAGAAGTACGGATATGACAGCGAGGCAATTTTTTTATCAATAAAAAATAATTTAGATAAATTTCAGTTAAGTAATCTTACTAAATCTATTATTTCAAAAAGAATATTTTCTCAGCTTTGTTTTGAACCGGCATTTTTAAATCTGATAATATACGAAAAAAGCAAAAACGAAAGCAAAACTGCTCCTGCAACAAGCACGAACAACCGTTATAATGACAATATAGTTAATAGCGGTAATAGTATATTATCTAATGTCGCAACTATTAATTCCAACCCAGATAATTCGGATAATTCAGATAATCCGCAAGAATCCCATAATTCCGATGCTCCGAACTTGAGCGCGCATACTTTTAATATAAATCCAATAGATATTCCGACAGAAATCTTAGATAATTATATATATAATTATATATCGAACTATATTGAGCCTTCGTTAAAAAATCTCCATAATCCGTTTCTTATGAAAGATATGGATAAAGCGGTAAGCCGCATAGCTAAAGCATTAGTACACAATGAAAAAATATGTGTTTTCGGTGATTACGACGTTGACGGGATCACAGCAACATCTTTTTTAGTTCTTTTTCTCAGGGAAATTAATAAATATATTATAAAAGCTAATAGCGATAGCGACAATGCCGATAACAATGATGCCGTCATCAATAACATCAATAGCAACAACGATAACGATAATAGCAACAATAGCATCAATGACTACAATAACAACAGAATTGCTATAAATAATAAAAAAATAAAAAATGCAAACAATAATATAATATATAAAATTCCAAACAGAATTAAGCATGGTTACGGACTTGGCATTGAACCCATAAATGAATTGATAGTCGATAATAATAGTGAAAATTGCAAACCTGTCTCGCTGATAATTACGGTTGACCTCGGTATAACCAATTATGAACCTGTCGAATATGCAAATTCTAACAATATAGATGTTGTTATATGTGACCATCACGAAGTTCCTGATAAAATTCCTCCCGCAAGCGCAATACTTAACCCTAAACAAAGAGACGATAAATTTCCTTTTAAATTTTTACCCGGCGTGGGAATTGCCTTTAATCTCGCGATGGCACTCAGAAAACAACTTTTTGACGATGGCTTAATAAGTTCTTATCCAAATTTAAAAGATTATCTAGACATTGTATGCATAGGTATTGTGGGCGACATTGTACCTATGTATGATGAAAACAGACTGCTGGTCTATTATGGGCTTAAAATAATTAATAGCGAACCTAGACCGGGAATAAAAGAACTAAAAAAAATCTGCAATCTTCGCTTTGATAATGTGACTGAATCGGATATTGCATGGAAAATAGCTCCAAAAATTAATTCATCAGGCAGGGTAGGAAATCCGGATATCGCTATTGAATTACTTATGTCGCAGGATTATGAACAAGCAAGAACTTTGGCTTTAAAATTAGAAGAACTGAATAAAAAAAGAAAAAAATTAGAAACTGAATGTTTTAATAGTGCAATTATAAAAATTGAGCAGATGGACGATACAAATTATTCAAATCCTGTAATTATTTTATCCGACGATTCATGGCATCCAGGAGTTATAGGAATAGCATCGTCAAAATTAGCCGAATCTTTAATGAAGCCTGTTTTACTGCTATCCGGCTACAAAGAAGGTATTTTTATAGGTTCTGCAAGGTCATATGAAAATATTGATATTTATTCAATTTTAAAACAATTTAAAAAATTTTTTATAAAATTCGGCGGACACAAGCTGGCTTGCGGTCTGAGTATTAAAAAAAGCGAATTCGATAAATTCATCGACGCTGCGAATAAATTATGGGAAAAAAATTGGGATAACCTTCAATCAGGTATTGCTTACACTAAGACCGGCTTTAAATTTAACTACGACGAAGAATTGTCAGCCGACAATATAAGCAATGAACTTATAAATAAGCTGAAACTAATGGCACCTTACGGAGTACTAAATGAACAGCCTAAATTTTGCATAAAAAATCCTTTAATAGATAATATTATTACAAGAAAAATAAAAAATACATACAATTCCGTCAACCGCACCGATTCCGGAAATACGAATATCTCTACTGCAAATAAAATATTAAAAATAAATAACAATTTAAATTTTAATTTTAAAAAAATTATAAATAATGAATATTTTACATGCGATATAATAAATTACGGAGACAAAATTAATAAATCGAATAAAGCTATTATTTTTAAAAATATATCCTGCTTCAGAGCCGAAGATTTTGATTTTAAAAATCTTAACAATACCACCGTTAAAAGTATAATATTTGAATTTTTTAATAATTATATTAAAATATTAGATATTATCTGTTAGCTAATAAATAATATATAATACCGAAATATCAAATAATTAATTAACTGATAGATGGATTGATATTAGATTATAAATAATATGTTATATATAAATATATTGATATTAGATAATAATAATATAGCTAGATAGATAAGATGGAATGGATAGATGGAATGGATAGATGGAATGGATAGATGGAATGGATAGATGGAATGGATAGATGGAATGGATAGATGGACAGGTAGATAGACAGACAGATAGATAGCTGGACAGAGGTAGATAGATAGAATGGAATAGATAGAATAGTGTACTAGCCCCTTAATTGACTGGAATAAAATAAGACACATAATTAAGTCAATCGGAGGATAAAAAAATGAGATAGAATGGATAATAATATAGCTATTAGATAATAAATAATATCTAACATATTTAAATTTCATAACATAATAATTGCAAATATACTACTATATATGTCAAAAATCTTCACGGCAGTCATAATAGATTACAACTACATTGAAATCATTGAAGCGACTAAAAAAAATAAAACTTATATTATAAATAATTTTTCGCTTGAAAAGCTTAAACAAAATGATATTGACCCAACTTATAACGATAATTCAGGAAACGCAGAAAATATTTTAATAGCGGAAGAAATAAAAAAAGCATTCGGCTTAAGACAGTTCAGCAAAAAAAATGTTTTTACAGTTTTAAACGATGATTATATTTATAATTATAATTTTTCACTTCCAGAAATGCCTGAATATGACCTTGCTAAAGCAGTAGAGTATGAGGTCAAGAAAAAATCTCAATTCCCTTTGTCTCAAATTATTTACGATTATATTTACACCTATCAGGAGAATAAAGATGGGAGTTATACCCTTTTAACGACCGCATACGTCACCAAAAAAGAATATCCTGAGCAGTTAGTTAAAATGTTCGCCAATGCGGATATTAAACTTAGGTCTATAGAATCTAAAACAACTAGTCTGTATAATGCATATTTATTTATTCATGGGGATAACGCCAACCTGCTGCATTATCTAGTTATAGACATCAATCTTATTTCAATAAAAATAATCATCATATATAAAAATACAATAATCTTTGAAAGAAATATTGAAGAAATTAATATCATTAAAAATTTTAAAAAGATAAATGAAGCCGGAGAGACAATAAGCGCTGAAATTCAAAAAACAGTTGATTATTATTATGCCGGAAAATCGATAGAACCGATTGAAAAAATCTATCTTTCAGGGGTTTATGCAAACAATGAAATGTTTAAAGATATAATATCGAGTTTAACGAATATGCATGTAGAAACAATGAGCATTTCAAAATTACTAGACAGCGGCAACCGCACAGGCAAGCATAATTATAATGTCGGAAATAATAGCGACGAGGCTGATACTGCCGATAATAACAATGACAATAATATTGAAAAAAATAAAAATAAAAAAGAACATAAAATTCCCCCTTTAATAAAACTATCGTCAAAACTTTACAAAAAAATTTATAAAAATAAAACTGCTGCAAAAGATATCGGCAAATCAAATAACGGCTGCCAAATATCAAGCGGCAACAATAATAAAAACAACGATTACAATAATAATAAGAAGAATATTATTAATAATTATATCGATGATAACGGCACAGACAACAATAACAAAATTACAAATATAGACTCAGACGGTATAATGTTGTCGAATTATATTCTGTATGATGAAAATAATTTATTTGATATACTGGATATTATGCTACCAGCATTTGGGCTTATACTGGGGAAATAAACTAATATATTATGGCAAAATCCAACATTAAAAAAAAGAAAAATAAAACCAGAATAAATTTATTGCCATTAAACGATAAAATAAATATAGCCATAAGGAATAAAGTCATAGTTTACTTTATCGTTTTGCTCAGCTATATTTTTATTTTATCCGGGTATGATTATGTAATATATAGTAGAATAAACAATGCAAAAACTGTTATTTTTAATTTAAATCAGAAATTGGAAACCATTAGAAATAATAATATAATTTATACAACAATTCAAAAAGCTATTCAGAATAAAGAAAAAATAGAGAC
Organism: bacterium; assembly: GCA_021809845.1. GTDB lineage: Bacteria > SZUA-79 > SZUA-79 > Acidulodesulfobacterales > Acidulodesulfobacteraceae > Acididesulfobacter. The sequence goes on along the minus strand of JAJZJW010000004.1, from coordinate 103,882 downwards.
ATCGCTTAAAAAAAATTCATTGATAATAAATAAGTTAAATCGGTTAAAAAAGAAAGAATATAAAAAATTTATCGAAATAATTAAATTTCCGATGCCGGATGGCATCTGGCTTAGCAGCCTTTCATCAAATAACGGAAATTTTATCATTAACGGCAATAGCCTTTCATTAAAAGATGTTTCGGTTTATATAAAAAATATTAAAAAGATAAAGATATTTAAAAAAATATATTTATCAGGCATTGAAAAAAAAATAAAAAAAGGTAATAATTATTATACTTTTGATTTAAAATGCAAACTCTAATTATAAAATATTTTGAAAAAATAAAAGAATTTTTTAATAATTTAAGAAATAATAAATTTTTCTTAATATTTTTATTGCTTTTAGTGTTTATATATTTAATAAATAATGATTTTTTTTTACAAAAGTTTAATAAAAATTATTCGTTAGAAAATAATAAAATTATACAACTGAATAATAAGATTAAAAAAATGCAAAAAAATTATTCTTCTATTAGTGCTGAAAGGTTTGAATTATTAAACACAAAAAAATATATCAAAAAATTAACATTAATATTGAAACGAAATAAATATTCACTGCCTGATACCTTTAAGATTTCTAATTTGGTTAAACAAATATCAGATTGTATGCCTGAAAACAATTTTGAAATTAAATATATAAAATTTAATAGAATTATTAAATCAAAAAAAATAAGTTACAAAATACTGCCTATTTCTATTTCAATAGTAAGCGGATATAATCAAGCTTTATTATTTTTAAAAAAGATTAACTCATTAAAAAGAATAATTTTATTACAAAATATGAAAATTTCGGCGGAGAAAAAAATACCGTCGTACCTTAAAATAGATTTAACGGCTGAAACATTCGCTTTGAGAAGAAAATAATTAATTAAAATAACTGATAATTAATAGTAGCCCGACAATAAATAACATAATAAATATATTATTGCATAATTAGTTATTTTTGATGCAACAATAAAACAATACATAATTACAAAAATATAAACTGTCTAACTAACGTCAAAAAAATAAATAACAAAAAACTAAACATTGTATATTGTATTAATAAATAAAATGAAATTTATTTTTTTAAATATTATTGCTTTTTGCACCATAGCAGAATTAGCTTTTATGACACTTTTTACATGCGCGAATTCCGTTGATGTTTACGCATACAAATTAAAAAATCCATTTATTTCGCCTTTTAAACAAAAAACGGTTTCAATAAAACACCACAAAATGCTCCATAAGCTAAATTTACAGGCAATAATCTCCAGCTCCAAACAAAATCTAAATATTGCAATAATCAATGGTAAACCTTATTATATAAACTCAAAAATTTTATCTGTAGGTAAAATACTTAATATAACAAAGGGCGTGGTAATTATTGAATCAAAAAAAGGCAAAATAATACGTTTGATTCTAAAAAAATTTGAAGGTTTTCAAAATTAATTATGAAAATTCATAAAAACTTTTCATTTGTTTTATTTTTTATATTATTGACGATACAATTTACTGTATTTTTAGATTTACAAAATAATACTGCTGCTTTTGCAAAGACTTCTCACGGCAATAATTATAGCAGCAACAGTAAATATAATTTTGACAAAACAGCTTTTAACCCAAAGATACAATATATTAACTTTTATGGCATAGAACTGCCTGAAAATAAAATAACTATAAATGGAAATAATATCCCGTTACGTCCGCTCATTGTTGGTTTGACTCACGAATTTCATATTAACTATTCATTAAGTAATGCCGTAAAAGGCTATATAACCCTTCATATAAACAAGATTTATTTAAACAAAGCTCTAAAAATAATTTTTGAAGCAGGACATCTAAATTTCAGTGTTAAAAACAGGGTCCTTTTTATAGGCACAAGCTCTTCATTAAAGAATAAATTTAAAGTTTATAAAATTAAACTAAAAAATATACCGGCATCCAAAGCAATATCTCTTTTAACTCCCATGATGCCAAAAGGCGGAAAAGTTATTGCATTGCCGAACGGTAATGAAATTTTAGTGTATGATTTATCTTCTAATATTAAACAGATAAATAAAATTATAAAAAATATAGATGTAAAAAAGAGAATCGTTCGTATTCAGGCAAAAATAGTCGACATCAGCAATAATTTTACCAGAAATCTAGGCGTTTCATGGTCGATATCCCCATATGCAAACAGTACTATTACTACTACGGGTACAAGTATATCCGGTTTCAGCACGCCTGTCGCTCTTTCTTCGGGTACTATGAACCTGAACATAGGAACGTCATGGCAGAACTTTGGACTAATTTCAGCCCAGCTAAGCATGGGACAGCAGTTAGGTTACGATAAAATAATATCATCGCCTGATGTGACGGTAGTAAGCGGAAGTACAGCTACTATAAATTCAGGCACTACATTATATTATACCGCTTACACGGCAGCTTCAGGAACAGGCACTTCTACAGCGCCCTCATCTGCAACCGGCGGTACAACGATAATAACACAGCAGCCTATCACATCAACACTGCAGACAATAACTTTAGGTTTGACACTAACAGTTACCCCTATCATAGAAAGTGGCGGCAATATTATTTTAAATCTTACCGTTACTAATTCACAGCCTAATTTCGGGCAGGAGGTTGACGGTTTTCCTAGTGCAACAAATCAGAGTGTTACAACAACGGTTTCGGTAAAAAATAATTCCACACTTGTTTTAGGCGGTATTCTTTATACAGAAAAATCACGTTCAAATAATGGCATCCCTTTATTATCCAATATACCGATATTGGGATATTTGTTTTCTTCAAGACAAAAAGTCGTAAATAAAGAACAGCTGATGGTATTTATTTCGCCTAAATTAATTAAATAAATAAAAATAAATAAATGCCTTAATTAATAAACACTTTAATAATAAACTAAAGACTATCAATGACAAAAAAAGCAGAAAATACAGACGACTCAAGAATGCCTTTCCTTGAACACTTTTCTGAATTAAGAAAACGTATTGTTCATATCTTTATTATTATAATAATAACAACCGGTTTTTCATGGCATTTATCGTACAACGCCGTTAACGTCATTGAAATGCCTTTAGAGAAGCCAACGTATATTACATACTTCTCCGGAGAACTGAAAAATATTATTAAACAAAAAGCACCTTTTATTTATTACTCTTTCGGACTTAATAATACGCCTAAAAAATTTACAAAACATATATTACATTATTCAGCCCCGCTGGAACCATTTTTTATGCAGGTAAAAGTATCAATTATACTTGGATTTATGATGGCGTTGCCGTTTATATTCTTTGAAATATGGCAATTTATTAAACCGGGGTTATTAAAAAAAGAAAGAAAGTATCTACTGCCTTTTATGTTTTTTGGAACGCTTTCGTTTATTTCAGGAATGGTTTTTATGATATTTTACATATGGCCGGCTGTTATCAATTTCTCGCTCAGTTACCAAAATTCTAACTTATCTCCTTTGATAAATCTAACCCATTTTGTTAATTTTGCTTTAAGATTAAGTATTATCTTCGGCGTAATATTTGAATTGCCAATTATTTCAACTTTGCTTTCTTTAGCAGGCATACTGAAGCCGGGTATTTTAATAAAGAATAGGAAGTACGCATTGATAGGCAGTTTAATTATTGCAGCATTTCATGCAGACATAGTTACAATGTTTTTCATAGCTATACCGCTGTATTCTATGTATGAAATAAGCATCGCTATCTCAACCGTGATTTGGAAATTTAAGAAAATAAAACAAAAAGGTGAGGAAACAGAATAAAAGATATATATTTTATAGTCCAAATTCACCGTTGGCGTATTATATTTATTTATTATAGTATTATTATAAATACTATCTATATACTTATATATAGCTTGCTAATGTTGTGTGTGTACTACAATTTTACATTGCAAACATAACAGTACAGACTTGGCAGCGTCGAAAAAATGCTGAAAACAGCAGCCACGCCAAAGAACTCATAATACTAAATACAAATAAATTAATAATTAAAACGATGAAATTGGACTAAAAAATTTTGCCTGTTAGGGATAAAACAATATAAGCTATAATTACTTTATGAAAAATTAATAAGAGATTTATGCTTTTTTTACATAAAATTTAAATTTTCCGCCTTCCTCTGCCGATTCTAAGAGCTCATTTCCAGTTCTTTTACACCATGCCGTCATATCATTTTTAGAACCCGGGTCGGTGGAAATAATTTCAAGCACCTGACCAGAAGACATTGAATCAATTTCTTTTTTTGTTTTAACAATTGGCAACGGACATGATAATCCGCTTGCGTCAAGAGTTTTGTTTGATGCTGTTGCCATAATTAAATACCCTCCATTTAGTTTTGTTGTAGTTTTAGTAGTGATTTTATTAAATTGACTTAATACCTTTATAATATCTTTATACCTTTTTTGAAGTGTGAAAAATATCTAAATATTATATTATTTAAATATAAATTTGTCAATAAATACGAAGCTAAATTGATAACTTTTAAGTTTCCAATCCAAAAATTGCTTGCGTGATTAATTTTACACATCCTCTAACTAAAATTAGTATAAATGCGTTATTATTTTGTATAACCCTTAAATGAAATTAATATAAATTAGACAATTAAGTTGAAAATTAATAGAATATCGGTGAATAAGAAATCTATTTTTTTTCCGGAAGATTTAGTGTTATAACCTCTTTGTTTTTACCTAATTTTCCAAGATATTTTCCATTATAACTGAGCAATATTCCACCTGCATTTCCAATTTTGATGTGCAGTTTTTTTTTAGCTTTCCAAATTTTAACAACTCCGGGGTATAGCATGCTTTGCTTCTCTCTTCCATTGTCAATAGAAACATCTACCCATGTTTTTCTAATAACCTTCCCTTTAAGCATTACTCTGTAATAATTATTTTGCTTATTATGTTTGCTATAAGTGAATTTGTTTTTTAGCAGCTTTTTTTTATTGACAGGCTTATGTTTTGCAGAAAATATAGAAAATAATTTGGAGGAAATATTATCTTTTCTAATTGCTTTTTTGATATTTATAAATCCGATAATAATGAAAATAATTATAATAATAATTGCTGCGGATATAAACAATCTCTTCTTTAATTTTATTGATTTTTGATGCTCTTCTATAAATTTTTGTTTTACAATATCTTCATGTTCATTGCCGTAAATATTTTTGTTAGCTGACTCATATAACTTCAGGGCATAAAATTCATCAGCTTTAATTACTGCGGCAATTGATTTTATATAGCCCTTAATAGTATAAGAAGAAGGAAACGCTAAAAAATTATCATCCTCTATTGCCTGAATATATGCAGGCGATATTTTTGTTATACGTGCAATATCGTTTTGGGTAAGATTCTGTTTTTCGCGTTCCGTCGTAAGGTATTTACCTACCGTTTCTATATCAATTTCATCTTCCATAATAATTAACTAATTAATAGTTTTTTAATTTTTTAAGATAATCTGATGCTTTAATACCAAATGAATTATATTTGTTCTGCTTATAAATTTTACTAAATATATCATGAGCCCTTTTGTATCTCTTTAGTTTAAAATAATTTCCCCCTTCTCTAAACTGGGCTGGCACAAAATAGGCATCAATCTTCAATGCTTTTTTATAATTAATTATAGCTTTAAGAAATTTTCCTCTTTTTGAATAATAACTCCCTAAATAATAGTAAGTCAAAAAATATTTCTTATTAAGCGCTTCAGAAATAAAAAGATATTTTTTGGCTTTTTTAAATTGGTTCTGAATAATATATATTTTGCCAAGAAGCGTGTACGATTCATAAGGTTGATTATAAAAAGGGTTCAACAGCGCCTTCTTTAAATTTACGGTAGCAAGACGATACTTTTTTAATTTTATATAAATCATTGCCAGATTATAAAATGCATATGAAAATTTATTATTAATACTAGTTGCCTTCTTAAAGCATGTTATAGCCTTGTTTTGACGATGTGTCATCATATAGACCGTGCCCATTGCATTGTAATTTTTAGCAGAATACGGATTTACCGTTCTGGCTTTTATGAATTCTTGCAATGCTTTAACATAATTGCCGCTGTTGAAATATCCGGAACCTATTCTGTAATAAAGAGTGGACTTTAGTTTATTCGTCTTACTGACTTGAGAAAATCCGCATCCGTACAACACAAAAGAAGACAATAGGCTTAGCGCAATAATAAAAGTTATCTTAATAAGAAATTTTTTATCAAAATTAAATTTAAAAAAACGGGACATCATAATAAACAATTTATTAAGTAATTAAGTGTTAAAAGAATTTATTAACTAAATTAAATTTAAAAAAAATAAAGAAACATAATTAGTTATTAAAATTTTAAATATTTTCAAAATACGTCATATTTCTAAATTTCGCAAATCTGTCTTTTATTTTATCGCCATCAATTGAAAGAAGTTTCTCAATGCTAAAAGATTCCACCGCAAATGATGCCATAATATTTCCAAAAACAAGAGCCTTTTTTAAATTTTCGTTGTTTAAATTACCGGTGTTATCAATATAGCCTAAAAACCCGCCGGCAAACGAATCGCCCGCTCCGGTCGGATCTACAACATTTTCCAAAGGATATGCCGGAATCATAAAAAAAATTTTATCGGTAAATAAAGTAGCCCCATAAGAACCTCTTTTAAGCACAATTATTTTAGCGCCATATTCAAAAATTTTTTTTGCTGCAGAAAATATAGAAGCCTGACCGGTTAACAACCTTGCTTCGGATTCATTTATCATAAATATGTCCGATTTTTTTATAACCTGAAGCAATTTATCTTTCTTTTTTTCAATCCAGAAATTCATGGTATCTAACGCAATTAATTTAGGGGATAACATTTGTTCCAAAACTTCAAGCTGAATATCGGGGTCAATATTGGCTAAAAAAAGTGTATCATTTTTAAAAATATGCGGAACCGAAGGTTTAAAATCCAAAAACACACCGAGCTCCGTATTAAGTGTTTGAGGATCCGACATATCGTAATCGTATTTTCCTTCCCAGTGAAATGTCTTACCGTGCTTTTTAATTATATTATCAACATTTATGTTTTTACTTTTTAGAATATCTATGTATTTATCATCAAAATCATTTCCTACAACCGCAATAATATTAACATCTGTAAGGTACGAAGAGGCAACAGAAAAAAAAGATGCCGAACCTCCCAATATATTTTGTTTTTTTTCGAAAGGGGTTTCTATATTATCGACAGCAACTGAACCTATAACAGTTATAGCCATATTTTTATTTTCCTCAAAATTATTTTATTTATATATTTCAAAAATAGCAAGTTTTTTTAAAATTTGTTCGGGCACATCTTTTTTAGGAGTCACAATGGCATGTTCTAAAGATGATGAACATGAACATATATTATACATTTTTCTTTCAGAGTTTGTAGCATTTGCATTATATATATTAGCATCAACATTATTATTATCACTAATATTATCATTATTAATTTTGTTATTGTCAACAGCATTAATAATATTATCATTATAAGCTACATGTTTGATAGCCTCCTTGATAATATTTTTTGCTGTTTTCGCATTTTCGTTTAGAATTTTGATAATAATATCGGCATTAACATTTTCTTCTTCTTCGTGCCAGCAGTCATAATCTGTCGCCATAGCAATTGTAGTATAACAAAGACTTGCTTCACGGGCAAACTTTGCCTCCGTTGCATTTGTCATACCTATAACATCAAATCCGCTATTTTTGAAAAACAAAGACTCCGCTTTTGATGAAAATTGAGGTCCTTCTATACAAATATATGTACCTTTGGAATGATACCTGATTCCTAAAGATTTGCATGAATTAATAACGATATTTCTTAAGCAGGGACAGACCGGTTCCGCCATGGAAACATGAGCTACAATACCGTCTCCAAAAAAGGTATTTTTTCTATTTTTGGTAAAATCAAAAAACTGGTCAACAATTACCATATCACCCGGAATTATTTCTTTCTTAAGGCTCCCCACCGCACTAACGGAAATAACATTTGAGACACCCGCCGCTTTAAGAGCATAAATATTAGCCGCATAATTAATCTCGGAAGGTAAAATTTTATGCCCCCTGCCATGTCTTGGTATAAATACTAATTGTTTTCCGTCAATTTCTCCAAAAATAAGACTGTCGGAAGGCGCACCAAACGGTGTATCAACGGTAACTTCATTAATATTATTCAATCCTTCAATATTATACAATCCGCTTCCGCCTATAATACCTAAAATATTTTGTGAGTCTTTCAATTGAGCATTCTCCTAGTATCAGATAGTTATTTTTTATTTATTTTTACTTTTTAAACCTATTTTTTTACTGTTTCTTACTTTTATTGTTCGTTATTATCACGATTTGTTCTGTAATTCTTCATTTTTTATTGTTTGTTATTATCACAATTTGTTTGATATTCTGTCGGCGTTAGTTTATTGCACGTTATTTTCTGCAATTTTTAATTTTCAAAATTTATTACTTCTACTTTTTATTGTTAATATTTTTTATACAGCAAAACAATCTCTCTTTAATATTATTATTCCCTTCTCGTACAATTTTTATTTTTCCCGTGCAACCATCTATTTTAAGAATCGTGGAACACCCGCCTGCCAATTTTCCGTCGTTTATTGCAATTATGCCGTCTTTGTCACTATAATCGGCAAATATGCAATCCAGTTCATTTTCGCTAATCTCATTGAGACTTTCTTCTGAAGATATATTTGCGCTCGTAGAGATAATGGGATAATCTATTTCTTGAAATAATTCTTCAATAAATATATGTGAAGATACTCTAGCCCCTACGTATTTAGAATTTGATTGAAATAAATATTCTTTGTCTGCGCGAGCCTCAAATAATATGGTTAAAGGTCCAGGCCAGAATATAGACATCAAATCTTCTTCGCCTTTTTTTATATATGCTATATTAAGAAGCATAGCCGGATTCTTTATAACAATGGGTAGTGGTTTTAAACTATCCCTTTTTTTTAATAAAAATATTTTTTTTACGGCTTTGTCATCTAATGCATTTGCTCCCACTGCGTAAGAAGTCTCGGTAGGATAGATTATAAGGTTAGATGAATCCAAATGTTCCTTGATAGCCTCATAATCTGCTTTGGTCATATCATGATAGTTTAAAATTTTCATAACGATAGAAAAATAATTATTTTTATAATCATTAATGAGTTATAGACACTTTTACCGTTTATATAATATATCATATATATAAAAAATGTACTTAAGTTATTTTACGTACAAATAATTACATCTTAATATTGCCATCTGCAGCGATTACTTTATCTGTAAGTTCTTTTCTATAATTTTTTAATTTTTCGGAAAGTTCATCGCTATTTAATGATAAAATTGATACTGCAAGCAAGGCAGCATTTACTGCACCGCTTTTACCAATAGCCGTAGTTGCAACAGGAATTCCGCCGGGCATTTGAACTATAGAAAGTAAGCTGTCTAATCCATGCAGCGATGATGAATCGACCGGAACCCCTATTACAGGCAAAATTGTACATGCAGCCGCTACACCCGGCAAATGTGCGCTCATACCTGCGGCGGCTATTATAATTTTAAATCCTTTATCTTTTGCCTCCTCAAAAAGAACCACTGTTCTTTTTATGCTTCTATGGGCGGAAGAAACATGAACTTCATATCCTACTTCAAATTTTTTTAAAATTTCGGCTGCGCCTTCCATCACAGGCAGATCATTTTGCGAACCGACAACAATCAACACTTTTTTGTTTTCCATGACATTTAACGCCAAACCTATGCTTGCGGGAGTCTAATAAAAGAGCATAAGCTATAAGGCGCCCCTCCTTAGTTAATTGAATAGTTAGTTAATTAGTTAGTTTAGTTGGCTAGTTAATTAATTATTTATTAGTTAGTTAGTTAATTAGTTAGTTAGTTAGTTAGTTAATTAATTAACTAACGTGAAAATTTGACTTTTTCAAATACTTATTATGCCTATATCCTGTCTATAATATTTATTTTTGAATTGAATAGCGCCTGCAGCTTTATAAATATCATTCGTAGCAATTTTTAAATCTTTGTTCTTAGAACAAAGATTTAAAACCCTTCCGCCATCGGTAAAGTATCTATTGCCTATTTTTTTTGTCCCGGCATGAAATATGTAAATAGCTTCATTTTTAACTTCATTTTTAACTTTAACTTTATTTTTGTCTTGAGCTTCGTCTTTATCTATGCAATCTGTGCAGCCTAAACCATCGGCGCTATAATGAAAATATTTTTCGTATTCTCCAAATAATATTTCAAAACCCTTTTCGTACATCCCTGGATAGCCTGCTGAAGATAAAACTAAGCAAACCGCCTGCTCATCATCAAATTCAAGATTATAATCAGCTAAAGTTTCGTTTATACATGATTCAAATAAACCGACAATATCCGATTTTAATCTTATTAAAATAGATTGCGTTTCAGGGTCTCCAAATCTGACATTAAACTCTAAAACATAAATATCATCGCCTTTAATCATTAATCCTGCATATAATACTCCCTTGTAAATAATTCCCTCATTTTTTAAGGCTGACAATACGGGTTCTATAATATTTTTTTTTATCTTTTCTTCCAAATCGGCGGATAAAAAAGGGTGCGGAGAGATAGAGCCCATCCCGCCGGTATTTTCGCCCTTATCTCCGTCATAGGCTTTTTTATAATCCATGCTGGTAGCCAGAGATTTATAAGTTTTGCCATCTGTAGCAATCATATATGATAATTCAAAACCTTCTAAATAATCTTCTATAACGACCGTTTCCCCGCTTTTACCAAATATTTTTTTATTAAAAATTAAATCAAGATAATCTTTTGATTCAATAACATTCTGAGGTATGAACACGCCTTTTCCGGCAGCAAGACCGCTTGCTTTAATTACAATAGGATGCTGCCTGTTTTGAACATAGGCATATGCAGTTTCAAAATCATTAAAAGAACGGTAATCCGCAGTTTTGATATTATTTCTTTTGAGAAATTCTTTTGCAAATTGCTTAGAAGATTCAAGAAGCGCACCTTTTTGACTTGGTCCGAATATTTTTAGTCCATTATGTAAAAATTTATCGGATATTCCAAGCGAAAGAGGTACTTCGGGTCCCACGATCGTTAAATCAATTTTTTCGGATAAAGAAAAATTAACAAGCCCCTCAATATCATCATATTTTATATTTACTATCTTAGCGTTATCTGATATGCCGCCATTGCCGGGCGCGCAATATAAATCAACATTTCTTCCGGATTTTAATATAGAATAAATTATAGCATGTTCTCTGCCACCTGAACCTATAACAAGAATTTTCATATTTTTTTATTTATTTAGTTATTATTATTAATTTATTCAAATCTATTCAAACAAGTTATAATTATCATTTAGTGTTTAAAATTAGTGTTTAAAATGTCTGATTCCCGTAAAAATAAGAGCAATACCGGATTTATTGGCTTCCTCTATTACTTCTTCATCCCTTATAGAGCCTCCTGGCTCAATAATAGCGGAAACACCGACCGTTTTGGCATATTCTATTGAATCTTTAAATGGAAAAAATCCGTCCGACGCCATAACGCATTTTTCAATTTTATTACCATAAGCAAACAGCATCTTTTCATAAGCAAACTTTGCGCTGTCTATCCTTGACATCTGTCCCGCTCCTATACCAAGCGTAACACCGTCTTTTGTATATACAATGGCATTGGACTTTACATGTTTTGCTATCTTCCATGCAAAGAGCAAATCATTAAATTGATATTCATCAGGTTTAATATCGGAAACAGTTTTAAATTTCATTACATTATCCGTCCTGATATCTTTTTCCTGCATTAAAATACCGCCTGCCGCAGATTTTAATAAGAGCTCTGAAGACGACAAAATAAAATTTTCGGAAGCTTTAATTATAATCGTATTTTTTTTTGATTTTAATATATCCAGCGCATCCGCTTTAAAATCAGGTGCAACTACTACCTCCACAAACATAGATTTAATTTCCAAAGCTGTTTCTTTGTCTATAATTCGGTTAAAACCTATAATGCCGCCGTAAGAAGATATTTCATCGGCTTTTTTTGCCTTTAAAAATGCATCTTTTAATGAAATGTTGCTTATTGCCGCGCCGCATGGGTTGGTATGTTTAATTATTACGGAAAAATATTCTTCAGTACCGTTTTTAATATTTTTATTCTCATTATTTGTTGTATTATTTCCAGTATATTGTTTATGCGTGCCTAAAAAATAAAAATCTCTTATAATGTTTAAACATGAATCGATATCAAGCAAATTATTATAAGATATTGCTTTACCGGATAATTTTTCAAAATTTTTATTTGTTCCGCTGCCGACCACGCTCGAATTATCTGCATGAGGCAAATTATTGCGCATATCTACGCTATTACTACCAATCTTAACATTATTATTATCATTATTATCACCATTGCTATTGTCAAGTTTAATACCGCTGTTTAAAATATTGATATTATAATTATAAAATGATGCTTTTTGATGCGGATTTTCTCCGTATCTTAATGCGTCAATTTTATCTAACCGAATACCTATACTGTCTGCGTTAAATAAGCTCTCAATATCGGGCAGGTCATTCGTGTTTTTGTTTGTAATATCTGTGATATCTGTAATAATATCTTTACAATTTATATTTATAGCGTCGGAGTGTTTTTTTGCTCCAGATAAAATATTGTTTGAGGCTAACGTATCATTTGCGGAAATATTCTCTTCCGATTTTTGTCCTGCATCCAGTTTAAGATTTAAAAAAGAAAAAATTTCATTATCATATTCTGCTGTTTGTTTAAACACCTCAACAGCCAATTCAAATTTTATATTTAAAGGAATTCCTGCATCCTCAAAAGGAATGCCCGCAACTTCAACACGCTTGTTAATATTTTTATCAACATTAGTAGTGGTATTATTAATAAAATTATTATTAAAATTATTTGCGCCTATATTATTTTTTTTATCGCTTAATTCATTAATTATTACTTCATGAGAAGTTAATTCGCCGTTTAATTTAACACCGCATTTTTTAATGTATGGAATAATTCTTTTATATTGCCGCGGGTCGGATAGCACTGTAACATATTTGAAATTTTTTGCAGCCGCCCTAAGCAAAGAAACTCCTCCTATATCTATATATTCTAATTTTTCGTCAAAAGTTATATCTTTATCTTTCATCTCTTTGAAAGGATAAAGGTTGACTATAACAAAATCAATAAGATTTATTGAATTTTCAGTTAAATCCTTTAAATGTTTTTTGTCTTCCCTTAAAGAAAGAATACCGCCAAAAACTGAGGGATGAAGGGTTTTAACCCTGCCGCTTAAAATTTCCGGGAATTTAGTTATTTCATCTATTTTTTTTAATTTTATACCGGCAACATTTTTTAAATAATTATAAGTATTGCCTGTTGCTATAATAGTGTAGCCTGCGGAAATCAGACATACGGAAAGCTCATCTATTCCGGTTTTATCAAAAACTGATACTAAGGCATATTTTTCACCCATCGAACCTATTCCATCATCATCATTATTATTATTCAGTTCGTCCGAAGCAGTTATTCTATTCGGTGAACCGGCTGCTGCACCTGTTATAGCAGCAATATTTTTTCTATCGTCTTCGCCATTGCTAATTTGTTTTTTATATGTCATGATGCTATAATCCTTTAGTATTTTTATAATATCTATTTTTTATGGATATATTTTATATTATTTATTTTTTTTATATTTATATTAATTTTGATTTTTATATCTAATTGTTAGTTTAATTTTATATTTTATATTTTATATCTAATTGTTAATTTAATTTTATATTTTATATTTTATATCTAATTGTTAGTTTAATTTTATATTTTATATTTTATATCTAATTTTGATTTTTAATATAATTTTATATTAATCTTAATTTTTATTATATTTATAAAATTAAATTCATTGCATTATACTTGATTTATAGTATAATTTCAATTATTAAAATAACATTGTTTGATAAAAACATTATGGTATAAAAAATAAGAACAAAAATTGGGAAAATTTAATATGCAGAAATTCAAAAAAATAAAATTAATGATAGTTATGTTCATAATTGTTTTAGTTATGAATTTTCTAACAGGATGCGCTCTTTTAGTTGTAGGAGGGTTAGCCGGAACAACGGGTTATCTGGCTGCAAAGCAGGGCTATAAAGTACAATCTCCCGTGACTAAAAAATAGTGAAATATGAATACAACAAAAAGTTCTACTGTATATTTAAATCTTTTTATTTCTATTATTATGGGAGTCTCTGCTCAGATTCTTATGAAATATGGAATGAAAAGCGTAGGTCATATTAATAATTTATTCTCAATAAAAATTATTTATATGTTTTTAAATGTATTTGTTTTATCCGGCATAATATCTTATCTTATTTCTATGTTTTTCTGGATAAATGTATTGTCAAAAATTGACCTTTCAGCCGCCTATCCATTCGTCAGCATTGGAATTATCCTTACAGTATTACTTGCGGCTGTCATGCTGTCCGAAAAAATAACGGTTCAGAGATGGGTTGGTATATTTATAATTATAATCGGTGTTTATATTATAGTTTCTACACACAAAGTGAATAAATAAGACAAATAAAAGGTGAATGAATGGGAAGAAAAGGGGAAGGGGAAAGGGAAAAAGAGGAAAGAAAAAAAATATAAAATTGACAAACACAAATAAAAAAGCAAGAACTAATCAAATTATATATTAAATATACAAAAATATTGGTGTTTTAAATGGAAGAAATCATCCGCTCAAGATTCAACGAATCGCGAGAAATAAATCGTCTTATTTCAGAAAATAACGATACCATAACTAAAATACAGAAATTTGCGGAAATGATTATAGAAACCTACAGAAACGGAGGTAAACTTTTTATAGCCGGAAACGGCGGGTCTGCAGCCGATTCTCAGCATATAACCGCAGAATTAGTTTCAAGATTCTACAAAGAAAGAAAGGCGCTGCCCGCAGAATCGTTGAATGTCAACACGTCAAATTTAACAGCAATAGCAAATGATTATGATTTTTCAGAAGTTTTCTCAAGGCAGCTTGAAGCAAATGCAAAAAAAGGGGATATTTTTTTAGGTATATCTACGTCTGGAAATTCTAAAAATATAATAAAGGCATTAAAAATATCAAAAGACATGAATATTACAACATTAGGTTTTGCCGGAAAAGACGGCGGCGAAATGGCTATGCTATGCGACAATATAATAATGGTGCCGTCCTCTAATACCCCAAGGATTCAGGAATATCATATAACAATCGGACATATTATATGTGAGCTTGTCGAATCTTCATTGTTCCCGGATTAATGTGAACTGCTGCAAACCTGCCGACAGCCAAATTTTTACCAATAGCATATACCAAGCGCCGTGCTTAATTCAAAATAAAATTAAAACGGCGACAAATCAGATATATTTTCGGTTTCAAACAAAGAAGAATATAGTTTCATAGCATATAAATCGGTCATTCCGCTTATGTAATCCGCACACATTTTACATAATTTGTCTTTATTATATTCATCATAAAAGCCGTTATTATAAAGTTCCTGAAAATCATCGGGATAAAGTTTCAATATCTCATCTTCTTCGCCTCCAAATTTTTCTTTTGAGGAAAATTTATCAAATAATTTGATTAAGATGTGCCTAGCTTTATTTCTATTAAATAAAATATTACGATTTTCCATTATCAATTTATATGAAATAATCTTTAATGCTTTAATTTCTTCATTAATATTATTTTTCCCAACAATGCTGTATTTATAAGAATAATCATTTACAGTATCTAATCCAGGAATTCCATCTTCTATTAAATTGAAAAAATCAAAAAGTTCGGTATTATTATCGGCAGATTTAAAAATTCCTTTTCTTTCGGTTATATCTATATTGACTATAAATTTTGATATATAATTTGAAAAAAATTCCTTCAATTTCATTTTTATTTCAAGCTGCAGCATTTTTGTAGTATTTATTTTAAAAATATTAACTAAATTATTAAAAAAAACATCGATGCTTTTCTTATTTTTTTCATTAGTGTCAAATTTTATTTTATTATATCCGTTGATATCGACTAGTTTGGATTCTACTCCATCTTCGAGGTCGTGCGTGGCGTAAGCTATATCATCTGCCGCGTTTAAAATCTGACACTCTAAGCTCCTTGTTAATTCAAAGAAATATTCCTTAACGGAGTTGTTTGAATTTAATAAATTATAATTATTTTTTATAAAATCTGTAAATTCGTCTCCATGTAATCTTCTCAAAATAAATTCGTCTGAATCATATATAAAATGATTTTTTTTATCAGAAAATTTAAAAGGCAGCTTGTATTTAAGTATTCCATCAATGGTTTTAAGACAAGGGTTTAGTCCGCACAGTCTCATCTTTCCGTCATTATCAAAGTCATATAATTTTTTTTCCAGAAAATTAAGTATTCTGATATTCTGTCCGTTAGCTTCAAAACCGCATCTGCCTTCCGTCAATTCCAATAACTTAGAGTTTATGATTTCTTCGCCAAGATGACCAAAAGGCGGATGTCCTATATCATGAGCAAGGGAAATTGCCTCTATGAGATCAAGACTGATATTTAATCCGTGTTTGTTGTTAATATTAGTAGCAATAGCACGCGCTATCTGGGATACTTCAAGGGAATGGGTAAGCCTTGTTCTATAATAATCAAGAGTGAACACCCCGAAAACCTGCGTTTTATTTCTTAATCTTCTAAAAGAACTTGAATGTATTATTCTATCCCTGTCTATCTGAAAAGAATTTCTTAATGAAGGTTCTTTTTTTTTATAATTACAGTCATCAAAAACCCGTTCCGCATTTAAACAAGATTTATTTTTTTCGCTAACGCCGTCCTCAATATTGTAATAAGATTTTATCAATTAAAAACTACCCCATTATTAATTATTAATTAGTTTGCTTATTTTTCAATTAGTTTGCTTATTTTTCACTCTAAAAAACTTGCTTTTATTTTTTAATAAATATATACTAAATCAAAAATTTTTTTAAAATTTTAAAAATATAAGTACGATAATATAATAATACAAAACAATTATATTTACAAATTTTAAATGATATAGAACAGTTATTATATATATTTAAGTTGTATTAAATGTGAGTACTGAGTTTTATGTATTAATTTCACCAAATACTAAATTTAAGAAAACGTTTAAGAAGACACTATTATAAGGAGACATTACGATGACAGAAAAAAAAATTGCGAATAAAGAAGTTAAAAATAAAAATAATATAGATTTGCTGCGCGATGATGCTGCAGATTTAACCGATTCGAGCGACTCAGATTTCACGCCTGAAGAACTCACTGCAATAAAACAGAATTTAATTGCAATGAGAAAAGCTCTTTTAAAAGAAATTGACATAAGCATCAAGGAAGGTTCTTCTAAAGATACGACTGAACCGAGCGGCGATATATACGACATCTCTTCAAATGAAAGGGACCGCGAATTGTCCTATATGCTTGGGGACAGAGAAAGAAATAAATTGAGAGAAATAGATAATGCAATTTCAAAAATTGATGACGGTACATATGGAATATGCGACGAATGCGGAGAAACTATTTCTAAAAAAAGATTGTCAGTTATTCCTTATTCTAATTTATGTATAGCCTGTAAATCAAAAATAGAAAAAGAAGAAAAAGAGAAATTAAACGACAGCTATTCCGATAACTTTAACGCAATAGCAATTTTAGATGAAGATACAACATACAATCATTCGGAAGAATAATTATGTATAGCCTGTAAATCAAAAATAGAAAAAGAAGAAAAAGAGAAATTAAACGACAGCTATTCCGATAACTTTAACGCAATAGCAATTTTTGTTCAAGATACAATATACAATCATTCGGAAGAATATTACGGAAAAAAACAATTTACCTGAACGTCTCCGTTCTCTTTTAAGTCGGGTTCATTATTAATACATTTATCCATTCTTCTGCTGCATAGGTTATAATATACGCATCCCCGTCTATTTTTACCTGTTCCTGCATTTATATTTATATTGTTTATATTAATATTACCGGCATCGGCAAATTGTAATATATTTTTTGGACCATAAGCCAGAATGGACTCCAATAAAACCTTTGAATAAGGATGCAAAGGACCGTCAAAAAATTTATCCACCGGAGATATTTCCATAATTTTACCGCCGTACATAACACAGACTGTGTCCGCCATATGTCTTACTAACCTTAAATCGTGGGTTATAAACACATAAGTCAGATTATTTTTTTCGTGTAAATCTAATAGCAGATTTAATATCTGAGCTGAAACAGAAACATCAAGCGCGGACACAGGCTCATCAAGCACAAGCAGTTCAGGATTAACCGATAAACTTCTTGCTATAGATATTCTTTGCCGCTGCCCTCCGGATAACTCATGCGGAAATTTAAAAACATAATCTTCATCTAAGCCTACATTTTTAAGCATCTGCATTGAATATTGCAGCGCATCTTTTTTTTTAATGATTTTATTTTTTATTGCCGGCAGAGATACAATTTTATAAATCTTCTTTTTGGGATTTAATGAAGAATAAGGGTCCTGAAACACTATCTGAATTTTTTTTCTCAAATTTAATTTTTTTAAATTATAATTTAATATATTGCCTTTATAAAAAATTTCTCCGGAAGTTCTGTTTGTAAGTCCTAAAATTAATTTTGATAATGTCGATTTGCCGCATCCTGTTTCACCAACAATTGAAAAAATATCGCCTTTGTAAACCTTAAAAGAGACATTGTCCACAGCCTTTATAATATTTCTTTTAAAATTAAATAATGAACCATAGCTCAAATAATATTTGCTTAGCTTATTTATATTTAAGACTTCAGGTTTTTTGCCGGTATTCATAGACTGTAGTTAATTATTACTTTTTTATTGTATGTTTACGCATCTTGCAAATCTTTCACTGCTCAATTTTAACAATGGAATTTCGTTTAGACAATCTTTGGACCTTTTGAAACATCTATTATAAAATCTGCATTTTTCAGACTTAAAATCGCTCTGGCTCAACGAACCGGGTATAACAAAAAGTCGTTCACGCGGAGCATAATCTTTTGATAAAGCGGGAACGGATTTTGTTAAAGATATTGAATATGGGTGCAGAGGACTATTTATTATATCTTCCGTCGTGCCGTATTCCATAATCTGTCCTGCATAAAATACAATCGTTTTGTCAGAAATATTTCTTGCAATGCTTAAATCGTGTGTTATAAATAAAACGCTTACATTTTTTTCGAACCGCATTTTTTCAATTAAAGCAAGAACTTGAAGCGAAGTCTTTACGTCCAAGGCAGTTGTCGGTTCATCTGCGACAAGCACGACCGGCTCAAGTACCATTGCCATTGCAATCATAACTCTTTGTCTCATCCCTCCAGAAAGTTCATGAGGATAAGAATTAAAACGAGCTTTTCCGTCAATCCGCATAAGTTCAAGATAATGTATCGCTACGTCGGAAGCATCCTTTTTTTTCATTTTTTTATGCGCTAAAATTGCTTCAATAATTTGGTCCCCTATTTTAATAACAGGATTTAAAGAAACATTGGGGTCCTGAAAAATCATTGAAATTAAACGCCCTCTTACATCGCTTAATTGATTTTCCTTTAATTTTACAATATCAATTTTTTCAAAACCGTCTGTATCTGATATTAATATGCTGCCGGATGAAATTTCGGATATGTAAGGAGGGTTCAACCTCATTAACGATAAGCCTAAAAAAGACTTTCCGCTTCCTGATTCTCCCACAACGGAAATTATTTCTCCATTTTGAATGCTGAAAGAAACAGAATCTGCCACATTAAAAAATTCTTTTTTTTTAAAATTAGTATAAAGTTTTACGGTTAAATTATCAATTATTAAACTCATTGTGAGATTTTTTTTATTTTTTACATTTTTTTTAAAATAGGTACGGTTAATAAATTCAAGCCAGACTCCAGAACTACCTTTACTGAGATTAGGAACATAATCCTGTTATAGACAAAATCTGGTTCAAGATTCATAAGTTTATAATTTTGATAATAGCTGTTAAAAAACGCTGCCAAATCTAATAAATATGTGCTGATTATAGAGGGTTCGTCGTGAGATACTGCGTCTTTTACCGTATCTCCGAATAACGATAAATGCTTAACAATTTCAAATACCGATTTAAAATCATGGTCGTTTATACTGCAAAAATCTTTTTTTTCTAACCCGGCAATAATATTAGAAAATGCTTCAGAATTATACAAATTTTCTATTTCAATTCTGAATGAATATTCTTTATTTAGTTTTTCTATGAGACTATTGATTCTGGCAATCGAATATTGAAGATAAGGACCTGTCTGCCCTTCGAAAGAAAGCACATTGTCCCAATTAAAATTCACATCTACACTACGCCGTGTCTTGAGGTCATTAAATATTACCGCCCCTATGCCGACTTTTAACGCTGTATCATCGGCATCCGGAACAGATGAATTATCAGACGTGCTGTTTTCTAACTTATAAACGTTAATATTTGACGCATTTTGTTCGTCTGTTTTAAGCTTCAGCTGCGCTTTTTCTTTAGCTTCATTAATATAATCTTCTAAAAATACAAGATTGCCCTTTCTTGTAGACATTCCTATAATTCTGCCAAATTTTATATGATGAAGTTTACCTGAAATTTGAGAAGCACATTCAAAAAAAGAATCAGCATCCATTTTCTCTGTGTCTTTCCGTTTTTCAAATTTTATTTCATTTTCTTTAAGAATTTTAAATACATTAAACAACTGGCTGAAATGCAAAGATTGTTCCGAACCCACAACATAAAGCATCTTATCAAATTTAAACTTTTTAAATCTCAACATCGCAGTAGCAATATCACGAGAAAGATAAAGGGTTGTTCCGTCACTTTTTGCAATTAAAGCAGGTGTTTTTCCCATAGGTATTATAACAGCATCCATACTTATTTCCGCAATCTTAGCTTTTAATAACATATCAACTAAATAAACAGCGATTTTTGACGCTTGAGACTCCCCTTCGTAAAAATCAAAAGATACATTAATCATGTTATAAATGCGCTTAAATTCCTGAATGCTTAATTTTCTAAATAATTTCCACAAATATAATTCGCCGAAAATCTTTTTACCTGAATTATCCGCAACTTTACCTTTGCATTCATCTTTATTTTTATCTTCTTTAATATTGCCTTCTTCGGTACTATATTCTTTAAAACTATCTTTGCAAAAGTCATAAACATCACTATTTATATTATTATAATTGTCAGAATCGTCTGAAATGTCGCCAAACAGTTCGGATATATCATCTGTTTCAATAATGGACTGTTCAAGTTTTTTAAATCTCAGTCTGGCTTCAGCATCAAGCTCCGGATTATTTTCCGACTCGGAATGAAATTTAACATATAATTTATATAAAAACTTTATGGGGTCATTTTTAAATTCGGTTAAATCAAGATTGGTATTTTTAAAGCGGCAGAATGCGGTTATCAGTTTTCCAAATTGTGTTCCAAAATCTCCAAGATAGTTTATTTTTATAGTTTCATACCCGCAAAAATCATAAATATGAGAAAGACTCATGCCTATGGCAGTTGACCTTAAATGTCCTACGCCAAAAGGCTTTGCTATATTTGGAGAAGAAAAATCTATTATTACCGTTTTTCCTTTTCCTAAATAGTTTCTGGCGTAATTATTTTTTTCTGTTAAGATTTTTTTAATAATATAATTGGCAAATTTCTGTTTATTAACATAAAAATTAATATATGCTCCTTTAGCACTGACGGAAGTAAAATATTGCTTAAAATCTTTCAATATATCTTCAGCATAATTAACAAAATTATCATCATAATCATTTTTAAATCCATCTTTTCCTATATTTTTGTTTAACTTATTTAAATCTTTGCATATATTACCATTGCAATTATTGTTATAGTTATTGCTATTTCCATTGTTTCCGTGAACGTAATTATTGTTTGCAATTTTATGTACCCCTGCCGCATTATTGTCAGGTATATTAATTATATATGAATATATAAAATTGACTATTTTATTTGCAATGACTTCAGGCTCGCCCTCAAAACCGTTCTGTTTTAAATAGTAGGAGGGGATGCAATAATCACCGTAAGATGCGTCCGGCGGCAGCTTAATGAGTTTTTCAATTTCAATGACATTAATATTACATAAATCAATTTTTGTATTAAAAACTACGCTGTCTTTATAGTTTTTATTTCCGTGTTCTATTAATTCTTTATTTATTATGATAAGATAAATAATAAAAACTAAATTAGATTTGAAAATATTATCTGATGCTCCTGCTGTTTCCGTCATTTTGTGTTATGTTTTCAGATTTTAAAGTTGTATTATTTAATTTATATATAATTATGCTATTTTATACAAAAAACTTAAAAAATAAAAGTTAATAATTTAATAAATTCAATTTAAAATCAATTATAAATAAATTCATAGTTCATGAGACCGTATCTGCATAATTCCTTACAGAATTTCTTATAACGGCTTGCGTCGTAATATATTGTAATATAATATAGTATATAGTATTTACAATTTACAGTATTTAGAATAAATTTATAAATTAACAAATTAAATTTTCAAAATGTAAGTATAATATATATAAAATTATATATTTAATTAAAAATTTTATTTTTAATTTATCTTTTTATCTGGTAAAATATATACAGAGATGCATTGATATAATTTAGATTGTATAGATATTGTATAGATATTGTATAGATATTGTATAGATATTGTATAGATATTGTATAGATATTGTATAGATATTGTATAGATATTGTATAGATATTGTATAGATATTGTATAGATTATTTTATAGATATAATTTGGATATAATATAGATAGTTAGATATAGTATGGATATCTAAGATGCGCTAAAAAATATAACATCTGCAAAATTAAAATATAAAAAAGAAAAAAGAGGTGAATATAAATTGAGCGCTAATAAAAATGGTAATGAAAATACCGATGAAAAAAGTGCTAAGTATATATGTCTGGCATGCCCGTATATTTATGATCCGGTAAAAGGCGATCCCGAAGGCGGCATCCCGCCGGGTACCCCTTTCGAAGACATTTCGGATGACTGGGTTTGCCCTATCTGTCTTGTTGACAAAACACATTTTGTACGGTTTAAAGACACGAAGTAGTCTGCTTTATGATGATAGAAAATAACTGATAATTTAAAGATTAATAAAATAAAAGGCTCAATTTAAGGATTGATATTTATAAATGCCGATAATTAACTATTTCTATATTATATAAGGATTAGCAATTATTATCAGCAATAAACATAAAATAAACATAATTTTTTTATTCATAACAAAAAATCGTGAAGAAAATTTAGCCTATATATTATATTTAACTTAATTTAATTTTAATAATATTTAATTTAAATGGAGATGCTATTACGATGGATAGATACCAGTGTGAAGTTTGCGGATATATTTACGACCCTGAAAATGGTGACAGCGTTGGAGGAGTTGAACCGGGTACGGCTTTTAAAGACCTCCCTGATGATTGGGTATGCCCCGTATGCGGAGCTGATAAAACACATTTTGTAAAATTATGACAGACAAATAAATATAAATTTAATGACTCGATTATTAAATAAACAAATACATTAAAATAATACATAAAAAATAATAAATAAAAATAAAATGCATTATGCTAATATATTAAATGTAATTAATATATTAATGTATTAGCAGTTAAAAATTACGTCTTATCTCTTATGTAATTAATTAAAAATTATTTTTTATGTCTTATTATGTATTATTATAATGTATGTTGTATTTTATATTTAATTTCAATTTTAATATTTTGTTATAATATAAAAGATGAACGTAACCCCAATCGACAATAGGAAAATAAAAACTTATTTACTTAAAGACAGACCGTCTAAAGTGAATATCAATTCTTTTTCTAAAAGATTTAACAAAGGCGGCTCTTTCAATGATTTTATTAAAATACTCCCCAATTACCTAGCTGCAAGCGATATTAATGAACTTTCGGAAGAAATAATAGCCAGACACAGAAAGGGTTCTTTTGTTGCCGTCGGTATGGGTGCCCATGTAATAAAAGTAGGACTTGCTCCAATATTAATCCACTTAATGGAAATTGGTCTCATTAACAGCATAGCATTGAACGGAGCAGGAATTATACATGATTTTGAGATAAGTTACAGCGGAAAAACATCGGAAGACGTTTCGGCTGAAATAGACAGCGGGTTGTTCGGTATGGCAAAAGACACTGCGGAATTGCTTAACAATGCTATCAGCGAAGGTGCTGCAGAAAATAAAGGCATAGGTGAAAGCATAGGCAGGTTTATTCATAATTCCAATTTTAAAAATAAAAATTTAAGTATTATAGCAAGAGCTTACGAACTTAGCGTACCTGTCACAGTTCATGTGACTATCGGAGCAGATATTATACATATGCATCCTTCTGCAAACGGCGAAGCAATTGGAAAATCAAGCCTTATAGATTTTAAAAAATTTACATCCGTTGTTTCTGAGCTTGACGGAGGAGTATATTTAAATATCGGTTCCGCAGTAACTATGCCTGAAATTTTTCTTAAAGCATTGACTCTTTCAAGGAATCTTGGATTTGCTGTTAATAATATAATTACTGCCAATATGGATTTTATACAACATTATAGACCAAATGTTAACGTACTTAGAAGACCTACTCAGCAGGGAGGAAGATTTTTCTCCCTTACAGGGCATCATGAAATAATGGTTCCTTTGCTGTATTCAATGCTGATTGACAAATTATAATATTTATGCTTATATATATTCAGTATATATTATTATATATTAATGACATATCAACCGGCGAGTAATTAGCATATTATATTAAAATTATACATTTATAAACGTTAGTATTAGCATTATATCATTATAGTATTGACATGCAAATCAAACTCCTTAAGATTAAAAGGTGGCAAAGATGAATCAAAATAACAGGCTGGACAATACATATACATACAGTAGTACATACAGCAATAATAATATCAAATTAAAAACAAAAAAAGGTTTAGCTAACAGCGCCGTAAATTATTTAACGCCCGCAACCATCAAAAAAAGCCGCCAAACCGGCGCAGGAGCCTATCTTCAATTAATGGCGTATGCGCTCTTTGTCATATTCTGTGTGCTGCTTTTTACAAATGTTTCGAAAGCTTCAGCGCATACAAACTTGACGCAAGCCGCAATCAAACATCTTGTAAATGATCAAAGGGTTCAGGGTAATCCTGATGCAAATGTTACAATCGTTGTCTATACCGACTTCCAATGTTACTGGTGCAGAAAATTTGAAGAATTGGATCTGCCGTATTTAATAAAAAATTATATTAACACGGGAAAGGTATATCTTATCTACAGAGATTTTCCATTGACGTTAATACACCCTTTTGCTTTCAAAGCAGCCAAGTATGCTGACTGTTCCGCCTTGCAGAGCACGAAACATAACAATAAATATCTTAAAATAAGAAGTCTGCTATATAAATATCAATCAAAATGGAGTACTATTGGCGATATTTATTATTTTTTGAAAAAACATGACAAAGGATTGCTTAATATGAAAAAAGAGGAGTCGTGTGTAAAACATGATATAACCGTCAACCTTATAAAACAAAACATAAAAAAGGGGACAATGCTGGGTGTCACAGGCACTCCGACTTTTTTTATATACAGCGGTATAAAATTGGTAAAAACTATAAGAGGATATCAGCCAATCGGCAAGTTGAACAAAATACTCCAAAAAATAGCCGGGTAAGCAAATATATATACATTATTTTATAGTTATAGTTTTATATAAACTGTAGGCTTAAATATTTGCCGTTATATAATTTTTTTTGTTTTCTGAATTATCGGGGATGATTTTATAATTATTTATTATTTTTTCGACAAATATTTCTGTTTTAATTAAAGCATCGTAAGGGAGCATTCCTTTAGTTAAAAGAGCCGTCATCATTGCAGAAAAGGCGCATCCGGTTCCGTGAAACTCCTTGTCAACGGCAATACGTCGTTTTTTGTGCGCCGCAAATTCATTACTTTCAGTTAATAATAAATCTACTATCTCTTCTTCCTCGCGATAATCGTTTTGTGCAGCATTATGAATACAGCGATTTTTATTGTTGAAATTTGTGTCTACCATCATGCTATTGCACTGGGAACCCCTCAAATGAGACCCTTTTATTATTATATTTTTAATACTGCGGTATTGCTTTTTTATTGCAACTGCTGCATCTTTCATGCAATCAATATTTTTAATTTTTAGACCGGAAATAATTTCCGCCTCGTTGATATTAGGCGTAATAACGGTTGCGATATTTAATAAAGGTTTTATATAATCTGCATCACAATTGCCATAAGCATAATCGCCGTTATTTATGTTATTATGAGCGCTATCACCCACTAATCTAACCCCTGATGTAGATACAAACACAGGGTCTAAAACAACATCTTTTATATTATATTTTTTTATATAACCGGCTAAAATGATGCTTTGCCTTTCACTCCCGATTAATCCTATTTTAACGGAATCAATCTTAAAATAATCAAATATCGCTTTAAGTTCGTAATCAAAAAAATCGTCGTAAACTGTGATAACTTTATATATATTGTCTGGATTTTGAGCAGTAAGTACACTTATTACCGACAACCCCAGTATATTTAATTTTGAAAAGATTTTTGCATCAGACGTAATTCCTGCACCGCTTGAACCGTCGTACCCTGCAACCGATAAAATTTTTTTCATATATATAAAATTATAATTTATTAATAATACTGCTTCTTTTCTTAATGTTATCGTTTAAAATTTAATTAAATAGTTTTAATTTTATTTAGCTTGTACTTTCTTATTGTGTTAATCTTATTTAAAACTTCGTCTACGCCGTAAGTATTTAAAACATCTTTCTTTGCTGCCCATCCTTTTCTAGCTGTGTTTATGCCATATTCGATAGCATCGAAGCCTTTTTTGTCATGCGCGTCCGGGTTAATAGAAAGCATAACCGATTTAGAAATTGCTTCTTTAATATATCGCCAGTCGATATCAAGCCTTTTTGGATTTGCATTGAGCTCAACTATGGTCTTGTATTCGCTTAAAGTATTAATAATAGCGGAAATATCGAGCTCATACGCATTTCTTTCGAGAAGTAATCTTCCAGTTAAATGCCCGAGCATAGTCGTATAAGGATTTTTTATTGCCTTTATTATTCTTGCGGTCATATCTTCTTTATGCATATTAAATCTGGAATGTACCGAAGCTATCACAAAATCTAACTCGGAGAGCATTTCATCTTCATAATCAAGGCTGCCGTTTTCTAAAATATCGGATTCAATTCCTTTTAGTATTGTAATTTTTCCTTCATATTGCTTATTTAGTCTGTTAATATATTCAATTTCGGAATTTAATTCATCGGCGCTGAGTCCATGGGCATAATGTGCAGAGGCTGAATGATCAGTAATGCCTATATACTCAAAACCATGTTCTAAAGCAGTTTTAACCATTTCTTCCAAAGTTTCTTTTCCATCGGTATAAGATGTATGTACATGGAACACTCCCCTGATATCTTTAATATTTATTAGTTCAGGAATATTTTGCTTCAGAGCTTCTTCTATCTCTCCCGTGCCCTCCCTCAGTTCCGGCGGAATAAACTGCATATTAAAAATATTATAAAACTCATTTTCGTCTGCAACTATTATTTTATTATATTCTGTCTTGTAAATTCCGTATTCGTTGATTTTATAACCGCGTTTTTTCTCACGGCTTCTCAATTCTTCATTATGGAGCTTTGAACCTGTGAAATGATGCAAGGCATATATATAATCTTCCGGCGGTACCATCCTTAAATCAACACGC
The DNA here is from genome assembly GCA_021809845.1 of bacterium. Taxonomy (GTDB): domain Bacteria; phylum SZUA-79; class SZUA-79; order Acidulodesulfobacterales; family Acidulodesulfobacteraceae; genus Acididesulfobacter. Next base: position 75,962 of record JAJZJW010000004.1, on the reverse strand, counting down.
ATACCGTTTTCCAGTATAATGCTTATTTTTGTATCTCCGCTAGATTCTACATGTGCTATTTTATCGTATCTGAGAAAAATTTCTCCGATAGTCGGCAATACTGCACCCAAGTTTTTTGATTTTAACTTATCGGCAGCGTTAATAATATTGTTTTCGTTATGAGCTGCTATATTTTCATGTTTATATGTTCTTAATGCGGCGGCGCTATCTAAATTATTATTTTCATCGTATTCAGCTGTTATGTTTTCAGATTTCTTTGCTTTTGATGCAACTACGATATCTATATCGCCTACCGTTTCCAATTTCCTTCTTAATGAACCGGCTATTTTAATGTTTGAGATTAAACTGCCGCCTGCTTCCAGTAAATATGAAACAATAAGACCTGCTTCCAGTTGCGCTTCAGGATATAAATATCTTTCTTTATAACTATTATATTCTTTTAAAGATTCGATTAAATTACTTACAGTTTTTTCTCTAAATCCATCAAGATGGGATAATTTATTCTTTTCAATAGCTGTTTTTAGATCCGCAATATTTTTTATTCCTAATTTTTCATATAAAATTTTAGTTTTTTTAGGACCTAGCCCTCTTAACTTTAACAACTCAAAAATACCTTCCGGTATAGACTTTTTTAGCTCTTCATAATAAATTAACCGTCCGGTTTTGATTAATTCTTCAATTTTAGAGGCAATATCTTTACCTATTCCCGGAATCTTTGGCGGCTCGCCTTTCAAAAATGCATCTTCAATATTTCCGGGAAATTGGCTAATAACACGTGATGCATTTAAGTATGCTCTTATCTTAAAAACATTGTCGTCTTTAATTTCAAGCAATTCAGCAATTTTTTCAAATATTTCAGCAATTTTTTCTTTGCTTATACCCATTTTTTTAATTATTTTAGTTATTAATTTAGATTATTAGATTTATTAGATTTATTAAGGACAGACGCTATTATTTTTCGATGGCAAAATTACTAATTAGTGACAGATGCTATTATTTTTTCTATCTTTTTCAATGGCAATTAATTAATTAGGGACAAACGCTATTTTCCTATCTTTTTAATGGTTATTATACCATATTTCATTGTTTTTTTTAAGTCAATTTTTAATTTAAAAAGATTTTAACTGCGTAATAAAAATTAATCAGCATTAATTTAGAGCTATAAATCGATTTTAAACCATCAATAATGAATCATAAAATGTTTATACGGAGTTTTATGTTTTTAAATTGTACGATGCCGGAAACAAGTAAATTTACAGCTATAGCTATAACGATATATATTTTTAAATTTTATGATATACTGTTATTGTTGTGAATGGGGTATACCGTAATTAAAAGGGATGCAGAGAAAATAATAAAAAAGTTATTATTATAATAAATTATAATAATAAGTTAACATTAAAATATTTAATTAATTTCATATTGTGAATTTTAATATATCCCCACAAAGACAATGTAAATAAATTATATAACAAAAAATAATAACGAATAAAAACGTAGGAGGATATTAATGGGATTTTCATTAAACCTGGTTTTGTTTATTTTTAATATTATAAGCATAATTCTTCAGGCTTATATGTGGATAATAATTATTAAAGCATTAGTTTCATGGGTTAATCCCGACCCATACAATCCAATTATAAGATTTCTCAACGATATAACCGAACCTGTTCTCCGCAAAGTACGAGCGGTAATCCCTATCGGCAATATCGGAATAGATTTATCGCCTATAATTGTTATTTTTGCAATTTATATATTGCTAATGCTGCTTACACATTTGCGAAATGACGCAGTAAGCTATTTAATCGGTCTAAAAATACGGTAATAATACGACATAAAACTAATAACTAATTATCTTTCTAAAATTATACTATATTTTGAGGCAGTATAAAATTAATAAATAATTATTAGCCTAAAATCATAATATATTTAAGTACGGTATAAAATTAATAAATAGTTATTAGCCTAAAATCATAATATATTTAAGTACGGTATAAAATTAATAAATAATTATTAGCCTAAAATTACAATAAATTATAATATATTTAAGTGCAGCATAAAATTAACTCTGGCTGTAAATTTAAATTTATTCAATTTCAATATTTAAAATTATAAATTTGACATTTTATATATATCTAATTAAAATAATTACTAAAATAATAATTTGTTTAGATAAGGAGTATTTTATATATGGAACTTTCACCATTAGAGATTAAATCTCAGAAATTTTCTCGCAGACTTAAAGGTTATGATACAAACGAGGTTGATAATTTTTTAGAATTGATAGCCAAAGACTTAGAAAAACTTTATGGCGAATTTTATAATCTCAAAGAAGAAATTGTAAAAAAAAATCAAGAAATTAAAGAATTTAAAGAAAAAGATAAAATGATAAGCGACGCCGTATTGATGGTAAGGTCAATAGGCGATGAAATTAAAATTGCCGCCAAAAGCGAAGCTGAATCAATAAAGAATAATGCAATTATAGAAGCAAAAAGAATCACCGATGAGGCATACGCTAAATATTCTGAAATTTTCCTTAGCGCTAATGAGCTCTTGAATAAAAGAGTTCTAATATTAAATTCTATGAAAAATCTGCTTTCTACAAATATTGATTTGGTTAATTTAGAAGAATCTAAAAAACTTGAATTATCCTTGTCCGCTAAAGATAAAAAAATTGTCGATAATCTGGCAGATGCCTTGAAAAACGGCAAAAATCAGTCTGAAATAAATGACAACAAAGATGATGAAAACGGCAAATCCCACATTAGAACAAAAGAAAAAGTGCAGGAAAATAAAGAAGTTACCTCTTCGGATACAAATAAATCTCCTCAAGAAAATAATAAGTTATCGACGCCGGATAATATCCAAAATTTAAATAGTAATAAAGCTGAAAAAACAACCGATGAGGGGTATGATATTAATAATGCTGCCGAAGACAATATTTTAGAAATAAAATCTGATGAAGCTAAAAGAAAAGGGGGTAACATCAGCGATGAAAGCCAAGCGGATAATAGTGACGACGCAGTAGATGATACTGACAATGAGGAATTGAAAAAATTATTAGGCGATGTCAATAAATTCACGTTTTAAATCTTTTAATCCATGTAATATGCCATAATTATGCCATACATCATATAGAGAGTAAAGATAAATAACATTTTACTTTTTGGTTTTATTCAATTTGGAAATAGAAATAACATTTTACTTTTTGGTTTTATTCAATTTGGAAATAGAAATAACATTTTACTTTTTGGTTTTATTCAATCGATTTCGCCAGTATATATTGTTAGTGACACTTGTTTTAATTTTAATACCTATCTCATTATAATTATAATATCCAATAGAATAATAATAGCGTAAAAGACGGTAATAAAAGATTTCTTCGTTACCGTCTTTTACGCTTATGTTTTATATTTTAAAGTCTGATTCTTATATATTATTATAAAAGATATAATGGTCAATCCATAATATATAGAAAAATATTAGAACATCATTATTAAACCAACCTGACTATAAAATCCGTCAGGACCGTTATCGCCATGCAGATCCCTCAGAACGCGGGCGTCCAACATAATATTTTTTATATGATAATCAATGCCAAAACCGGATGCAACGTCCTTATAACCATTATTTACTTGCATATATACAGGATTGCCTTTTCCAACATATCCATTGTTAGCACCCTGATTTACATAAGAAGTTTCATTGTAAATATCTAACGCAGGCGTTATATAATAATTTAAGAAGATATCGGTAAAGAAATTATTTCCGGGATTTGTAATACTTGCCCCACCGCCATTAACTTCTGCCATATTAATAGCAGAATGTCCTTCATTATAGCTGTAACCGATTGCATAATCTAGCTTTAATGCCATGTTTGACGGCAGATTATAGGCAAATTCCCCTGTTAATGTCGGCATTATCTGCCATTCATCACCGCCTAAGTTTATGGTAGAATCGTTATTCCAGCTGCCTGCCGGAACCGTTAAACTAACCTGCGGAAAAATATTTGCTGATAAATTGCCGTCTGAATACGTTTTACTTGATACCCCTTCATAAACTAAAATATCGCCTAATCCGGTGCTTGAATTTTCATATTGAGATGACGGATTACTGAGATGCTGAGTCGCCTGCCCAAAAGGAACTATAACTTCAAACAGGTTAGTCGCATTTGAATTAAGCAGACTGTTTGTCCATATAAATTCTGGCAAGTAAACATATCTAGTTACGCTGGCAGGCAGATTTTTAACAGAGCCTGTATTTGTAAATACCGAACCGAAAGCTTCATATGTCATCATCTGATATGTTATAAATTTATTTGCGGGCGGCGTACCGAACGCAAAAGCGCCTTTATAAAAAAAATTATTTCCTGACCCATCAGGGTCTGCAAACGCCCTGCGTACAAGACTTAATTTTACAAACATACCCGATGAAAATATTAAAATAAAAAATAGTAAAATTTTTAAATAACTTTGATGTTTCATTGCAGTCTTTTTCATTCTATCCCCCATTTTGATTAGATTTTTATAATAAATTTTATAGATTAAGCGCAGTCTTTTGACTTATCAGGTAATCCTGTTTCAATCGATAGGCATGGCGCTTTAAATAAATATCCGTGCCACATGCCATGCAGCGTTTTTGTAGTTACGATTGCCCAAAACATTGCCAGCATCGCGACAAAAACAGCACCCGCAACCCTAAACAATTCAAGATCAGTAGTTTTATATAGGATAATAGTGGCAGCAGTATATACTCCAAGAGGGAAAGTGAACCCCCACCAGCCCATGTTGAAAGGTAAATCTTCTTTCATATATCTGAATGTCAGCAATATTGCCATTATAAGCCACCAGAATCCAAATCCCCAGATAATTAAACCTCCTATGGGTCCGAAAGCATAAACCTCTTTCGCATAAACATAAAGTTTAGTTCCAATAAACGCACGCGGCGCATCTCCGCCTAAAAGAAGTAATCCCATACTGCCGGTACCTATAGGTCCGAGAGTAAGCCACGTTGACACAGCCATATCTCTATGTGGCAATTTGTGCCATGCAAGGCGTAAAAATAAAATAACAAGAATGCCAAAAGCTAATGGAACGGAAAATGCCCATAAAGCATAGCCTAAAATTATAATATGTCTCGCAAGAACCGGTGCCACATGCTGCGCTAAAAACCCTGCTGATGCAGCGGCAACCTCGGCAGGCACTATCGGCAACAGCCAAATTGCCGTCATATCTTCTATGCTGTGCCTTTGATTTGTAAACATATAAAAAGGTACCAGCAAGCCTATTATTACCGAAATAAATGCGTCAAACCACCATAAGTTTAAAGCAATATTTACGCCTTTAGGCGCATCAAAAATTAAAAAACCGTTAATAATTGTGACTAGACCCATAGGAATAGCCCCGAGAAACATTGATTGAATAGGATGGGACAACAGTTTTTTTGCAGAATCGAAATAAAATGTAAATCTGCCTATGAATAAAATACTGAAGATTATAAAAAGAACAATATTAATCACCCATAAAATTTCCGCTAAAATCTGAAGACCCGGCACAGGATAAGGAAACGCCGCAAGCATTAGCGACAGAATACCTGTTCCCATATTCATAGTAAACCAGTTTGGGGTAAAATGTTTTATAATATCGCTCGGCTTATTCATCTGTTTTAACGGGCGCAGATTATTAGCTAATGAATTAATTTTTTTTTTCATAATTTTCCAATTTTATGTGTTATGTTTTTAATTTTATGTTTAATGTTTAAATACGATAATGCAAAAGGGATAACTATTTTTTTAAATAATGAAATGCGGCGGCTTTCAAAGTAATGTATATATTTGAATATTTCCAAACTGACTACATAATAAAATTATATAACCAAAATTATATAACATAGTTTGAGCTATTTAATTATACGTGTTTAAATATATCATTTTTTTTATGTAAAATCAATAAAATAAATTAAAAAATATAACATTATTATATTCTATAATTTATTTTCTTATTATTGCGTACAGTTATATACTTTAACTGTATTTGCATTATTAGAAAAATTAATGAAGGGATTGATGGCAGGTAGAAAATTAATATTCGATGCAAATATAAAACGGTTTTATAATAATAATAGTTTAGCAATAAATATGCATCACCAAAAAACATTTTTATAATATAAGTTAGCTCAAGTAAAACTAGCTAACTAACTTAATGGATAGATAAGATAAAAATTATTATTTTTATTTTTCACAATACGATATATATAATATTTTATAATTATAATAAAATATGCCATCGAAGAAATAGTAAAATTATTGTTAAATTTAAATTTTCACAATATGATGTATATAATATTTTATAATTATAAGAAAATATGCCATCGAAGAAATAGTAAAATTATTGTTAAATTTAAATTTTCACAATATGATGTATATAATATTTTATAATTATAAGAAAATATGCCATCGAAGAAATAGTAAAATTATTGTTAATTTTAAATTTAAATTTAAAATTATTAATGAAATTTCAAAAATTTTCCGAATCTTCATTGGAAGGATTTTCAAATGATGTAATTCTGTCAACATATGTTAAATTTATTATTCCTGTTGGACCGTTTCTCTGTTTCCCGATTATTATTTCTGCAACGCCTTTTTTATCAGTATCTTTTTTATATACATCTTCCCGATAAATAAACAATATGACATCGGCATCCTGTTCTATGGCACCTGACTCTCTTAAATCAGCCAGCTGCGGCCTTCTGTCTGAACGCGATTCTACAAGCCGATTTAATTGTGACAGTGCAATTATAGGTATTTTGAGTTCTTTTGCAAGAGCTTTCATAGAACGGGAAATATCAGCTATTGCCTGCTCTCTTGATTCGATATGAGAAGGAGCTTTCATAAGTTGAAGGTAGTCGACTACAACAAGCCCTATATTTTTTTCCATTTTTAATCGTCTTGTTTTAGCTCTTAGTTCCATAACGGAAATACCGGCACTATCATCAATATATATAGGAACATTTTCTAATATAGTCATAGCGCGCTGGAGACTTTCAATGTCGGGATTATGAAGTTTACCGCGTCTTAGCTGCGAAGAATCTATTCTGGAAACCTGGGAAATAAGCCTTGTCACTAATTGTTCTTTTGACATTTCAAGAGAAAAAAAAGCCATTGGAATTTTAAATCCTGCCGATACATTCTTTGCTATAGATAAAGCAAAAGCAGTTTTGCCCATAGACGGTCTTCCTGCAATAATAATTAGATCTGACGGCTGGAATCCGTTTGTCATAGTATCTAACTCTCTAAAACCGCTATGAACACCGCTTATATCTTTTTCGTCAGTTTTTGAGGTTAATTTCTTAAAATAATCAAGAACTAACGGGTACATCTCATAATATGATTTTGTTGTATTTTTTTCGGTAACATCAAATACTGTTTTCTCAGTAAAATCCAGAACATCTTCTAATAGATCTGTTTGTTCATAACATTTTCTCTGGATTTTATGTGCAGCGGCTATTAACCGTCTCAATATAGATTTTTCTTTGACAATTTTGGCATATTGGTCAACATTTAACAGACCGGCGGGCAATTCCATAAGACCTGTTAAATATTCAGCCCAATCAAAAGATGACAAATCTTGTGATTGCATGTCAATTAAATCGGACTGCAAATTATTGAAGGCTAATTGGCTTTTTTTATTAGAATATGATTTTCGCCGACCCTCATTTTCATTAAGCAAACCCCCAGACAACACATTGTTGAGGGTTACAATGTCAATAGGTTCCCCTTTTTCCGTTAATATAGTAATTGCCTTAAAAGCTTTATAATTGACAATATCGTAAAAATCTTCCGGAGCAACTAATTGAATAGCTGAATTTACCTGGGAATTGTCAATTATTATAGAGGATATTAAAGCACGTTCAGCATCTATAGACCTCGGAGGTAGCAATAAACCGATGGAATCTGGATTACCAGTGTTTCCTGCAATATTATCCTGTAAGGAGTTTTTTTTTCTCATTAAAACAAAATTACAAATAAAAATTAAACTTCAGCGATAACATTTACATGAAGTTCGGCAATTACTTCCGAGTGTAGTTTTATTTTGACAGTATGCATCCCAAGATCCTTAATCGGTTCGGCAAGCATAATTGTTTTTCTGTCAACGTTAAAATCAAGTTCTTTTATTTTTTCGGCAATATCCATTGATGTAATAGAACCAAACATTTTTTCGTATTCTCCGACTTTAACCGGAATAGAAATGGATAGTGCTTCTAATTTTTTCTTAAAGTCATCAAAACTGTTAATTAATTTCTCTCTTCTTTTTTCAATTAATTTTTTTTCATGCTCCACCAATTTAATATTTGTTTTTGAAGCAGGTATGGCAAGATTTTTAGGCAACAGGAAATTTCTTCCATAACCGTCTGCCACAATAACCGTATCCCCCATATCGCCAAGATTTTCTACATTTTCTTTTAGAATTATTTTCACAATTTTTTCCTCCCGCAATTATTTTTTATTTTAATTTAATATTATTAACTTTCCTAAAATCAAACCATTCATCAAATATTCCTAACATTATAATAAATATTAAAAAGGGATTGCTGAATAATAGAATGAGTGCATAAGCAAAAAATCTCAAAATTTTATTCACATTATTTTTTTTAAAGTAAAAAGAAAGTATTGTTAAACCTTGTACAAAAAAAACCGAAGCCAAAATAATAACTATGTTGTAACCTATAAATTTATATAATCCATTAGCAAATATAATAATAATTAAACCTGTTATCAATCCGATAATTAAAAAATCAGATGCCTTCCATTTAAGTAAATTTTCATCGGCTCTAAAAAAACTACCTTTATTATTATTGCTTTCCTTTAAAATTCGATTTTTGAGAACAACAAAAGAAAGCCATAAAGAAAACCATGAAAAAATAATCAGGATAGCCGGAGAAAGCAAAAAAACATCTTTAAGTATTATAATTAATTCGGGTTTAAACTTATCTATCAACGCATTAGATATACCCATTTGCCTATAAATATTTATTACTTTAATTATTATTATGCCTGCATATTTATTTAGATAGTAGCCAAGGTCGGAATACAAATACGAATTATTATAGTAAACATATGCAGCAAAAAAAATAAATAGTAAGGAATAAATACTTAATACTGAAAAAGAAACAGCTTTAGCTAAATTTAATTTTTTATTATATAAATAGGAAAATGAATACGGGATAACAATAAATATTAAAATAACAGATAAAATCTCTATACTTCTGCCATAATTTATATAATTATATACAGACATAATTCCTGCAAAACAGACAATAGCAATTGGAAGTATTGAAGCGCCTTTATAATTTTCAAAATACCAGATAATAATTAAACTGAAAAACAAATAAAAAAGGGGATTAGCAAAACAATAATAACCGGCTGCCAAACAGTCGGTTATTAAAAGATATAACAAAAAAGTAATAAAAAAAATAGATAAAAATTTCTTAAATTTATACATTTAAAGAAATATAAGGCATTATAGCAATATTTCTGGATGCCTTTATAGCTTTTGCAATTTTTCTTTGATGATAAGCACAATTGCCCGTTACCCTTCTCGGCATAATTTTACCTTTTTCAGTTACAAAATTTCTCAAAAGACGTGTATCTTTATAATCAATTTTTAAATTTTTGTCTGCACAGAATCTACACATTTTTTTTCTCGTAAATGGTCTATGGGAAAAATTTGCACTTGCTGCAGGTCTGCTTGCGGATGTTCTTTCAAATTTTTTAAACATTGACGGCTTCCTCCCTTGAAGACTCTAAATCATTTGTAAATAATACGGTTTGATACCTCAAGCAATCTTCTGTATTTCTCAAATTTCTCTCTAATTCGGCCACAACATTGCTTTTAGCTAAAAAATGAACAACTATATAACGACCTTTACCGGTTTTTTTAATTTCATACGAAAGCTTTCGCAATCCCCAATCGCTTACGCTTATTATTTCGGCACCTTCTTTGGCAATAATTCCCTTAATTTTTTCTACAAACTGATTATATTGCGAATCGTCAAAATCAGGGTTGATTATTATAACAATTTCATACTTTCTAAAAAAATTATGGTTAATGTCAGAAAATATATTAATTTTCAAAATTCCTCCTCTTTTAATCGTTTTTTAATTACTTATTATTTACTTTTATAATATTACTTACATGAACATAAGAAAGATATTATAAACGCACATAAAAAAATTTGCAATAATTTTTTTATAATATTTTAATTTTAATTAAACTCATTAAAAAAAATTAGTCAAACTTGTAAGATTTTAATCTTCATTATTATATTAATTGATTATGATATTAATTACTAAAACAAACCTTTTTATTTTAGTACAATTAATTTATTTTATTAATTTCATTATTATTTATTGTTACAATCAACTTATTTTTTTTAATATTTTTTATTATATTGTTACAATCAACTTATTTTTTTTAATATTTTTTATTATTTAGAATTCATTATTACAATTAATTTTTTATTTTATTTAATAACTACTAACGGCAATGTGTAGGTTGACGAGGTTGAAATGCTTTTCATAGATTTTTTTAATTTGAGCATATGGTCTAATGACATTTTACCCATCATCATATATTTAATAACAAATAATATATCATTTGCCCTTAAATTTAATTTTTTATATGATGTCTTATAAAGATTTGAAAATTCTTTAAAAAATTCTGTAGTTGGCAAAAGAGTCTCTAATACAGGATGGAACAAATCATAGTAAGAATAATCGGTAATAGTCAGCTTGCTCTTTAATTCATTAAATAATTTAGTGCCGGGAAGCGGCGTAAGAACAGAAAAAACAGGCACACTTATTTTTAGCCTTTTAACAAAACTCATCAACTTTTCAAAATCAATCTTGGAGAAACTGGGCGATACTATAAAAGATGCTGTAACAGCAACATCATGCTTCTTCGCAATATAATAAGCTCTTTCATTCATTTCTGATGAGTTATCCTTATGGATATCATTTAATGTTTCATCGTCCACACTTTCAAACCCGATAAAAATATTGGACAGTCCTACCTCTTTCCATTGTTTTATGAGTTCGGGATGCTTAACGATGGTATCACTCCTTGCCTGAATTGTGTAAAGCTTTTTTATCTTTGCTTTTTTTACAAGCTCACCGATGGCTTTTGCCCTTCTGACATCGCTGAAAAAATTATCGTCCGTCACTAAAATATAGTCTTCTTTTATAGATTTTAATTCGGCAACAACCCTTTCCGGAGATTTAGATCTGTAAGTTCCTCTATAAAAATTCCATACGCTGCAAAAATCGCATTTAAAAGGGCAGCCTCTTGCTGTTTCAATGCACGCTAAAGATGTTCTTATGCCGAGATAATATTTTTTTCTGTATTCTGCAGTTAAATGCCTAGCAAAAAAAGGGGCTTCGTTAATATTTTTTATTAAACTTCTCTGTTTTGTTTTAATTTGCTGTCCGCTTTCGCTGTCGCAATAAGCAATGCCGTCAATATTTGAAAAGGGCGTGCCGGCAGCGTAAGCCCTTAAAAGTTCAACAACGGTCACTTCTCCTTCGCCAATAACAACGGCATCAATTTCTTTTATATTAAAATCAATGTGATAAACGGAAACATGATGCCCTCCGACAAAAACAAACTTTGCATCATGGTTATTTTTAACCTTTTTTGCAAGTTCAAGCACTCTATAAACATCAGGTGTAAAAGAGCATGAAAAACCATAGACCTCCGGTTTAAAATTTTTTATAGCGTTATCTAAATATTTATCCGGATCTTTTCCCACAGCTCTTAAATCGACTATTCTAACATCGTGTTTGTCGTTTAAAAGGCTTCCGGCTATGGCTTCTAAACCTGTAGGTTCAATCAAAGCAACATTATTTAAACCTACCGTACTTTTATTATCAGGTTGAATAAGCAAAATCTTCATAATTAACATCCTTATATTTTATTTATATTTATTATATTTTTGATGTCCTTCTGTTGGTATATCAATACATGTATTATAGCATATCAATACACGTATTATAGTATATCAATATATCTATCAGTATATCAATATCATTATATTAAATATACCACATAAATTTAATTTAAAAAAGATTTAAAAATAAAATTTAATAAATTTAATTTAAAAAAGATTGAAAAATAAAAATATTTTTATTTTATTTGCATTTTATTTGTATCTAAATTATATTTTATTTAAAATAAATATATTTGAGAATCTGAAAAATAGATGTAATAAATCAATTTCGTTATAGTTGACGGTTTAAGCAAGTTTACTGTTACTGTTTTGCAAAATATTATTTCAAATCTTTTTTATATATATAATTTAAGCTGTTTTTTGCAACTAAAAAATCCCTACTTTTGCAATTTAATTTCCACCTCCCACATCGCTGGGGAATTTTATTTTACAATAAACATTAAGCTCTGTTTCATTGCGACTTTGTTTTATAGTAAATTTGAAATAGCAATAAATCAAATGTTAAAGTTACATGCTAAACACGTACATGCTAAGCACATACAAGATAAACACGTTGAAATTATCAACCCATCAATTTATATTTTTTATTGACAAACTTATATAGATATAATAAATTAATTTCATATAGTTGACTGTTTTAGTAATGTATTATTTTGAAAATTTTTATAATTTTTTTATATCAATATAACTTAGATTCATTTATAATTATACAATTAGTCTATTATATTAAATGGTTGAATAAATCTAAAAATTAAGACTAACATTAAATAGTATAAACAACAACAACAATAATAATAATACAAAAAATTAAATTAAAATTTTAGAATTTTCATTATTATTTATGATAATGAAAATAAATTAGATGAATAAACATAGTTCCGAAAAAAATAATTATAAAAAAAGCAATAAATTATTTAAATCTGAAAACTCGGGAGACTATAAAAAAAAATATTTATCAACCAATGATGAATCTGAAACACAGATTCAAAAAAGTAACAGTAATACATACATATACGGAAAAAATAAAAAGTATAGGGACAAATTTAAAAGAATTGCGTATAAATGGTTGCATTTTTTTAAGGTATTGGGTCCTGGTTTTATTGTAATGGTAGCCGATATGGACGCCGGGTCAGTCACTACCGCCGCGGTTTCAGGTGCGCAGTGGGGCTACAAGTTAGTGCTGATGCAAATAATCCTTATTCCCTTTTTATATCTTATCCAATCAATGACTTCAAGACTTGGATGCGTGACAAGAAAAGGTCATGGTGAGTTAATACGGGAATATTACGGTTCAAAATGGGCCGCTTTTTCCACTATACTTTTATTTCTAACGGTTTTTGCAGCATTATTAACAGAATTTTCAGGAATAGCGGCAAGCGGCGAAATATTTAACATTCCTAAAATATATTCTATAGGATTCAGTGTTCTGATTTTACTTATTGTTGTTTTCAGAGGGAGTTACAAAAAAGCGGAAAATATAGCGCTTATTTTTGCATTATCCGGTTTTGTTTTTATTCCTGCCGCAATTTTTGCGCATCCTGATTTACATAAATTAGTATTTAACGGTCTTTTAGGCTCTCAGCCCATCTTTAACAAAAATTATGCTTTTTTGCTCGCGGCTAATGCGGGCGCTGTTATAATGCCATGGATGATATATTATCAACAGAGCGCCACCGTTGACAAAAATTTATGCAAAAATGATGTTAAATTAGCAGCTGCGGATACTTTAGTCGGAAGTATTGCGACACAACTTCTTATGATTGCGGTAATAGTAATGACCGCAGCCACACTATACACACATCGCATAATCCCCTCGTCAGCTAAAGCAATAGGGCAATCTCTTATTCCTCTTGCAGGAAAATATGCTGGACTTCTTTTTGCAATAGGATTATACAGTTCAAGTGTTCTAGCCGCTTTTGTCGTGTCCATGGCTTTCGCATGGGCAGCCGGGGAAACTTGGGGATTCAAGCACAGTTTAAACAATAAATTTAAAGAAGCAAAAATGTTCCATATTTTGTATATGGTGCTAATTGTTATGGCCGCATTAATAGTACTTGTTCCTAATATACCGCTGGTTACTTTGATGGTAGACGTTGAAGCATTTAATGGTTTTGTTCTTCCTATTGTACTTGTGTTTTTAATATTGCTTGCCGGTAATAAGAAGATTCTTGGCGAACATACATACTCAAAAGCAAAATTAACAATAGTAACATTGGTAGGTTTAATAATGGTCGTCCTTGGAATAATTACAGTGCTTCCGCAAAATTGGCTTTAATTTAAACTGTTTCTTTATATATTACTTTATTTTTATTTTTTTATTTGCGATTTTGCAACCATAGCTGCGCCTATTAAACCTGCAGATTCGCCAAATTCTGATTTTATAATTTTCAAAGAATCCAAAGATACTTTCAGCGCTCTTTTTCTAATCTCTTTTTCTGCTATTTCTACTAAATCTGGTATACCGTCAATAACGCCTCCCCCAAGAATAATCATGCACGGGTTTAATAAGTTTACAATGCTTATTATACCATCCGCAATATATTCTGCCGTTATATGCACAAGTTCTTTTGCTGCTCCATCTTGTAACATATAGGCTTTGCTGATTGATTCAGATGAGATATTATCCATGCCGCCAGATGATAATTCTATGAGCGTTTTATATTTTTCAGGATTCCGAATTGCTTTTTCCACGGCCATTTCCGCAATTCCCCATCCTCCTGCATAAGCTTCAAAACATCCGTTGTTTCCGCAATGACATTTTCTTCCGCCCGACACTATAACGGTATGTCCTATTTCACCTGCCGAACCATTGCAGCCCGTAGAAAGCCTGTTGTTGATAACAAGCCCTGAACCTATACCTGTTCCTATAAAAATACATACTAAATTTTTAACGCCTTTACCGGCACCTATTTTCCACTCTCCATAAGCTATCGCATTTACATCGTTCTCAATTGAAACTGGGATGTTAAATGAATTTTCAAGTTCATCTTTTATACGAACATTTCTCCAATTAAGATTGGGGGAGTATAGAATAACACCGTTCTTCTTGTCTATCTGCCCTGCAGCAGCTATTCCGATAGCTTTTATATTCTTTATACTAATATTTTTTATATCTGTATTTTCTGTTTTATAACCTTCACTTTGTTTAATTAATCTTTTTATAAATGTTTTAATCTGTCCTATAGCTTTATCTGCAGACTGTTCAACAGACAATGAATTAGAACTTAACAGTCTGCCTCGTACATCCACTATGCCAAATCTTATATTCGTCCCGCCGATATCAATGCCTAAATAATATTGACCAATACCAGCTTTATTTTTATTCATTCTTTTTATATCTATTATCTATTATCTGCCATATCTATTATCTGCCAACTTGTTTTACCTACTTGTTTTATTCATTCTTTTTGCTTTTTAGTATCTACTCAATTTTATTAAATAATAACAAATAACAACAATAAGATGACTAAACTATTCTATTATACTATTATATATTATTATATTTTTTCTGGTATTTAAACATCTAAATATAAAAATTAGGTAATTAAATTAGATGATTCAATTGTATGATTTAATTAGATGATTTAATCAGGTAACTTAATCAGATGATTTAATTATATGATTAAGTGAATGAACTTTAAAAAAATGCAGTTGCGAAACACAGACTTTAACTTAATATGAACTATGCCGTACAACTGCATTTATAATTATTTGCTTGAATTAAATTTCCAATAATTAAATTAAATTAAACTCAATTAAATTGGGTAATTTTAAGTCAATATATTTCTCGCTATCTAACTAACTGATTGAACTTTTTGCAGTACAATCAAATTTATAGTGCTGAAAGCGGAATAGCATTAATCCAGCCGAAATTGGTTCCTATTATCATAGTTTTACCTATAATAACAGCATCCTGAGGTCCATATCCTCCATTGTGTGCATTATATTTGCTTATTATATGCCCGTTATTTTTGTTTAATACAAATATAGTTCCGTTTCCGGTCGGGAAATAAACTTTATATCCGAGTAATACCGGCGCTGCTTTCATTCTGATAAGTTTCTTGCTCCATAATATTTTACCGGTTTTCAGATTAATAGCATATGCCTTTTTTGTAACAGGGCTGCCTGTATATATTATTCCTTTATGTATCATAGGAACAGCGTCTTTGTTCCTTGGCGGCACAGTTCCCGAACCTAATATTTTTTTCCATAAAATGTGTCCGTTCCTTGCGTTCAACGCTATTTCCTCGCTTCTCGAAGTTCCTGCTGTTAATCCCGGAATCTCAATCTGATTAACTACAATACCGCCTTTTGATACGGCAGGAGAACCGTCGCCGCTGCTTGATGAAAAACAATGGGCAGGTTTTACCTTCCATATTAATCTTCCTGTATTAGCATTAACGGCATAAAAATAATTCGGATGCGTGCCGTTAGTCAATACAATATTTTTAAATCTTGTGGCAGACGACATACTGACAAACGACCTTATATATATTTTCCATAATAAATTGCCTGTCCTTGCATTTAAACCATAAATATGTCCATCTCCGTTTCCAAAAACAAGTTTGTTATGATAATATACGGGCGTTGGCATATCTTCGCCTTTTGTATGATATTCCCATATAAGTTTACCTGTTTTTGCATTTAATGCATAATACGCGCTTACATCAACGCCTCTTATGACATGAGAATGCGGTTCTGCAAATTTTATAGCGTGCGAATATGCAAAAACTGAGTTGCCAGCTCCGATATAAACAATTCCATGAGCTACAACAGGCGTACCCATAAGCTGATTTAACGCGTTAAATTTCCAAAGGAGTTTACCGGTCTTTGCATTTAATGCATATAGATAATCGTTGTCGCTCGGCACATAAACAACTCCATTAACAACAGATGCACCTATGGGAATACCCATAATATCTCTTACAGTAGTCGGGTTAAAATATCTTTCCTTAAAAGCCCTCTTAGACATTTTAGCGGAAATAGCCCCGGGAACTCCGACAGTCCAATAGACATCCAAATTGCTTCCATTTTCGTACACAGGATTGTGGTTAGAATTCATAGCGTACATCGTCCAATGTGCAGGATAAGCATTAGCAAAAGATTTTGTCGGCATCATGAATGCCAGTGCTGCAAATAAAAGCGCAAACACAAAACTCATCCGCAAAAATGACAAATTAATTTTTAATTTCATTTTTGTCCTCCATTTTTGGTTTATATTGGTTTAGTAATTAAATAATTAATAACTGTTTTTAAATTTTAACTTAAAATCATTTACATTATGTTAACTAACAAGTAAAGTTACGAAATAAAAAAATATTTGGGTCAGAACCATAATCAAAATAATTATAATTAAGAAAATTGTTCAGCTATAATAAAATTAAATTAATTTAATGCAACAATACAGCATGACAACACAACAATTAGATGTCGCGTTAATTAAAAATCAAACGTAAAATTGAGAGTTTTTATCTTATTAATTTATTAATCAAATCCACTAGAATAAAAAATCAAACCCATAAATAAAATCAAAAGAAATCAAAAGCAAAAGAATAAGTATGAAAAAATAATTTAAAAAGTTTATTTTTTAACAATTAAATATAAATATAAAAGATATATTAAATATAAATATAAATATAAATATAAATATAAATATAAATATAAATATAAATATAAATATAAATATAAATATAAATATAAATATAAATATAAAAGATATATATATTAAGTATTTCTCATATTTCTTAATTGTTATTCAAAAAAAATAATTTGTCAAGTATTTTATTGTTAAATATATAAAATTTATTATGGATTGCGGAAGTGTTAAAAAGTATAAGAAAAAATACATGAGACACAGCTATTACTATTAAACAGTACGTCAGAATTATTTTTCTATGAAATTGCTTATTTATTGCGGTTTTAAGTGGTGAGCCGCGCGGGGGTCGAACCCACGACCACCTGCTTAAATGTCAGGTTATTACATATTATAACTTATTAATATTACTGAATAAATTTAATTTATAAAAAAGCTATGTGACGGATTAGTGCCAGAATAGCTATTTTGGACTTATTCGTTTGCGGCTTTATCCCGATGAATTCTTTCTTCCCTGAATCCCATATGAACCAATATATCGTATAGCCTGTCTATTCTGTCATTTAAAGATTTATTGTTTTCCTTGATTTCATCGGATAATTTCTCAATCTTTTTATCTGTCCTTTCGGAAGATTCATTGATTTTCTTGTCCGTATGAACATATACGCTGATGACGAGACCGACTAAAAATAAAAGTATGCCTAAATTTATATAGCCTAAAATAATCATAATGCCCCCGATTAATCCTTTTCTTAAATTATACAACCGATATTTAAAATAATAAAGTATTTTTTATAAAAATTTTATTAATTTAGTATTGTTAAAATCCGGATAAACGTCATCATCGCGTAGATATAAACATACCAATAAGAATACTAAGTATAAGCAATGTTAGGCCTAAATTTATATAGCCTAAAATAATCATAATGCCCCGATTAATCCTTTCTTAAATTATACAACCGATATTTAAAATAATAAATGATTTTTTTATTTTAGCCGCCGTATTTAAATATTTAAAGCATTTGGCAACTAAAGAAAAAAAGCAATATGCGACCAGCGGGAGCAGAAAAAGACTGTCGGAAAGACAGGTTTCTATGATATTCCCGATTTCTTGGGGGTTTAAGGGGGGGTAGCTTTGTCGGCAAGGCGAGCCCCCTTACTAATGCCTTTAAAAATGTTTTTGCAACGTAGTCTGCTCTTTTTTTCACCATATAACGCATGTAGTTTATGTATTACGCCGCAGGCGTGATAACGGAGTAAGAAAAAACAGCAGGCGTAGCAAGCAAAAACCACGTAGCCTTAACACTCCCAATGACACTATCGCAAATTTTGCCGATTTCTGCAAACGCAGGCTCTGTTTGTATTTGCAAGCGCAGCGAAGCGAATACAAACAGAGCTGTGAGCGATAATGTAAAAATAATTTTAAAAAATTCTTGACTATTCTGGGGGGGGGGTGATATTATTTGAAACGAAATCTATAAGTATATAATATTAAAACAATATTTCTTCAAGTTTCTATCCATTTTTTTACAATTATTATGCATTGTTAAATTTTTGTAATAATTAGCAACAAATTGTAATCATATTTTAACATAAATTTAACCTAAACGTCATAAAACTGTAATATTGGAATATTAAAATATTAATGAAATAATGTCTAAAAAATATCTTAAATAATATCTTAAATCACTACTTTAACCTTTAATTATCTATTATCTCGTAGGAGGAGACTATGAAATTTAAGCCCAGTTCTAATCGTTTACGCGGTCGTTACGCATTAATCGCTTTACTTCTTTTATTTGCCTTTATTCCCTTTGCCCTGTCAGGCTGCGGCGGAGGCGGAAGCGGCAGTTCGGGAAGTTATAACGGGGCGTCTGCTACGCCTAATTCCACGGGGGGCGTTAACTTGTCCCAAAATTACACGGTATCGGGAACGGTTACGGGCGGTTCAGAAAATATTCCGAGCGGAACCGTAACTTTATATGTTCTTAATACCAATAATGGCAGCTATATTTCTACGGGAGACACCGGAACTATAAATAACGGTTCTTATACAATCAGTTATACGGGGGGGACAAGCTACGAATATTTTATGGTCAGCGCGACCGCTCCTTCCGGCAATATGATGTATAATATTGCTCTTGGAAGTTTCGGAATACCTAACGTTACAATGAACATAAACGAACTTACCACCGCTCAGGCAGTTTACGCCTATATCTATTACGGCGGCACTATGTCGGCGTCGTCTCCGGGAAGCCTTCCTTTCGGTCAGGTAAGCGACTATAGTTTTATGTACAATTTTCTGCCGTTAGGTTCCAGTAATACTTATACCGCCGGATTTGCTAGTGGTCTGATAAGCCCTATGATACCAGCAGTTGCGGATAACGAAATAGAAGAGTCCGCTGACGCTTTAGCAAGCTGCGTTCAACATACTTCCTATTGTTCGGGCATAACAGGCAATATTTCCGGCTATACTGCAGGAACAGGCACTCTCACGTATAATTTAATGGAAAATAATGCTTCTAATATGCAAACATCTTCTATGCAGACGGCTTTAAATAATCTGATTACCAATGTTGCCTCTCTGTCTTTGCCGTGGTCAACACCGACAACTACGACATCACCAACTACTACTCCTACAACATAGGCAACTACGAATACTTATGCTGTTGGAACTGCTCCAATTGGCATTGCAATTGACGGAAACGGCAATGTTTGGGTTGCAAACATTATAAATAATAATGTATATTAATGGATATCCGATTTATTTATTCTCCTACTCTTGCTTGAATTTGCGGGGTAGGAGTTTTATTTTTAAAATATTTTTAAAATATTGCTTGGCATATTTTTAAAAATTGTGGATACTAAATTCATCACTATGATTTTTTCTCAATTTTTTTTATCGTCTTTGGCATAAAAAATTGACCATCAGGAATGCACATATTTTATATTTGGAATATGTTTAATCTTTTGATTAATTTGCCGATACCTGACAAACAAAACAAATAATTAAAGCCTTTTGGGCGACCAAAAAAGGTCAAAACAACAAGGAATTGCTTATAATTGTTTTTTCCTTGGTATGCAGTAAATTACTGCGACAGTTTTATCTTTTCGTCGCTTATTATTATTTTACTTTATTTTTATCGGCTGCCAATTAAGCGATATTTATGATTTAAAAATAATAAATCTTAATTGTAGGATAGTTCTGTCTTGAAATCCCTTTTTTAAAAAATCCCATTTAAAATTAAATCTATTTTTATATCCGCTTTTTGGATACAAGGATATTTTTATTTTATTAGGATTCTTCCTCGGCTCATCCCTGATTCTCTTCCGCACGCCGCCCCTTACGCAAATCAAACATTTTATTATTACCATATACCCCAATTACAGGAGAGAAAGAAAGATTTGCGCCCTAACGCGCGTGCTTTATCCGGAAAAATAGAGATATAAAACATATATAGTAAAACTGCAATACTCCGTTGTTGCAGTTAATTCCTGCAGTTTCGTAATTCATTCCTGCAGTAAATCCAATACAAATGGATATTTAAGGCTTTTTTGAGATTTTGCCTCCCATTTTTTCCTTGTTAGACCGCGAGTATTTGCGGTTTTTTTTAAACAAATTACCGAAAAAATGAAAATCTTGCGCGCCGTTTATGCGCTTTCTCTTTTAGATTAGGAGAAAAAATAAACATAACGACAAACACGTTATAAAAAAAGTTTCTGTTCTTAACTTCGATTTTCTGAAGTATTAGAAAATCGATATTTATAGTCTTGTCTAAAATTTAACATTTAACGGAGGTAATATGAAAGATTCAATAAAATGGCAAGTTACAGAGATTTTTAAAGAAATAAAAGAAATCGGAAATTCAAATACGAAGCTAAAAATGAAGCCCGGCAAGCCGGAGCGCACGGTTCGCATGGGATAGCGGAAAAAACAGGCATTTACAGTTATAGAACTTTCGACGCCTATCGCGAATCCGTAATCGGCTTTGCGGAGTGGGCAAAAAAAAATTTAGGACTAAAAGACCAAACGAAAACGACGAGCGATGCCGTAAAATATCTGCTTTAATCGTTGAAGCTATCTTTTCAGCAAGCGCCTTGTCGTCGGTCTGGCAGCTGCCGCGATAACGCACACCGTCAACTTTAAAATCGTAATGCCAGGTATTGCCGCGCTTTCTAATGTTTTCCGACATTTTATACCCCCTTAAAATAATGGTTTAAGACTGTGACATATTTGTGACCAAATTTTACCAAATTTGACATTATTTTACCATTTTTAAGGATATGCTTGTCAAGAGTAATGTTGCTGAAAGTGCTTATTTACTGCGGTTTTTAATGGTGAGCCGCGCGGGGGTCGAACTCACGACCACCTGATTAAAAGATAATTAAATTAACTTTTAGCAAACCGACTTTCCGCCTGATTTTGCAGTTATTTAAACAGTTTAACCTATTCCACCTATTCCATATATTTCCGTTAATTTATAGCCTTTTTGTTTATGACCGTTGCATAATCGTTGCAATTAAAAGCTAATTAGATTAGATTTTAATTGATATTGTAAATTGTATCCAGTTTTCGGCTATTCCATATTTTATATATTTTTAAGTTATTTTGATATTTTTATTTATATTTTATTATAATTTTGTTATATTCATAATTCATACAGTCATTAATTTATTATTTTTATTTTAATATTATATCAACTGTTGAAAGATATAATGATTTTATAAAGCCCGTTACTGATGAAATTGTTGCTTATAAAACAGATACAATAGAATTTTAGTTGCCCAAGATTATTTTACAATTTATAATAGCAACGGTTCGCAAATAGGTAAAATTAAAGATGAAAAGCTCCAAAAACGGATTGTCTTTTTTATATCAACATGAAAGGCTTTATTGAGAATATCGTAAATATTAATTTAAAATGAAGTAAGATTAACGGGAGGAGAATATGCCAGTTTCAACGAGAATATACAAACTTGCAACTAATTTTTTTATTATTTTTAATTGCGATGATTGCGGACATAAAATAGCTAAAGATATAGAATTTACTAATTGGTATTCTACTGACGCTAGTGAAGCAGAAATAGTAACAGATAAAAAAATAATAGAATGCGATAACTGTGGAAAAAAATTCACATTTTCAACTATTTCTCGTGAAAATTATACACAAATAAATATTGATGGTTTACCAAACGGACATCCTGTTACAATATACGACGGAACCTCCAACTATGATGAATTACAAGCTATATCAAGTAATACATCTTTTTTTGAAACATTTAAAAATGAAATAAATAATTTAAAAACAATTAACCAAATTTCGCTCAACGATAATTATAATTATAAAAAAATATTAAATAGACTAGTTTTTATAGCCGTAATATCAACAATGGAAACATATTTAAAGGACGCATTAATTAATACGGTATTGCCGTCCGAAAATTTCTTAAGAAAATTTGTTGAAACATTTAAAGATTTTAAAGAAGAAAAATTTACCTTTAATAAATTTTTTGAATGTCAAAACAAAATTAAAAAAAAATGCGAAGAAGCTATGGTCGTCCTTCTTTATCATGATATACCTAAAATAAAAGGTATTTATAAAGCTGCTTTAGATATAGACTTTGGTGATATTAGCACTATAACAAAATATGTATCTACACGTCATCATTTAGTCCACAGAAATGGCAAAACAAAAGAAGGTAAACATGTAATTGTTGATGAGAAATCAATTACAGATTTAATTAAATACATGGAAACATTTATCGGAAATATTAATAATCAAATTGCTAAGATTAAAATCTAAATAATTTAAGTTAAAATTAAAAACACTAAACATATAAGAATATTTTTCAATTTGAATTATGAAAATTAATGTTATTTACGAAGGAGATAATTTAGAAATACTAAAAAAATTTCATAGTAATTCCATAGATTTAATATATGCGGACCCTCCTTTTTCAAGCAATAAGAGCTATAAAGTTTATGGGAAAGATAACGATGATATCAGGTCTTTTGAAGATAAATGGAAGAATGGGGTTCGGGGATATATAAAATGGATTGAACCTAGGTTAGTTGAATGTAAAAGAATACTTAAGGATACAGGTTCAATATATTTACATTGCGATGATCATGCAAATGCATACATTAGAATTTTAATGGATAATATTTTTGGAGAAAATAATTTCAAAAATGAAATTATATGGCAAAGAACGCACGCTCATGGCGGCGGTAGAAGAGGATTCAGTAGGATTCATGATACAATATTATTTTATTCTAAGACTAATAAATTTGTATTTAATCGCAAACATGTTCCTTATTCAGAGAGCTATATAAAAAAATTTTTTAGATATTCTGAGCCGGATGGCAGGAAGTATCAAACCGTAACACCAACAGGGGCAGGAGAAACTAAAAATAACTACGAATGGAAAGGTAAAATGCCTCCAAAAGGTCGGCACTGGGCTTACACTAAAGAAAAAATGGAAATGCTTGAAAAAGAAGGCAGGATTGTTTATTCTAAGAATGGTTTACCTCGAGTTAAGCAGTATCTAGATGAGAAAGAAGGAACGCTTTTGAAAGATATATGGACGGATATCAATGTAATACATAGCTTATCAAAAGAAAGACAGCAGTATCCAACTCAAAAACCTTTATTATTGTTGGAGCGGATAATAGAGTGCTCTTCAAATGTTGGAGAAATAGTATTAGACCCTTTTTGCGGATGTGGAACCACACTGGCGGCCGCGCAGAAACTTAAGAGAAAATGGATAGGCATAGACAATAATACTGCCGCATGTAAATTAATGCAAAAAAGAATGGATGAATCGCCCCAGAAGATACAAAAATATAACTCATATAAACATAAATGTATTTAAGTATGATAACAAAAATTTATAATCATGTGACGTCAGGTTTTAGTGAGATGGAATGGGAAATGGTCAAGAGTATTCCGCCCGGAGGAAATTGGCGGCATATACCCTTAAGCGTGAAATCCCAAAGAATTGCCCAGATTCGTGAAACTGGCGGCAGAACGACCTATTACGGAAGATTACAATGGGATAAACCTAGCTATACAATTTCAACTTATTTTAATAGAATAGGAAATGGCTGTTTTCTTCATCCTGAGCAGCATCGTCTTATTTCAATAAGGGAAGCTGCAAGACTTCAGTCATTTAAGGATTCATTTATATTTTATGGAAGTAAAACATCTCAATACAAGCAAATTGGAAATGCAGTGCCGCCACTTCTTGCAAGAACTATAGCAGAACTTATAGAGCCGTATTTGTCTAACAAAACTTTTATGGACTTATTTTCTGGGGCAGGAGGTATGTCCGAGGGATTTTTATTGCAAGGATATAAATTATCAAGCGCAATTGAAATCGAAAAGAATTTCTTTGAAACATTTAGTAAAAATCATTTAAATAATATAACGAATAAAGAGGATTTTATTTTAGGCGATGTAACATTAGATGAAAACAAGGATAAATTAATAAAATCAGGCAAAAAATATTGCATTGATGTTATTGTAGGAGGACCGCCTTGCCAGGGGTTTTCTACTGCGGGATTAAGAGATCCTAACGATAAACGTAATAAATTATTTATGGATTTTTTAGATATCGTCAATGAGGTAAAACCGGCTTTTTTTGTTATAGAAAACGTTCCTGGTCTTTTATCTATGCAAAAAGGTGAAATAGTCAGTAATATATTTAATGCTTTTAGAAAAATTGGTTATCATGTTAATCAGCCACTTTTACTTAAAGCCGAAGAGTATGGAGTGCCGCAATTAAGAAGAAGAGTATTTATTATTGGTTCTTTGGAAAATATAGATATAGGTAAACCAAAAAAACTTTTTTCAAACGATGATAATACGTTACCTAAACCTACAACAGTTGCAGATGCCATAAAAGGAATGCCTCCAATAAAAGCAGCAGGTGGTGATTTCCTTATAGAACAAGAAATTGAACCAAGATCAAAATATGAAGAATTCCTTGTCGGGAAAATTAGTTTTGAAGAATTTTATGCTTATGAGTTAAATAATTTGACTGCCCCCTCAGATAATTCTTTAACTATGTCATTTAATTTTTGATATGCTTTCTCTAATTCATTCCTTTTCAAAATACATAACAATTCCTTAATGCTTTCCTGTATATTTTTATCTATCCATTTTTTTACTCTTCTGTTATCTTTATTCTCATAATCTTCTAAAGACTCAAAAGATATTTTTACATACCTTTCTGCGTTTTTTTCTTTATTTTTGCTCTCAAGCGTTTTCTCATGGATTGTTAGTATATCTGATTTAAAAGGGTCAAAATTTTCAAATTTATAATCAAAGAATGAATATTCGGAATGAAGGAATTTGCGTAAAAAATCTTTATGTCCATTATAATTGATTTCTGAAAGTAGAAATAAAACGTTATTCATGTGCCAACGCATAATTTTACTTAATTTTTTAGCATCTTCATCAGTTCCTATTTTTGTTTTTAAGGAATCCCATAAAGATTTTGAATGCCATGAAATAACTTTTTGGCCGTTTTTTTCATCTTGTATTAAAGTTTTTACATCACTCAAACTCATTCTGTTATTTTTTTTGCTATTACAAGAGCCACACATTGGATTAAATTTTGGCCTATGCGTAAAACCTAAAGAAATGGGCCCAATGTGATCCGCGGCCATATTCGCCTTTTTCCCGCAAACCGGACAGGTTACTAATTCACTGAATTTTTTAAATTCCCCCATTAATCTATTAGATAAATTCCAATTGCCCTCAGCCCAATTTTCGTAAGCCCGCCTATCTTGACTATACCTGACTAAGTTGGATTTATGCCTTCCGGTATCCTGTTCCGGTCTGCAACATGCGTTATAAGTATGAAATCCATCCAGTCGATCCGGAGCGTTTGACATAACGCCCGGGCTTAACATAGAATTACAATTATTTTTAAAATATTTAAAAAAATCTTCTTTTGTTTCCTTGATATTGACAGGAATTTTAAAAACAGTTCTAAATTTCTCAAAAACATCTTTACCTATCTTAGTATATATTTCATCGAATATCTGGAATATGTCTTTATCATGAATATGAAATGAATTCATAGTTTCCAAATTAATTTTTTTTAGGGTATTTTCATTTGGATAAACATAAAAAATACTCAATTTTTTGCCGCAAATTTGACAAGGATGCAGTCCTAGCAATTCTTTAGGATAAATTGCTCTAGCAACATCAGCCCTACTTTTTAAATCTAATGTTTTAATTTGTTCATCCCACCATGCTGCTCTTTGTTTATCGTTCGGAGAAACCCATTTGATTTCGTTGTTTTTTTTGAATTTATTTGGCATAGTTGCATAATTTTTGTGTTCTACAATAAATTTCATATGTTTTAAGAATTCTTCATTCCATTCTCTTTTTTGTCTTTTTTTCTTGACCATAAAATCTCCTTTAGGTGTTATTTGTAGGAAAAATTATTTAAATTATTTAAAAATACTCTAAGTGTGATGTTGAAACGTAATTAATCGGAAGGTTTTTTATTAATTATTTTAGAAAGAAATCAATTTTTTTCTTATATATTTTGGCAAACTGTTTTAATTGGACGATGTCTATTTTTCTTTGTCCGGATTCTATCTTCGAAATATACGATTGAGTTTTACCCAAAAGCTCGGCTACCTTTTTTTGGTCTATTCCTGCTTCCGCTCGGGCTTTTTTTAATTGCCGAACAATAAACTTATGGTCGTCTGAATAAATAGATGTTGACATGCTTGCCTTTATTTACCTTTTGCGTATGATATATTACATTTTGGAATATGCCAAAATGGAATATTAGGAAGGATTGTTAAGAGGGATATGACGGAATATATAAAAATCATTTAAGATAATTATATTTTTCTCAAAAATACATTGTTTTTATTTATTAAATCTTTGACTATTTATTGAAATTTTTTTTTTGAATTGGATATATAATTTGTATGTGTAAATTGTCCTTTATAAATACTTTCTTCTAAAAAAGAAAGAAATAACATGATTTCTTTCTTTCCTGTGGGTATTTCAATAATATCTTTGCCTTGTTGCTTTATAGTTGTAAGATTAATCCCTATTTTTTTAGCTTCACTAACTATAGTAGGTATAGAATTTTTATTAAGGATATCAAATGTATTTAATTCAAACATTAACCCTATTTTCCGTCTTATTTGAGTGTCTGCGCTGTCAATGAAAGCTGTGGCATCAGGGAAATGCATTAAGGGAAGTTTCGTAAAATTAATTAATTCTGGGTTAGTGGCTTCTCTATAAAAAAGGGTCATATCAAAAATTTGCCTAAGATAATAGAAGTTTTTAAATTTAATTTTATTTCCGTCAATTATCGCAGTAAGCTTATTATCCAACATAAGAAGATTTTTGGGATCAATTTTGGTAAATACGTTCTTGTCAAGGAATAATGCGAGCCAGCCTTTTTTAGTTATAATATGGCTATTGTTAAAAACCTGTATTAAGATTCTAATTGTTTTATTTTCAAAAATATAACCAGAAAATATAGCACGGATACTGTCTAAAGGCATATCTTTAATGGTTAAATTTTCACAACAAATAGTAGTTGGATTTTTAATGGCATTCCGCATTTTATTTACGATATTAATATTTGGATTTTTAATATCC
Source organism: bacterium (assembly GCA_021809845.1). Classification (GTDB taxonomy): domain Bacteria; phylum SZUA-79; class SZUA-79; order Acidulodesulfobacterales; family Acidulodesulfobacteraceae; genus Acididesulfobacter. The sequence goes on along the minus strand of JAJZJW010000004.1, from coordinate 47,726 downwards.
TCTCCATTTTCTGTATTACTTGAAGGTAAAAAATTTTCTATATAAAGAAGTTCATTTTCTTCTGGTTTATAGTTGCCATTAAAAGAAATTGCACTTTCAATGTTTGACGTGAACTCTTCTTCCTGTTTTTCAAAAGTTTTTGAAATTTCATCTTGAACTTCCTTTGATATGGAGATTTTGAAAATAGGATTATCATGATTATCAGTAAGTGCAAAAATATGTAATAATTTTTTCATTTATTTTTTTACCTCTAATATTACATCTTCCGTTAATTTGACGATTTGCTTTATATGTTTTGCTTTAATAATTTCTTCTTTTGTTATTAACATTAAAGTTATACCATTTTCGGTTTCAATTTCATAAAAATGAAATCCAAATATGCCAAGCAATGGGTTCACTTGGAATGAATGTGTCCCCCAAATTACCAGTCCAAATATTAATATAAACACGACAATTATAAAAAATAATGTATGTATTTTAATATTATTTACATTTAAAAGAAGCAATGGCAGACTGTAAGCGATAAGGAATCCTATAACTTCCTTATCTATGGATTTAATCTTGGCAATAGTTATTTCATTAAATAATTCAAAGCTTGACGCGGCAAAGCGTAGTATATATAAAGACGACCATCCAACTATAATCATTATTGCCAATGGAATGAAATCTGAAATAGATAATCCATATTTCTCATAAAATATATATGAAACAGAAATACATAATGGCGCAAGTGATGTTAGAATTAGATATGTTTTTAGTAATTTACTAAGCATATATATATTATTTTTTTAATTAATTTTTTCCTTTAGGTTATTAAAATTCTATCTTATTAAATATTTATTTTTTTTAACCAGAAATAATTTCGTGAATTTTTAAATAAATATTGCCTGTTTGAGCTGCGCACCTTCTTTTTTTAAATAGTAATAACAGTAAATCAATTCTTCCTTCTAAAACAGCCATTAAATCAGAGCCATCCATTAAAATCATAAGTCTTCTACCTGTAGAATGTGCCTTTACCGCATCCGCTGAAAAACCATTTATAGAGAGAAAAAGGCCCAGCGTATTATCCAATTTTCTATTTAATTTTCCGCTAAATGCATCAAGATCTTTTATATCAATGGGTTTATGCTGCCATTTGCTTTCAAATAAATAATCAGTATTATTGAAGGTGAACGCTCCATCTATCTGCTCCCCAATAATTTTAAAAGAAGCTTTAGGATCTAAATCAAATAGATTAAATAAGTTTTTCATAATCTTTTCAAGCATAAACCCTCTTTTTTGGTTTTCTTGAGAACTTATCAGTTGGTAAAAAGTATTTTTTATTTCATCAAGTTTTTGCTGAACGCCTTGTATTTGTAAGGTTTTTTCAAAAGCTTTTTTTATGTGTTCTTCTTTTGTTATTTGTTCTTTGATGATATTTTCGTGAGGCTCCATAAGTCTTTTAAGCGCTTCGACGGATTTTCTGGCAATCATTGCCTTTTCTTTGCCACCGTCTTTTATTCTTTCCAGATGAGAAAAATCATCAATTTTGCAAACTTCAGTCATTAATTTCAACAAATCATTTTGATAATGGTCTTGATCTTCCACAAGAAAGTTTATTAATGTAGATATAATATTTCTTTTATAATCTTCCCAATTAAGTTTTGTTAATAATGAAAAATCACTAACGGTGTTAGCAATGAAACTTCTAAGTTCAGACTTATACCAATAAATATTAGTTAAGGCTTCTATTAAGGCGTTTATTGCAGCTGGTGCTATTGTCTTTTTATCCACGATTTTACTACTGTTCTAAAATATTCAATTAATTTAATAAAACTGTTTTTTACATGTTTTGCAATTATTTAAGCAATTTCACCTAACCTCTTATTCCTTATATTACTGTTAATTTTTAACTTTTTTGCTTATAATCATTACAGTAAAAATGATAAATGATATGAAATATAAATAATTTTAATTTATAAATAATTTTCTATAATATTTTTTTCTATCATCTCTGAGTCAAATACAGACTTTATTCTATTTAGTTTGAATATCGTTGTATACAATGAATTTGGATTATTTTTCTTTTCTATATTTAGTATATATTTTAATATATCTATAGCATTACTATAATATTTAATTATTTCTTTTTCATTTTTGAGCTCTAATTTTACTTCCTTCTTTTCTGCAATTTTTTTAAGAATAAAAAGAATAAAGTATGAAGAATATAATATAAAATGTTCCTTTTCAAATAGACTTGGATTATTTTCAATCTCCAATGTTTTTTTATTTTTTAGTTGTTCCACTTTATTAAATAAATTATAAGACAATAATAACATCTCTCCTGTCATATCCTCGGTAAATACATCTTCATATTTTTATCTCCAAATATTATTGATTTATTATTTCTTGCCTCTATTGGCATTTCATTATAAAACGCCATCAGCGTTTGTCCAGTTTTTTCAGAATCAATTCTTTTATCTTTACTTTCATTTACATATTGATTTTTCTTTCTTTCATAAAAGTATCCCAGCACCTTTAATTCATCTTCTAATTTCTGTTGAACAAAATCAATTGATCTTATATCTCTGCTTTTTACCGGATTCTGACTATTAGTATATTCTGCGATATTTGCACTTAAACTTTTATTCTCTTTTATTTCATAAATTCTGCATAATAAACTAACCCCTTTCAATTTTAAATAATCTTGTTTAAATGCCTCATAAAGCGAATAGATAGTCTGACTGCCGTTGACTACTTGAATATCTTCTAATGTTAAGATGGGGCTAATTCCATCACCATAGGAGTAATTCTTGCATATTATAGTTATTCCATTATTAAAATAAAAGAACTTGCTATTATTATCTGACAAAGCTGTTTTCTTAATATTTTTATTTATCCTTGACCTTTGTTTAAGGTAAATTCGAACATTTTCCGCAAATGCATCAGGTAATAGCTCCATATTTGTCATACTATTTAAATCAGTATCAGCGTAATCAAAACTATTTCTCATATTTTCATCGCCCAAAATCATTCTAATCAAATCAATTCCTTGAATATTTAAAATTAAAGCTCTAATATCACCATCAGCCTTATCAAATAAATCTTTTCTTATTACCCTGACTTTGCTATTAACGCTTATTTTATTAAATTCTGAAAACTTATCCGATAAATTTGTAAGTAAATTATATTCAAACTTTACAGTGCTGTATTTTTTTATTTGATTTTCAAATCTTTCTTTTTCTGTCTTTTCAAGCCCTAAATAATGATTTGAACAAAGATGAATAATAAATTTAGTTTCTCCTTTTTTCATTAAATCCCATATTTCCTTCACTTTTGAAAATAAAATATTATTTGTATTTTGTAAATTGTCATCTTCCATCATTAAATCATTTATAAATGTCAAAATTTTATCTATCTCTCCTGATGGAAAATTATTATTTTTTGATTTCTTGCTATCTTCAACATATTTGCAATTGAAAAAATGAATTATCGGTATTTCATTTTGATCATCTATATAAACAGCATCTATGCCTCTATCTTTTCCTCTTTTATTAGTTTCATCATTCAAATAGCAAGTATCAGTTATTGAATCTTTAATTTCATCATCTTGTAATGCTAATAACGTTTCCAAAGAGAAAAAAAGAAATGCATTAGAAATTCTTTTTATATTTTGTTCTTGCATTACTTTTGTAGTTTTTATTTTAATTAAAGAAAAATCATGTAAAGAAAATTCCCTCTCCATTTTCATTAATCCTCCATAAAGAAATTTTATTATTGTATTAAATTGACATTAAATGTATTAAAGATACTCATTGAAATTAAAGTACCTTAATCTTATAATTGTTTCTTAAGATACTTCAAGCATTCTTCGCATGAGTTTTTAAGTTTGGGTGCGTAGTATTTTAAAAAATTCCGTTTATTTTCGCTCGAATTAAATCCCTTATTAAAAAGGCGAATATCATCATAAAGGGACATTATTCTCTTTATAATGTCAAATGTAAAAAATCTGCTTTCTTTTATAAACATTGTATATTCTTGCTCTCTTTCCACAAAAAATTCTACTGATTAAAGCTCATCAGGCGTTAATTCTTTCAATGCTTTTTTTAGTGTTTCTGCAGATTCGGAAGACATAGATACGCTGTGCCCTTTTTTCACTACCTCGTTAGCATAAATATCGATAAGAACTGCCTTTTTAAACTTTTCGGCATCAGAAACAGCCGTATTTTTATTGCCTGTTCTATCATCGCTTTCTTTTTTATCTATAATTTTGTCACAATAATTAATATAACTATTTAATCTTGAAATAAAAATTTCAAATAATGCCCTTCTTCTTTCTAAATATTCCACCCCTGCTGTTTTGATTTGATAAAAAAATGCAAAAGCCAGTGCTAATGTTCCAAGAGGAACAAAAACATCCTGTAATACCATGAAATATATATTATTTAAATGTGTATCGCTTTCTGGACAATGTAAGGCAAGATAGGTTGTAATCATAAAAGTTATAAAAACAACTATGATCAAACCTATGATAATATCGGGAATGTTTATATGTTTTGTTAATTTTGGTTGTACTTCATTCATTGTTTAAATCTTCTTTATTTAAAATTTATTTAAAAAAAATTAAAAGCTTAATTATTATTTACTATCAACTTCTGCCAGAATTTTTTATCAGGAACTTTATTTATTCCTGGTTTCTGTAGTCTTTTTGATTAGATTTAAATTTAAAATTTTTATTGATATTAAAATTATTATTTTATAATATATTAATAATTATTATTTTCATTATATTAATTAATTTTCAAATTTAGCTATTCGCATTCTTCTTTTTTTTAGGAGTTTCTCTATTTCTTCCCTGCTTCTGCCGTTTTTTTAAGATTGCATACATTGAATCTATACAATTATTTACGCCGAAATTTAAATCTTCGTTGTTAAATGTTATATATTATAGCTAATTTTAATTTTTACTTATGTATATTTGCAAAATTGGTAATTATTTATGGCGTAGAATTGCTATTGGTATTAACTAACTTATCTATATAATCAATTATATTTTTTAATTCTAAAGCAATACTGCTTGAATATTCTACTATTTTAGATTCAAAAGTATAATTTTCAGGCTTTATTTTTCGTCCAGAATATCTAGAACAAGCTTCATGGGGAGATAAAATTAAATTAAAAATCATTAACTCTGAAGAAAAAAATGTATTATTTAAATTATGATCATTATTCAAAAACTTTTGCTTAATGTTTTGCAATAATTTTATTATTAAATCCGCCATATTATAATTATCTTCTATTAAAAATATTTCTATTGTATTTACATTAAAACCTTTTTGATAATTTTTATCATAAATTTTAGATAAAAAGTCCGACATATCTATTTTTGCTTGTTTATCTACCTTTTTTACAAGAAGATTTAGCATTTCTAAAAATAACTTTTCTTTTTTAAAATAGTAATTTAAAATTTTAAAAGGATTATGTCCGATCTTAATAGGTTCAAATTTATTAAACATTATAAAACATAAAGCTTTTGTTGTTTTCTCGGCTGTTTGTTGAAGATTAAAAATGGCTCGAGAATAGGTTTTATCCTTAAATAAGGCATTATAAACTTTTAAGTCTACCCTTGCATCCTTTAAACAATCATTTATATTATTTATTATTAGAATATTATTAAGCCTTTCTTGCACACCTTTATTATATTCTTCAGCTTCATCTGAATAATTAATAGAAATATCTTTGATTATATTTCCTATATTATCCAAATTGATTAATTTGGATAATTCATCATATACATCTATTTCTTTTGACCCTTCTAAAACACTTTTTAATATTTCTGATTGTCCTTTTATAACAGGATTATCAGGATTTGTATTATTTGTTTCCATATTCAAAACCTTTTAAATTATTGCCAAAATAATTATTTTATAATATATTAATAATCATTATTTTCATCATAATAATTAATTTTCAAATTTAATTATTCGCATTCTTCTTTTTTTTAGGAGTTTCTCTATCTCTTCCCTGCTTCTGCCGTTTTTTTAAGATTGCATACATTGAATCTATACAATTATTTACGCCGAAATTTAAATCTTCGTAATTAAATTCGTATATTTCTTTTAACATCATAACTCTTTTTTCAAGCTCAGAATTAATAGGATAATTGATGACTGAAGCATTTTCTTGTTTTTCTTTTTTAATATCGCCTAAAAAATAATATATATCTACGTTAAATAATTCGCAAAGTTTGAGAAGGTTATCTAAAGGTATTAAGGAATAGCCAAGCTCATACTTATAAATTTGCGTATCGCTGATATCAAGTAAATCGGCGATTTTTCCCTGAGAAATTTTAAGCTCCTTCCGTTTGCTTCTTAATTTTCCCCCTATTGATTTTAATAATTTAATATTTTTATCTTTAATTTCTTTTGACATTTTAATGTATTGACAATTATGAATTTAAATTAATATTTTTCTTTACTATAAACGATATTAACAAAATCTCTTTAATATTAATATATTATCTAAAAATTATAAATTCATTATAAATAAAGTTTTAAATAAATACCTTTCTTTAAAGTAAAAATATACTTGACATATTTTCTTTAAAGTTGTATTTTATAAATTATGATTTATAAAATACATTAACTATTAAATATAAACGGAAGATATTAAAAAAAATAATGGAAGAAAAAATAATATTTGAAAATAAAATAGCAGCTCCTTTTACATGGGTTGAAAATGATTTGATTAGGTCAAAATCTTTGTCTTTGGAGGCTATGGGATTATATTTAATGCTAAGGTCGTTTGGGGGAATTTCATATCCGTCAATTCAATATCTCTGTGAACACGGAAAAGTGGGAAGAAATAAATTATATAGGATAATGAATGAATTAATTGAAGGTAAATTGCTTTTAAAAAAACAGGAACATAAAAACGCCGGCAAATTTTCTAAAACTTTATACCGTATTTTATCGCTTAATGATAATTACGAAGAAATTTATAAAGAATTTATCGGAGAAGAACCTTTAAATCAGCAAAGTATTGATAATACTGAATCTCAACCGTGTCCCCAAAAACCGTATACGGTTTTACGGTATACCGTAAATCAACCACTAATAAGAATAATAGATAATAAGAATCAAAATACAATAATACACACACAACACGCTTCAACAAATCCTTCCTTAAAAATCGTGTGTGAAGAAAATAATAAAAATAATACACACACGCCTTTATCTTTAAAAGATATTGAATTATTTAAAAATGAGGAAGAGCCTGTTTTAAATATGATTGAAAAACAATACAAAGACGCAGTTGTGGCGGGTAATTATTTAAATCATCAGTCTAAACAAGGCAAGATTAATGTTAAAAAGCCCGTAGCTTTATTAATAAATACGCTTAAGGAAGGTTTATACACGGATGTAAGTAAACTAATTCAAGAAAATAATCAGAAACAGCTAATTGAAAAGCAAAAAAAAATAGCGGAAATAAAGAAAAGAGAAAAAGAAGAAGAAGCGGAAAAACTTGCAGATGAATATATCGCAAAAATGCCGGGAGATGAAAAAAATAACAGAATAAAAAAAATAATCATAGAAAATAATTATAAAGATGACGATTTGGGTAATATATTTGCAATGCTAAAACTGAAAGCAGAAGCATCAAATATGCTTGATAACGGAGACTCTAAAGACCCGTGAGGCATTTTGATATAAAGTAATTATATTTCTTGTCCACTCAGTGGACAAGATTAAAAAACAATAAAGAGGTGAAAAAAATGATAATTGCTATTATGAATCAAAAAGGCGGAGTAGGAAAAACAACGACGGCGGTAAATCTTGCCGTTGCATTAAAAAGAAATTATGACAACGTATTATTAATTGATATAGACCCGCAGGCAAATGCAAGTATTCATTTAGGTATTAGAGAGACTGCGGATAATTCAATGGCGGCGGTAATGTTAGGAGAAAAAAACATTACAGATATAATAAAAACTGCAGATTCAAATTTAGAAGTAGCGCCTGCCAATATAGCGCTTGCGGGAGTAGAACTTCAAATAGTAAACGAAGTCGGTAGAGAAATGATTTTGAGAGATATCGTAAAAGATTTATATCACGATATTGTCATTATTGATTGTCCGCCCTCGCTCGGACTATTATCAATAAATGCTTTAACGGCGGCGGATAAAATAATAGTGCCGGTTTTAACTGAATATTTTGCAATGGAAGGACTGTCGGATTTTTTAAAAACGGTAAGTATGGTTAAAAAGAAACTTAACGGTAAACTTGAAATATTAGGTTATCTTGCGACAGGTTATGCAAATACTTCAATATCAAAAGATATACTGCAGAATTTACATAAACATTTTGATAATCAAGTTTTCAAAACTATTATAAGGGTAAATACTTCTTTAAAGGAAGCTCCCGGAACCGGCAAAAGCATATTTTATTATAAAAAAAATTGCAGAGGTTATGAAGACTATGAAAAACTTGGGGAAGAAGTCAGTCAAATAATTAAAAATAAAATATAAAAAGAGAAATATAAACTAAGGAGATTGTATGAAAAAATTAAACGATCCTTTAGATTGGATTGGCAAAGATAAGGAAGATAAAGCAACCGTGATTGATATAAATATAGAAGAAATAATTGTGAATGAGCAGGTTAGAAATAAAGAAAATGTTTTAAAAGATATTGACGAACTTACGGAATCGGTAAAAGAATTCGGAGTTAATCAAAATCTCTTGGTAGTAAAACAGGGAAATCAATATTTACTGATAGCAGGCGAAAGAAGATTAGAGGCTTCTAAAAGGGCAGGATTAAACAGCGTGCCTTGTCTTGTAAAAGACATTAAGAAAGAAGATATATTGACTTACCAGCTTTTAGAAAATATTCAAAGAAAAGATTTGAGCAAGCCCGAGCTTTCTAATGTTTTAAAACAATTACAGGAAAAAGGATTGACTATTAGACAGATAGCGGAAAAGATTCATAAGTCAAAATCGTATGTGCAAGAAATACTAAGCATATGTGAAATGCCTGAAGAATTAAAAGAAAAAATCACAGGCGGCACAATTAAAAAGGCAATTGAAATATCAAAGATTAAAGATGAAAAAGAAAAGAAAAAACTAATTGAAAATTATGACAGTATTACTGCGGGGGAAGTTAAGAATAAAAGAAATAAATTAGATACAAATAAGGAAAAAAATAATATTAATTTAAATAAAAATAATAGCGGTAAGTATGATGGATATAATATAGAAAATATTGAAATATCAAAGATTAAAGATGAAAAAGAAAAGAAAAAGCTAATTGATAATTATGACAGTATTACTGCAGCAGTAGAACATTTAAATAATACGCATACAGACATTAAAATTGGCATAATATTTAATATTAATGATTCAGATTTTGGCATATCTAACTACATGGAAATAACTTTTAAGAACGATATAATAACAAGCCAATTTATCAGATATTTAAATAATTTTAAAATTAAAGGAGATGATTAAATGGATATGTTTGACGGTATAAAAAACACAAAAGGCAAAAAGAAATCAATTACAATTTCGCTTGATAGCGAAATGTATAATTCAATAACGGAACTTGCGAAACTGCTTGGAGTAGAAAAGGCATTAATCGCAAGAACAGTAGTAAATAACGCAAGAAACATTATTGCAAAAAGAATAGAACAAGAGCAGAAAAATAACAAGGATATTAAAGACTAATTACATTAAAACAAAATGCAAAATCAAGGTAATTTTACAATGATATTAATTTCAAATAATAGAAAAAATGAAAATTTTAGTTTTGATTTTTGTTTTGAAACTAATATCAAAGGCATTAAAAGCATTATAAAGGGGGACACCCCCTTACCCCCATTAAAGTTTGCCTGTCGTGCGTGGTATTTTGGTTTGCTTCGCAAAACGCTTCGCTATCCCAAAGATACCACGACTAACCCAAAAAATCTTGTTTCACAAATTGCCTTCGGCAAACGCTTCGCTAATTCGTGGTTTGTCTTTGCCAAACTAAACTTTTCTGACGAAAATTTTAAAACAAGACCGCACTTAAATATCTTGCCTTCGGCAAAATATTTATTTTTGCTTTGCAAAAACCGTAAACGCTTTTTTTGGGTTAGTCGTGGTATCTTTGGGATACGCACGACAGGCAAACACCCCCCCGCCCCCCTCTAAAGAGGGGGAGAATGAAACACCACCCCCCTACCCCCTCCTCTCAGGAGGGGAATAAAAGTGCATAAGGAAGTTTAACAAACTACCTTAAATAAATTTGAGGATTAAAAATATTTTTTAAAGATAACTATATGGAGAAATTATGTTTGCAAAAGCAACAATATTAACTAATAAAATAAGTAAGGAAATTGAAATTGATTTGCCCGATAGACACACGATAGTATTTGGAGAAACAGGAGCGGGAAAAACGGAAAGCGTATTATTAAATTTTTGGATAGGAAAAAAGATAATAACTATCATTGACGGTAAGGGGGAAATTGCGGCAAAAGATACGGCAAAAAAATTAAGAGATGAGGCAAATATATTTGATTTTCAATCAAATATCAACCTTCTAAAAGGGTTAAGCGAAAAAGAAATAGCAGAGTTAATAATTAACAGTTTATACCCGAAAGAAATATCAACGGCGGAAAGTTTTTATCAGTCATTTGCAACGCAGGCTTTGAGATTTATTTTAAAATATATTGAAAATCCTACCTTTGAAAAAATATTTTTAGCTTTATATAAAGACAACATTATTAAACTTTATAAAGAGCATGCCGGCAAAATGACGGAAGCGGAAAAACTTATCGCAGGAGGTTTGGTAGAAGACAAAAATTATGCGGGATATATTTCCGGGTTTATGGATAAATTACAGCCTTATGCTTTATCTAAAAACTTCAATATAAATGAAGCGGATAATATAGATTTTTCAAAAGTAAATTGGGTTAGTTTAAGAAATATTCAGGAAGAAAACAGCATGGGAAGAATGATTATAGAAAATTTAAGACTGAGAAAGCCGAAAGAGTTAAACTATGACGCTTGTCTATGCATAGACGAATTTGCAGACTTAATGTTTTCTTCATTTTCAAAAATAATTAAAGAAATAAGAAGCTTTAAGGTCCAATTAGTAATGCTAACGCAGTCTTTATCGGACGCAGACAGATTTGATAAAGCTTTATTAGATATTCTTTTATCAAACAGCCAGAATAAATATTTTATGAAACAGGATTCAATAAGAAATGAAGATATATCAAAATTGTTTGGAAACAAGATATTTGAATTTAAAGCGGAAAGCAAAGACAATACAGGGACATTAGGGATTAGTAAGAGCGAAAGGAGAGATTATATTATACAACCTCAGGCTTTTAGTAAATTAAAGCCAGGACAGGCATTTGCAAAGGCTATAATAGACGGGACGCTTGAAATAGTTGGACTTGATTTTAACAGAGTTGAGATTGAAAGATAATAAAATAAACACTTCATAATAATATTATAAAAGGGGAATTTATGAATAATCAAAATAACAACAGCAGTAATAGCAGTAATACTTTAGGCAAGGGACATAGTTTTCAAAATTATATGTCAAAAGTTTGGCTCATAGGTTTATTTGCAGCATTTGTTTCAGGCATTGCAGCGCCAATTTTAATATTAAATTGGTTTTACGGAAAGGACTTTTGGAAAGAATACGGAATATTAAAAATATTGATTAAAAGCGGACAGTGGAGATATTTTAATTTTCTAAATATTCAGCATAGCGCAGTGATGTTAGCTTTTTATTTTTTAATAGAAAATATCATCCTTCTTGAAATTATCTTTATATATGCGGCATATAAAATTGTTAAAGCGGAAGAAAAAAGGCATATAAACATTGAAGCTAAGTATCAAGAAAAGGTAAGCAGCGAAACAAAAGATAAGAATTTTAATAAGGAAGAAAAACAATCAAAAACACAAGAACAAAACAACGATAAATTTAAATTGGAGTAGTTATGGGAAAACAAAGAGTAGATATAAACGGAAAGGATATTATTTTTTTTAAATTTTTATATAAACATAAATATATAAATATTAAAGCGATAAATATTTTATATGGAAATAAAGAACATACGATATATGTAAGATTAAAGAAATTAGCGGGATTTAGATATATAAAAATTTTAAAAGTTAAAAATATGGAAAATATATACACTTTAGATTTTAAAGGCTATCAAGTTTTAAAAGAATCTTTTGAAAAAGAATTTAAAAATTTAGGAATTAATATAAGCAGAATAGCCCTGAATAATAATGCTAATCATCATTTAATGATAGCAGAATTAGGAGCTTTACTTTTAAATAAAAATATAGAATATGAAATAGATTTAAATATTAAAAAACTAAATCCTGATTGGTTATTAATACCAGATTTAATTTTAATTAAAGATAAAATAGCATTTGAGATAGAATTAGAATATAAATCTATGATAAGATACGGAAAAAAATTAGCAGCATTGCAAAATACGAAAGAAATAAACAAGCTTATGTATTTAGTTAGCGGCAATGCAAATAAATTTAAAGAAAAATTAATTAAAATAGATGAATATAAAGCAGGTAAAACTTTAGATGAAAGAATCATATTAGATGAAACAATTAATAAATTAGAATTTTTTAATTTAGATGATTTTATAGCGGGTATGGATAATTTTAACTATATATAGTTAAAATAGAGCTTCAAAGCATACCATATGCAGTAAAGAATAATGACAATTAAAAAAATATTAAAAAATAAGGAGAAGTTATGAAAAAATTGTATTTAATTTTTGGATTATTATTTTTAGTTACGGCGGGTTTATCCGGGTGCGCCAATAAAGATAACAGCGTTCCTTTACATTCGGTTAAATATTATACAAAACATCAGAAACAAATGACGGCAATGATAAAAGAATGCAATAAAATACCTAATAAAACAGCATATAAAATACAAGCAACTCATTTAGGAATGGATTGCGCAAATGCAAATTCTGCTCAAAGCTCGTTAGAGCAATATTAATTTTAAGACTTTTATTTAATCAATACACTTATTGAACCTATTGCCAAAAGCCTATAAGTTTTTGGCAATAGATAATTTAAAAATAATAAATAATTAGCGTCAGGCTTTTTTATACCCCAAAGAACCTAAGCAATCCATAGTCCATAACCAATACATTTTTTAATTTAACGAAAAATAGCTGCAGCATAAAACTCGTTTTTAAATGCCGCTCGCCGCTAAAAAACAACAAGGAGTTTAAATTGTAAAAAAAGTCTTTCACGAAAGACCGAGCCTGTCGGTTTTTTTACAATTTAAACAATTTAAGACTGGAATAAAAGACATTAATTAGATTCTATTAAAGCGTAATTTATTAATCCTATTATATATAGATCCTGCGCAACTCTTCTTGTATGCTCAAAGTCTCTGCGAAAAATTTATCCTATCGGACTTCGCTTTGCTGCGCCATTTTTTAAATACTCAAATCACGCCAAAATTTCTTAACGCTATTTAAAAATATTTAAAACTTTTCATTTTAGCCAGATATCGTTTGTTTATAGTTATTTAATCATTTCTTAGTTATATTTCAGTGAAAAAGTTTTAAATATTTTTAAATACCTAAAATGTTTGTCATTCTTTGCAAAAAAAATGGTAAATTTTTCTTCGTTCCAAATAGTGAGAGCATACAAGAAGAGATATACAGGATAAAAAATAATGAAATTAAGATTAAAAAACGAATTACGCTTTAATAGAAAGAAATTAGAGAGAGCGCCAATTCAGAAGATACCAGGATAAATTAAATAAATAAAGAATAAAAAGGAGTAAATATCATGAAAACAGAATTATTTGAAATTGAAAATAGAACGGCGATAATGTCGGAAATTAAAAAAGTTAAAAATACAGTTTATACAATAGACAGCTTAACGATTAACTTAAAAATTAATTTAATAAATGATAATAAATTTATTAATAATTTAGTTATTTTCTATAAAGATATTAAAAAATCGGCTTTAGAAAATCATATTAAATTATCAACATTTAAAACAGATAAAGAAAAATACACTGCAGAAACAAAAGCAACGGGAACATTACAAAATATAAACAATTTTTTATTTTTATTAAATAGCGGAAATATTGAAATTGCAAATAAACAAACTATAAACTAATTTTAAAATAAGGAGATTAAATCATGTATGACGATAGAGAAGTACAAGAACAAACGTATTATTCACATCACATTATTTCAACACGAAACATGAAAACAGGCAAAAGAGGGATAGAAACATCGGCTTGCGATGTTGTATTGCCAACGGTATATGACAATATTACGGTTTATAATCGAGAAATAATTGCGGAAAAAGCCGGCAAAATATATAAATTCCCTATAAAAAAAGGCAGGGTAATAACAGAAAATAATAATAAATAACTTAATTATAATCATAAGGGAGGCTTAAAATGATTGAAGAAGAACAAAAAGCGACGGCAAAAATAATATTTGAACAATACGGCGCAGGGGAATTTGCAATTGTCACCGGTGCAAAAAATTTAAAATATCTCAAAGATGGCGGGCTCATCTTTGAGATAGGAAGAAACAAAAAAAGCGTTAAATGGGTAGAAACTAAGTTAAACGGCAATGATTTATATGATGTAAGGTTTTTTAACAGAAAAGGCGAAGTATTAACGGAAGTAAAAGATATTTTTAATGATCAGCTAAAAGATATCTTTCAGCAAAATACGTATTTATATGTATCTTTACTGCCGAAAGAATATGAAACAAAAATAAATTATAATATTTAAAATTTAGATGGAACGGCGGGGTATAAAACCCCGCTTTGTTTCATAAAACAAAACAGCAGGGGGATTATCCCCCTGCACCCTATATTTTTAAAAATTAAAAGTAAAATGTGGAAAAAAATATTTAATCAAAAATATTATTATTAAAAATAAAGATAACATAATGCATAAGGTCAATAATACTGGTAATACAGAATAAGTCAAAAAATTAAAAAAATGTTTTTCCTTTATTGTTTTTAAATTATTTATAATTTTATTTATATCATCTAAAGATATATTATTATTCAGATTATATAAATAATTATTATAAAACTCTTCATTTTTTTTAATAGAATAAAATTCAATATCATTATCAAAAAATGCTTTCAATTCTAAAAGTTTATTATGGCACTTTTCTATATCATTTTTATCGGTCATCTCAATTTCTTTTTTAAGTTTATAAAATTTGAAATTAGATTCCCTTGCTCTAACAGTATTGTCATATAAATGTGTATAAATTTTTGAAAAACCCCCATGTTATTTACCTCAAAATATTAAGTTAAAAATACATTCTTATTATTTTATCTTCCTCTTTAAATATTTAATAGATTTTTATATCTTCGCTAAATAATTTTTTATCCCGCAATCCATTATAATTAAAGCTTTTAATAAAATCCTTTCTTTAAAGTAAAAATATACTTGACATATTTTCTTTAAAGTTGTATTTTATAAATTATGAATATACATATACTGAAAAAATACTGTAACGAACATAAGATTACGAGCAGGATATTGGCTTTAGATTTAGGCATTACCGAAGTTCATGTTTACAACATCTGGGGATATAAAAATATTCCTTCTCCTAAGCTGGCTATGAAAATTGAGGAATACACAAATCACGAAATTAAAGCAATAGATTTACTTTACCCAAAAACTGAAAATTAAATTAAAAATTAATTATTAAATTTAAGAAGGAGGAATTATGAAAAAGAAATTAGAAAAATTAAGTTATGCTTTAGAATTATTTTTAATCGGATTAATGGGAAGTTTAGGAGTATGGCTAAAACCGATTGTAGCTTCGGCGCAATTAACGAACGGCAACGCTTCGTCTATCGGCTCATCGTTTACGGGTGCAGAGACATGGATTAAAACAATTTTCGGTCCTGGTATGTTTTTAATGGGGCTTGCAGGGGTGGCGGTAGCGCATTTTCTCGGAAGCGAAAAAGGTCATGTTTGGGGACTCAGGGTTATGGTCGGCGGATTGATTATTTTATTAGGCGAAGCCGCATGGGCTTTAATATCTTCTTGGACGGGGGCATAATGTTTAAAAAAAAGAAAGATATTGAAGAAGTAAAAGAATTAAATCACGCAAATATAAAGGGGTTCTTAATGGATATGAACTCCTTTTTAAAAATGTTGTCTTTAATCCTTATAATTATTTTAGGCGGCTCATTATTTTTGGCATATAAAGCGTATATTAAACCGCCTATTGTGATAAGAGAAAATGCAAAAGGACAAATACAGGTAATAAAAAACCTTCTATATAACGATAAGGTTACGAAATTAGAAATAAATACATTTTCAAAATTATTTTTAAGGCGATATTTGTCGTTATCAAGTTACGGCGTAGCGAATCAGCTTGACAGAGCTTTAAGAATGATGTCGGAAAAGTACGAAAAAGAAAATATATACAGTATTGAGAAAAACAATACAATTTCTAATATTCAAAATGCGAATATCAGAGAAAAAATAAAGATAAAAAAAATTAGAATTACAAAAATAGAAGGTAAATATATATATTTAAAAGTATTTTTAAATATCGTTAAAAATCATTTTGAAAATAAAAAAATTACGATTGAAACAGTAGAAGGACATTTAGTATTAAAAAAAGTTTTAAGAAGCGCTTCAAGACCGTATGGGCTTGAAATAGCAATATACAGCCAGACGATATTAAATAAAATTAAACAAAAATAGGAGATTGTATGAAAAAGGTTATTTTAACATTTTTAATAGCATTTTTTGCTTTGACTACGAATGCTTACGCTAATAATATTAAATATGTTTATTCCGGAAGAATCGGAAAAACATTTGCTTATCATAATTTAGTGCATACGATTTATACCGCCCCGGGTTATCTTACTACAATAATATTACCTTCTAAAGCTTTAAAAGTATTTTTAGGAAATACCTCAAACTTTAGAGCAAGCGCATACGGTAAAGATATAGTAATAAAACCTATTACATATAAAACAGGAGCGGAAACAGACCTTGTAATATTGACAAAAAAATTAAAGTTTTCATACCGGATAATATCAGGAACGCCAAAAATGGCAGATTTTATAATTTTTGTAAAGTCTCCGTGGTCAGGAACTTATGTGAAAAATGCTTTTGATAGAAAATTAAAAATAAAAGAAATGAAATTGCAAAAAATATATCAGGACAAATTTGAAAGATTGGCAAAATTAAATAAAAAAATTAAAAACGATAAAAGATTTGTTTTAGGATTAATGCTAAAAATCAATAAAGTAAAAATAAATCAATCGCAAACCGCTTTAAACGGCAAGTTTAAAGTAAAAATTAATTTCATCTCAAGAGCGGACGGATATGATTATATCAGTTATAAAATTATAAATAATTCTGCCGAACTGTTTTTATTTCTAAATGAAAATGCAAGACATAACGGACATATTTTGCCGATTTATAAGTCAAACCTCATAAATAAGACATTTAAGCCCTTAACTATTAAAACAGGACTTATAATTTTTAAAGCTAAAAAAGCTCAGCCTGTTAATTTAATCTTAATGTTTAGCGAAAATAAAATTATTAAGAAGTTTAGTTTTAATAGTTTAGGGGAAGGAGGAAATAATTCTAATGACGATAATTAAAAAAATCCTTCTTATGCTTTCAATTACAGGCATGATGACCGTTATGGCGGGTTGCGCTTATAACAACAGCAATATAAACAATCATAGATTAAATAAAACGGAACAATATAAACTTGGAGTTAAAGCCGATAAATTAGAAGGCTTGCCTGTAATATCCGTAAAGAAGCGGTTATCTTCGGCAAAAAAAATACAGGGGGTAAAAAATGGGAAATAATAATATAGAGCAAGCACCGCCTGAAGAAACGGAAAAAAATATAAAAAATACTAAAAAACAAAAAACTTTAATAATTGTATTGTTCGGGTTTGCGGTATTAGTATTTGCAATTTATATTTTCAGTCAACTTATGGGACTTGCTAAAAAAGGTAATCATCAGGAAACGCCCATTATTAAAAAACAGGCGCAAACAAAGAAGGTAAATAAAAACTTAAAAAATTACCTTCTGTCTTTCAGGCAGAAGATTCAAAAAAGAAATATCGCAATCGCAAAGATAGAAGCAAAACATAAAATCAAGGAAATTAATAAACAGAAAGAAAAAATCAAATTAAAAAAAGCTAAATTAAATTCTAAAATGACGGTATTTATTTATAAGAAAAAATTACCTAAATTTCTTAAAACATCTTTAACGGAAAAAACTAAAAGAAATATAATCTCGTATTTTAACGGAATACCGCCCGGAACTACAGCGTATGCAGAATTGGCAACGGCAGTTTTTTCTTTTAATACAAAAGCGCCGGCAAAAGCTAAACTTCTTCAAAATATATATACAAAGGAACATAAACTTGTTATGCCGGCGGGAACAATATTTTTAGGAACGGTGTCGACGATTCATTCTCAAGATAGGGTTAATATCGCATTTTCTCAGGCAGTATATCCGAACGGCGAAACTTACAACATTAATGCGCTTGCGTTATCAAATAACGGCAGCGCAGGTATAAAAGGGCAGGTAAACTCGCCGGCGCTTGTGGACACATTGGAAGGAGTGGGGGAAGCGGTATTAGGACTCGGAAGTTTATTCTTTGGAGGAAATAATTCTAATCCCTATTCAATGAATGACCAGTTAAAATATGCGGCAGGTTCATCTTTAACGAATCAAGCGGGGAACAGTCTCGCAAATGCTCAGGCTAATAATAAAACTACCATAACCGTAAAAGCGGGAAAAACAATAAAATTAATATTTTTAAACGGATTTAATAAATGAAATATATAATTTTAATAATATTTTTTATAAGCATAAGCATAAATACTGCTTATGCTTATAACACCGGAAAAATAACAATATACGGAAATAAACCGTTTAAAGCTGATGTTTTAATAGCAAACAAGCCTAAAGAGTGGATTTTAGGCTTAATGTTTATTAGGCATTTAGATAAAAATACAGGGTTATTAATGATTATGCCGCCGGCAAAAGTGGCGATATGGATGAAAAATATGCTAATGCCTATTGATTGTATTTATATTCTAAATAACAGGGTAGTTAATATTTATAAAAATTTACCTGTATGCGCAATTAAAAATTGTAAAAAATACTATTCCAATACTCTTGTAAACAGAGTTTTAGAAGTTAATGCGGGAATAGCAGAAGAATACGGGATTAAAAAAAACGATAAAGTTAAATTAAATTTAAATTAAAGGAGAACGGCAATGTCTAAATTCAATTTGAAAGACAAGCAAAAATCTAACGAGTATGTAAAATTGGACGGAAAATTTGAGGTAGAGCATGAGACGGAAAAAGGGATTTTAATTAAGAATAGCGAAACGGAAGAAGCGGAATGGTTTCCGATTAATCATGTCAAAAAAACGGGGGACGTCATTGAAATTGCAGAGTGGCTATATAATAAATCCGATTTATTTAACGGAGAGGCAGAAGCAGAGGAGGAGTAATGAACTTTGAAGATTATATATTAGAACTTTATAACAAAGGGATATTATCGCATGTAGAGTATAAAACTTTAAAATTAATTTATCAGAATCATAATAAAAATCTAACGGCGGTAAAAAGATTTCTTAAAAATAATTTTTCAGACATTACATCTTCAAAACTTATAAATGAAATAAAAATTTATGAATTTAAAGGAGTATAAATGCCGCTCATTCAGGTAGATGTTGAAAGAAGTTTAGCTATAAGACCTAAATTCTTAGGTCTTGAGATAACGGATTTATTTTTAGTGGGAGCGGTTTTCGGGATAGCCTTTTCAATATCTCAAAATACCTTTTTAAATTTAGCGATAGTGGCGGTTTGTTATGCTGGACTCAGGATATTTAAATTTAACAAACCGCCAAACTACACCTCTAATTTATTTTATTATTTAGGAAGCAATAAAGCTTATACCTTAGCTAATAAAGATTTGGATTATATAAAGATAACAGAGGGCAAAAAAACCGTGAAAAAAGCGAAAGAGCAGAAGGGATTAAAAAGCTTTTATAATAAAATTAATATTTGGAATATAGAAGATAATTGCATTGTAGGGCTTAACGAAGATTATACGGCAGGTTTTAAAATTGCCGGTAAAAATATATTTTTAGTCAATGAAAATGAAGCAACGGATATTGTAGCGGGCATAAGAGGTATGCTTAATAATTTAACAGAAAAATTAAAGGTTCAAATAATTTACGATGTAGATGACGGCAATGAAAAAATGATTAGACTATATGAAAATATGCAGCCTGAAACGGAAATTGAAAAATTAATTTTTAATTCAAAATTAGAGGCTTTAAGAAATCAAAAAATAAGAAAGGTAAATATTTATTTTTTTATAACGCTGAAAAGAGAAGTTTTTAAAAAAGATTTTATGGATATGTCCGTAAAATTCAATAACTATAAGAAAATAGCGGAAGAAGAAAGAGAAAATACTTTAACGGAGTTAAATATAATTTTAAACAGAACTAAAGAATATTTTGCGTCTATGAAAGCAGAATACGAAAGATTAACGAATGAAGACTTAATAGACTATGTTTACAGTCATTTAAATCCGGAAAGAAAAAATATTGTAAACGCTCCGAAAAATTTTAATCCTGAACTAACCGCAAGAGAACAAATTGCATTTTCACCGGCAAAACCTTCATGGAGTTATTTTTTTATAGACGGTTATTATTGCGTAGCGGTAAATATAAAAGTGCCGCCTGAATCGGCAATGATAACGGATTTAAAAACGATAATGGAATTGCCGTTTACTTATAGTCTGCAAGTTGCGTTTGACGTGCCGGTCATGGAAAACGAACTGAATAAATTAAAAAGGAAGGTAAAACAAAGCGATTTGATTATAAAGACAAGCTCTAAGGTGAATTATGAAGCGCAGAATACATTTGACGAGCAAGACTCATTATTGAAAGAAATGCAAAGCTCAACGCAAAAACTTTTCAATGTCAGCATATGCGTAATTGTAAAAGATAAAATATACAGCAATTTAAGTTCAAAAGTAGAAGCGGTAATACAGGCTTTTACAAAATTATCTAATGCGCAGGCAATAAAATTTGACAGCGATCACGAAAGATTATTTTTAAGTTTTTTGCCGGGACACGGAAATTTAAATAAATTAACCTTTGTTTTTAAAACCGACGCTTTAGCGATGTGGCTTCCGATGTGGCAGAACTGGAAAGGAACGGATAATTTGCAGGCATTATTTAAAACCGATAATAACGACCTGATTAATTTTGATTTTGACGACAGAAATTTAAATGCAAAACATAAAGTTATTGCCGGAAGCACCGGCAAAGGAAAATCTTTTTTGTCTCTTTATTTATTAATCAATTTTTTACTTGCAGATTTAAATAACGAATTAACGACAATAGATATCGGACCGGATTATAAATTCCTTAATGAAGTTTTCGACGGTTCTTATTTTCAGGTAGATTTAGAAAGAGACAGTTTAAATTTATTTCCGGTTAAAAATGAAATTATCAAAGGCGATAATTATGATTCGGACACGATACAGTTTTTAGCAACAATCATAGAACTTCTTACAAGCGAAAAAGGAGACGGACTGACTAAAAATGAATTAAATATAATTGAGAAGTGCATAACTTATGCTTACGACAATGTAGATGACGACGATATGCCGATTTTATCAAATGTAGAAACGGAAATGTTTGAATATAAAGGAAGGGACGACGACGACGCAAAGCAGGCAAGAATATTAGGAAAAGCTTTGCATTATTGGACAAGCGGCATGTATTCAAAAATATTAAATTCAAAAGGCGGTTTAAATATAAATAATAGAGTGGTTAGTTTTGACTTAAGTCTTTTGAAAGCTCACCCTAAGCTTAGAGACATAGTATTTTTTACTATTAATTTTATGGTTTTAAGAAAAATGCAGAATAAAAAACACGGACGCTACCAGATAGTAATGGACGAATTTCATGAATTTGGAAAAAATGCGATAGCGGCAAAATTAACAGAAGACTTATACAGAATCGGAAGAAAATATAATTTAGATATAACTACTATATCGCAAAGCCCGAAAGATTTTATAAAACATCCTGCTGCAGACGCAATAATGAATAATACTTTTATTAAGATTTTTCTTAATGTAGAGGACGGCATTGATGTTATAGAAAGGTTTGGTATGAATGACAGGGAAACGGTAATAATATCCGAGTTAAAATCAAGACCGGGCTATTACTCGCAGGCTTTTATGAAATACGGCAGTAATTCGGTTATATTGAAAATAGAGCCTTCAAGCGTAGATTATTGGATATGCACCAACAATAAAAACGACAATATTCTAAAAGAAGAGTTTAACAATGTTAATTCAAAAGCGGAGCTTTTATATAATTTAGCAAAAAAATATCCTAAAGGACATTTTACGCTAAGAGATCTATAAAATGACAAGAATAACGCATATGCTCGGCGGAGTGATAATAGGAGGGTTATTTTGTAAATACGGAATAATAATAGGAGCAATCGCCGGAGGACTCCCCGATATAGATATAAAATTATTTGGAGAGGGTAAAGATTGGAATTGGCATTTATTTAAACATAGAGGAATTACACACACGCTTTTATTTGCATTGTGTTTAACGGTTGTAAGCTATTTTATATTATTGCATTTTCATTACGGTGAAATATTTGCGCTAATTATATTTTTGGCTTTATTATCGCATATAATTTTAGACACTTTAAATTTTCAAGAAGAAAAGCCTTTTTATCCGTTAAAAACTGAGATTTGCTTTAAGATTATAAAGGTAGGAACGATACAGGAATATTTATTTATAGCATTGCCGTTATTTTTAATTTTAATAGAAATTATAATAACTAAATACAAATACTATATATAGTCAAAAAATTAGTGAACCTTAAAAATATTTATATATATAAATTAAAAATAATTAAGGAGGATAACGATGAAAAGATTAAGTATGATTATTTTATTAATTGCAGGCATGCTAATAATACCGATTAAAAAAGCCAACGCTCAGTTATCGGTTTATTCAGTTCCAAATCCGGAATCGGTCGCAACTCAAATAGAAACGACAGCAACGGCGGTTAATACTCAAGTGCAGGCGGTAAATACTAAAATTCAAACCGCATTGCAGGATGTAAGAAATGCGGACGCTGTTAAAGAGGCTATGGCAGCTTATAATCAATTTCAGACATATCAAAATTATTATTATACGGCAACGGGCTTTATTCAAAATTTAAAAAGTTTAGACGGAATGGATAGCTTTTTACAAAATTACAAGCAGTTTATACCGAGTGTGCAGACAGGAACTCCAAACGCAAGTTTAGATAATAGCCTTGTAAATTATGTTAATGGGCTCGGCAATAGCGATTTAAATGCCGCAAACCCGTGGGATAGTGCTTTGGGGGTAAATTCAACGGCGCAGGACACACAGCAGATAGAAGAATCGGCTATAAATAGCGAATCTTCAACGGCGGCTTTAGATTCAAAAGAAGCGCAGACGGCGACAACGGCGGGACATCTAATTTCAACGGAGGCAACAAAAGCAAACGGACTTGACGCGGAAAGATTAACCGCAAGCGCAAACGGAAAAATCATAGAGTTATTAAGCGAAATACTTCAAAATCAGGCGGTTCAGAATCAGGCTAATGCGGCAATAAATGCGCAAAAAATTCAAGCGGAAGATTCAATGACTAAAATGCAGCAAAACGAAACTACAACAATTCAATCATTAGGTTCAGCGACAGGAGCGGCGTGGTAATTATGAAAAAACTATTACTTATTTTAATAATATTATTTATATCGGGAACGGCGTTAGTAAAACCTGCATATGCAAATACAGGACAAACTAACATAACGACTAAATTTCCTCAAGTTATGGTAATAACGACAATTCCTTCAATGTTTGCAACTGAAATGTCAACAAATATTACGCCGCTTGAAAAAATAATTATGCCATTCGCTTTTTTATTGTTTTTATTCACAATGGCAATAAAATTATATACAAATCAGGAAGGCGGATATATGAAAGAAATTTTTTGGCTAATATTCATTATATCCTTGCTGATTATGTATAATGTGATATGGGTTTGGCTTGAAACGGTTATTGACGGAATAGCAAGCGGTATTATGCCTGAAGCGGAATATATGGCATTTGTTAAATTAATATTTTCCAAGCCGACGCCGCCGTTAACATTATGGAATTGGTTTAATCCGGATTTATGGCTTGGAGCGGTATCGGTAATAATAGCAGGATTAGCAGAGTGGGTAATATTACTCCTAAGATATATATTACTTGCCTTTATGTATTTAGCCGGACCGATTGTAATTTCATTATCCATAATACCGTCTTTGAGAAGCCTCTTAAAAGCCTGGATCATAAATACAATAGAAATAATGTCCTGGACAATTACGCTTGCTTTATTATATTCGGTATTTAACGGAGTTTTAAACGGATCTATAAATTATCCGTCATTAAACAACTCAGATATTATCGTAACCACTGCTTTTATGATTCTATTTATAATTCTTGTAATCCTTGCTCCAATGCTAACCTCAAAACTGTATAAAGGAGGAATGGGAGCAATAGGGTCGGTAGCAAGCGCAATTACGACAACTATTATAACCGGCGGAATAGCCGCAGGAGCTGGAGCGGCAGGAATAGCGGGAGGCGGTCTTGCCGGAGGAGTAGGGGCTAAAATGGCAGGAAGCGGCGCCGGTCAAGCGGCAAGAGGTATGGCAGGTAAAACAACAGGAGCGGCAAGGCACGCCGCCGAAAATGCAAATCAACATAAATTTCACCCATACAGAAAGAAGAAAAGCTCAAGCGATGAAGAAGAATAAAGAATGCTCTAAAATGCGATTTAAGGCTCTAAATAATATTAAGATATATTTTACTATTCAATTAATCTTAATAGGCTTTGTTTTATTATTAACGGCAAGAGGAGCAATCGCAGGTAATATATTTAAAACGGCCGGAAAGCTTACGGGAACAAATTATAAAATATTAGTATCAATTGCATACGTAGAAAGCGGTTTAAATCCATACGCTTTAGATATAAACGGAAATGCGGTATATCCTGAATCAAAACAGGAAGCAATATATATCGCACGATATTATATTAAAAAAAATTATAGCGTAGATATCGGACTAATGCAGGTTAATTATAATTTTTGGGGCAAAAGATTAAATTTATCGATAGGAAATTTATTAACTTCTAAAATAAATATACTTGCTGGAGCATTTATTCTAAAACATTATCAAGCCGACGGCATTTGGCAAGGCGTGCAAAATTATCATAACGGCGGCGGTTTTAGATATAAGGAAAAGGTAAAAAAAATATATGGAATACTTAAAAAAAATTATAATCATTAAGAAAAATCTTAATGATTATTTTATTAGAAGGCAGGATATTATTGACGGCATATTTTTAGCAATAGCGACAGGTAAGCACGCATTACTTTTAGGTCCTCCGGGAGTTGCCAAAAGTCATGTTTTACATTGCGTATGCGACCATATAGAAGGAATAAAATATTGGGAATACTTATTTACGCCTTCAACGGAGGAAAAAGAAATAATGGGGCATTGGAGCGTAAAAGAAGCAGCTCAAGACAGAATGCTTAGAAATATAGAATATCGTTTGCCGGAGGCGCATATCGCTTTCGGCGATGAGTTTTTTAAGGCAAAAGGAGAAACGCTGCAAAGTCTGTTATTAGCAATGAGCGATAAGATTTATTACAATCCGGGAAGACTTAAAATTCCGTTAATAAGCTTTTTTGCAGCGTCAAACGAAAAGCCGGGACAGGGGGATTCTTTAGAGGCGTTATACGATAGATTTTTATTAAGATACGAATTGAAAAGACTAAGGCTAAAAGAAGAAAGATTAAGACTTTATAACATAGATGATTATTGCGCTAATGATTTAAAAGTAAGTTTAAATGATATTTTAACATTACAAAATGATGTTAAAAAAATTCATTTAGAAAATAAAATAAAAGAATTATTTGCGGATTTGATTGAAAATTTAGAATTAAATAATATCGTTATAAGCGAGAGAAGGCAGATTTGGTGCTTGGGACTTTTAAAAGCTCAGGCTTTATTAAATGAAAGAACCGAAGTAATAGAAGAAGACATCGGAGCGTTATATCCGGCATTATGGACATATACGATAGAGCAAAGACCCGTTCAAATAGAATTAAGAAAAATACTAAACAAAAAAAATGCCGTAAACGCATTTTAAAGGCATAGAAGAAATAAAGACATATATTTCTATTAAAGATTAATAATATAGATTTTAACGACGATTTAGGCGCTAAAAATAATAAGGATTATAAAATGAAATTAGTCGGAATTGAAAAAATAGCGGAGATATTGGATACAAGCCCCAAGACTATTTATGACTGGACATCTACGCGTAAAATTCCTCATTATAAATTAGGACGGCTCGTAAAATTTGATATTGACGCCGTAATGGTTTGGCTTGAAACTTGCGAAGTTAAACCGTATAATAGGGGAACAGGCGGAAAGTCCCTTAAAGGAGGCGGTAAATAACATGGGACTTTTCAAAAGAAAAAACAGCCCTTATTATTTTATGAAGTTTCAGCTTAACGGACGGCGGATTTACGAATCGACGAAAACTAAAAATAAAAAGTTTGCCGAAGAGATCTTTTTAAACAGGCGTAATGAAATTATTAACGGCATTACCCCGGTAAGCAAAAAAGAAATCGTTCAGAAATACAGCTTTAACGAACTATCCGTAAAATATCTCGAATATACAGATGGACGGCTTAAGAGTCACGGGCGGCTAAAGTATTTCATAAAAACACTTAATGATTATTTTAGTGAAAAAATAATAACTAAATTTAGCGTCCTTGATATTGAAAATATGCAGAGCGATATTATGAAAAAGGGCTACTCGATAAGTTATGCCAACAGGCTCACGGCTATTTTAAAAAGAACGTTTACGAAGGCGGCCGATTGGGAACTGGTTGACGATAACATTCTTAAAACTATTCGTAAAGCTAAATTGTTAAAAGGCGAAACATATCGCCTAAGGTATCTGGCGGACGACGAGATAGACATGCTTATATCTAATTGCGACAGCTATTTAAAGCCGGTTGTTATAACGGCGTTGAATACAGGCATGAGAAAATCGGAAATACTGCAATTAACATGGGATAGGGTAGATTTAAAAAACCGGATAATTCTTTTAGATAAAACAAAGAACGGAGACCGGCGAGAAATACCCATGAACGATACTTTATTAGATATGCTTTTCGGCATTATCAGGCGCATAGACGTGCCATACGTATTTTATAATCCTGAAACTTTAAAACCTTACGATAACTTCAAGCGGAGCTTCGGAACGGCTTTAAGAAAATCGCATATTACAGATTTTCACTTTCACGATTTAAGACATACGTTTGCAAGCCGGCTAATAATGAAGGGGGTAGATTTAACGACGGTAAAAGAGCTTTTAGGGCATAAAGATATAAAAATGACCTTAAGGTATTCCCATTTATCGCAGGCGCATGTTAAAAATGCCGTTAAGGTTTTGGATAATGACCGTTGCAAAATCGTTGCAGTGGATTATGAAGAAGAAATTGAAAAGCTTTAAATGCTTTGTTTTATTGGTGAGCCGCGCGGGGGTCGAACCCACGACCACCTGATTAAAAGTCAGGTGCTCTACCAGCTGAGCTAGCGGCTCTCGATAGCAAGATTTAGTATAATAATATAAATCTATTAAAAAGTCAAGATATTTTATATTATTCTTGAAGATATTTTAAGGACAATAGGCACGGGTGTCGAGTGGTTAAGCAACTTAAATTATTTAACAGATATAATTAATGTGTTAAAATTAAGAAAAAATGGTAAATATGTTCGCACCACATGCCTTTTATATTATTCTTTTATTTTTTAATACTATGCAATTCGCCATAAACTATAATTTATTCGGTTAACAAAAAACTAATTAAAATATTCTATAATTTAATCCTAACGCAGCGTAAATACCTAGACCAACTATGGCAATAATACTAACTATAACAACTGCCCAAGTGATCTTTGTAGCTTGTTTCTCATTCATAATAAATCCCCCTTTTGATATAAATTAATGATATAAATTTAAAAGATACAAACAAACGACTTTTAATTATGCAATAAATTTTATAATTTTTCAAGATATTTATAAACATTTATTGCAGCAGTCTTTCCGCTCAAAGCGGAACGCGGAACGGATGAACCGCCTAAAACAGCATCTCCTGCCGCAAATATACCTTCGATAGAGGTCATGTAATTATCATGGTTTATACTTATTAAACCTTTTGTTTCGTCGCAAATGGTTGTATTTTCTTTACAAAATTCGCCAGAAATTTTTGGCGGATTTACAAATAATATTTCATCGGCGTCAAGTTCGTAAACATCATTATAATCTGGATTAAAACCATAATAAGATGTACTGCCTATTCTATTCAGATTAAGTTTAATAATTTTGTTGGATTTAATATCCAAAGAATCCATAATATAATTATCAGATTCGAACATAAAAAATTTAATTCCTATATTAAAATCTTTAATAATCTGTTTATCCCAAGTCGGGACATTTTTGAAATCTTTAGGAAATACCAAATAAACATTCTTGGCGCCTAATTTTTTTAATTTTATTGCAAGACTGAGCCCTAAATTACCATATCCTATAATAGCCACTGTTTTATCTTTCATTGATTGCAAGTTTTTATCGTTTATAAATTGGTCAGCACTATCATCTTTTATTTTATTAAAATTTCCATCTTCAAAGTATACCATTAAATCTTTATCGCTATATACACCTGCGGCGACAATCACAGCGGAATATTTTTCTTTAAGCGTCCGTATATCCATGATTCTTTGCTCAGTCAGATAATTAACATTAGAAGGTGATTTTAATCTAATTTCTTTATCTATAATTTTTTCATGCATATTAGATGTAGGCAATGAATTTCTGGAAAGACCTCCAAGCAATTTTTTAGATTCATAGACATCTACGTCAATTCCCCATTTACCAAGCAATATTGCTGCGGATAATCCTGCAGGACCTGACCCTACAACGGCTACTTTATGTTTTGATTCTTTATATTTCACTTCATTGAAATATCCTGATTTAAATAGTGTCTCACATAATCCGTGCATAACTTTAGAAGATTTTACGCCTGAATCGTCAATGGAATTAAAATCGCTATTATAGCCCGAGTTAGCTATTGACAACGCATAATCTAAATTACCTTTATAATCAAAATTTACATTAAAATTGGCCACAGCTTTTTCTTTAAAAGAACTTAAAGGACATACTTCGGAACAAATTGCATCAGAATCATTAGGGCATCTAGAAAATTTTGAAACCATATTTGAAACAAACATTAAACGGACAGAATCATTTAATTGCATATTCAACCTCATCTACATAATAAATAAAAATAAAATAATATAAATAAAATAATATAAAATTATAATAATATACGGAACATTTTGATTATTTTTAATATGCTCATTATTTTATTTTCAATCAACAAATAAGTCAAGATAAAATATGATAAAAACTAAAAAAACCGTAAATCTCCAGACCTGCTAGCCAGGAAATTTACGGTTCGTAATAATAAAAAATTCAAATAAGTATTAAATAAGTATTAACAGTTAAGAATTATAAATAAATCTAAATATTATAAATATCATCATATTAATATTTAAAATATCTGCAATCAACAATCAACCCCACTTCTGTTTGTTAATGTGAGCAACTATCTCTGCTTTTGACATTTGTCTCAATTCATATGCGGACTTCTTAGCTTTTTGAAATATGCTTACACAATTTGGGTCAAGATTGTCCGCTATGCCATCTTCTGAAATTGCAATAATTTTTGTTAGCATATGTGTCAAATCCATATGTAATTGATTAGTTTTTCTTGAACGCTCAATAATCTGCTCAACATCTGAAGCGATTTTTTCAAATTTCTCTTTCGGCGCTCCACACTTAGGACAAATATCAGGGGCCGAATCACCATCATGAACATAACCGCATACAGTACATTTCCACTTCATAATACAATACCTCCGTAATTTAATTTTAATTTAGTTTTTTAGTTTTTGTTAAATACAAAAATTGATGCAAGCACGATAAATCATTAAATCAAAGATAAGAACAACCCTTTTCATAATAAAATAAATAATAAATTTGAGAAAATTAAACATAATAAATATAAATAACTTACAAAAAAATCACAAAACACAATTTATATAACATAATAATAATAGGAAACACGATATTACGTTGGCAACACTTACCGCATATTAAATAACATATCACAAAAATCCATAAATTCAAATATAAACATAATAGTAATTATTAATTAATATTATTTATTATACATTCTATTTAATAACATATCACTAAAATGTGAAATTTATAAATTCAAATAAACATAATAATAATTATTAATTAATATTATTTATCATCTACTTAAAAATAATATCACAAACGGTTTTAATTGACAAGTTTTATTTTTATAAATATAATAAAACAATAACTAAATTGCATTAATACATTACGGTAAAACAATTTATTTTATTAAGTTATTTAAGTTACTATTAAGTCATAACTCTTATATCTATTATTATGTTGCGTACAACATAATATTTATATTTATTTATATTACGAATCCCCTTGAATTTCTAACAAGAAATCCTTATCTTTATTAAGATTAAGCAACTATCATAATTATTAATTAACGAATTAATTAATGGATGAATGAACGAATATGCGCCATAATCAAAACATTATATTATCATTATATTATAAATATTATTTAAATGAAGCCTTCTATTAAATTTAATATATATCTCATAGGTGAAAGAGACTTTTTTTCTTCAGAACAGGAATATTTTGATAAACTTAAAATGTGCTTTGATAACGGTATAAAAGCATTTCAGCTTAGGCAAAAAGATTTAACGGTTCGCCAAATTATTCATCTCGGGGAAAAAATAAAAAAAATTATTGAAAAATATGACGATATTTATTTTTTTATAAATGACAGAGTTGATATTTCTCTTGCGCTTGAAGCTGACGGAGTTCATTTAAATAAATACAGCATTCCGATAAAAATTATAAAAGAACAATATGGAGAAATGTTGATATTTTATTCATCACATTCATATGAAGAAGCGCTGAATGCTCAAAAAAACGGAGCGGATGCTGTAACATTTAGTCCTATTTTCAAAACTAAAAATCAGGATTTTGAACAAGGGTTAGATACCCTGACAAGCGTTGTAAAAGGACTGACTATACCGGTTTTTGCGCTGGGCGGAATAAACGAACATAATATTCAGGCAATCAGGAATGCTGGAACTATGTATGCAGCAATCCAGTCAGCAATACTTAAGAAAAAAGATAACAAAGAAATAATAAAAATGATAAATTATGTATTAAGTTCTAAATGAGGCAAGAATTATCCATATTTAGATTTAATTTAGGGTTAGTTTCCTAAGTTGAGTTCCGATTAACACCAAAAGCGGGCAATTCGCCGTATAATTTTAGCGCTATGAAGTTAGTTTCCTAAGTTGAGTTCCGATTGACGCCAAAAGCATACAACTGATAATTTAATAAATAAACTAATAACAAAAAATATAAAATTATGTTATAATTTAAAGATGTTTTATTTATGAAATAAAGCAATAACTTAATAATAGTCATATCATACGTTATATACACTATCTAATATTACATGCATAATATATAACATATATATAAAATATGAAATACATATATAGCTAATAGTCAATATATAGCAATTATAACCATAGCATAGGAGAAAATTATGAATCAGGTTAAATCAGCTAAACATAATATAGTCACCGAAGAAATGAAATTTACCGCAAATAAAGAAGGTGTCCAGCCTGAGAAAATCATGCATGATATAGCAAACGGGCATACTATTATTTTAAAAAATAGAGTGCATGATATAAAACCTTTGGCTGTCGGAAAAGACTTATCTACCAAAGTGAATTCTAACATAGGTTCTTCCGGCGACATTTGCAGCATTGATGAAGAATTAGAAAAACTGTTTGTTTCAATAGATAATGGTGCAGATGCCGTAATGGATTTATCAACAGGTGGAAATATAAAAGAATTCAGAGAAAAAATACTTAAAAACTCTACTATTCCACTTGGAACAGTGCCGCTTTATGAAGCATTTCAATACCTGATGGATAAAAATGAGCCTATTGAAAAATTTGACCCTGAAATATTATTTGAGGTTATTGAAAGGCAATGCGAAGAAGGTGTTGATTTCATTACTGTACATTGCGGTTTAACATTAGAAGCAATAAAAAGAATGAATGAACAATCTAGAATTTTAGGCATAGTTTCGAGAGGTGGTTCGTTAATAGCCACGTGGATGATAAAAAACAACAGGGAAAATCCTTTGTACGAACAATATGAGCGTCTTGTTAAAATAGCAAAGAAAAATGACGTGGTGTTAAGCCTTGGAGACGGATTAAGACCCGGAAGTATAGCTGACGCAACCGACAGAGCTCAAATAACTGAACTTATAACACTCGGAGAGCTTGCAAAAAAAGCGCTGGAAGCAGACGTCCAGGTTATGATCGAAGGTCCTGGACATGTCCCGTTAAACCAGGTTGAAACAAATATAAAACTTCAAAAAAGTTTATGCAACGGAGCTCCATTTTATGTTTTAGGTCCGCTCGTTACAGATATTGCTCCGGGATATGACCACATTACAAGTGCTATAGGTGGAGCCATCGCGGCAGGCGCAGGCGCCGACTTTTTGTGCTATGTTACACCGGCGGAACATCTTAGGCTTCCGTCCGCAGAAGACGTTAAAAATGGAGTTATAGCTGCTAAAATAGCAGCTCATGCAGGAGATATTGCAAAAGGCGTTAAAAATGCGATTCAGAAAGA
Source organism: bacterium (assembly GCA_021809845.1). GTDB lineage: Bacteria > SZUA-79 > SZUA-79 > Acidulodesulfobacterales > Acidulodesulfobacteraceae > Acididesulfobacter. The sequence continues at coordinate 14,743 of JAJZJW010000004.1, read as the reverse complement.
TATTGCAATGAGTAATTTCCGTAAAACTATGAACTGGGAAGGACAGTACAACAGCGCCTTAGATCCGAAAAAAGCCAGAGAGATGCGCTCAGCTATTGCGTTAAAAGACGACAAAGTGTGTTCGATGTGCTCTGCCTACTGTTCTATAAAACTTAATGCATCGTTTAAATAACATACTATCAAACAACATATTATGAGAGTATAAAATAAATGAAACAATCCGATAATGCACATAATGCAACAGATACAAATACAAAAACTGGTTCTATTAAACCTATTGACTTTTCTGCTCAGAAAGCAGACGCGGGCAATAAAAATGAAAATAAAGAAAATAAAAATGATACATTAAATAATATATTGCAATCTTTTCGGGAAGAATTTAAAATAACAAATAAACTAATATATAATATTCAAAATTCTTTTTTGCAGTTTAACGAAAAATTCAATTCGCTCATTGAATTGTTGCGAGTATCAACAGACACCACATCTTTGACTGTTAACGGTGCAGGTGCAGTTAACAGCAATGAGCAAAATATAAATATTAATGATAAGATAGATAATCAAAATGTCAATGCGTCAAACTGTATTTTATTTAACAAAAATGATTTAAAAAATTACGGTTCATTCAAATTCTTAAAAACCGACTCAAAATATATTCTAAAACCTATTAAAAATATTAATTCTTTAGCAATATCCGATTTTATAGGCATTGACGATATTATAAAAGAGGTATTTAAAAATACCTTTAAGTTTGCATCCGGAAAGCCTGCCAACAACGTTTTGCTGTGGGGCGACAGAGGCACTGGCAAATCTTCGCTCATAAGAGCTATAACAAAATCATTCAATGATGAACCATATGTTAATAAAATAAAATTTATAGAAATTGTAGAAGACACTGCAGAGTTAATTTATGAACTTATAAGCATAGTAAAAGACGAACCTTACAGATTTATTTTATTTTTTGATGACATTGCGTTTGACGCTGATTCATTATTTTATAAAAAACTAAAATCAATTCTTGACGGCGGTTTAGATGAACTTCCAGAAAATGTTATTATTTATGCAACTTCGAACAAAAGACATCTGACTACAGAAAAATTTGCATCGTCAAATAATATTGAAAACTTTATACATCCCGAACAGGAATATGAAGAAGGTCTGTCTCTGAGCGATAGATTCGGTCTGAGTTTCGGCCTTTATAGTTTCGACCAGGAAACTTATCTGCGTATAGTAGAAATGTATTTAAAGCAATATGATTTGGGTATTTCCACTCTAAACTTAAATCAAATTAGAAAAGAAGCCGTAAATTTTGCCGTAATAAAAGGTTCTCGCTCCGGAAGGACAGCAAAACAGTTTGCAATAAGTTTATTAAAAGACAATTAACCAAAGAAATTTTGCAACACCATAATACTGCTATAATAGTAAAATATTTTAAGGTAATTTAATGTAATATATAATATGTCAAATCTGATATGTTGTATAATACTATTAAGCTCTGTTCTACCACTATAATTAAACTAATTAAGGAAAAACTATAATGCTGATAATAACATTACTATATATTTATCTTATCTGTTTATCCATTTTTTTTGGTTCGAGCATTTTCATCGGGTATTTTACTGCTCCTTTCATCTTTAAAACAATAAAATCCAGAGATGAAGCAGGAAGTATAGTAGGCTCGCTTCTTCATAAATTTTCGGTATTAGGATTTATTTTTTTGCCGATAATGATATTATCGGGTTATTTCTTATATATAAACGGCTACAGTAATGCATTTATTATGATTGAACCGTTTGTTATACTCATTATAACCATATTTTCAGAAAATTTTATTTCTAAAAAAATGAACAATCTAAAAAAACAGATGATTTCAATCACTGTTACTGCAAAAAATGACCCCAGAAGAAAAGAATTTAACGCTCTGCATAAGTGGTCCGTGAAATTATTTGTTGTAAATGAACTATTATGCCTACCATTATTTTATATAATATTTATAAAATAATAATTTAATACTATAATGATTTAATAACTTAATACTATAATACCATAATAATTTAATACTATAATGATTTAATAATGTAATAGCACGGCATACAGCGCATACATAATAGTTATAATTCCCTATTAACTTACTATAATAATTATTACATGTATCTATAACATATTTTTTCCTGACTTTGACACCTCACATCAATAAAAGCCTTAAAAATGGCGCATCTCTATTTTGAGATAACCCATTTTTGCCACTACAATTTAAAAATGTGCGTAAAATTATTTTTGTGTGGTTCTAGCAATTTAGAATTACCGGGACAATAAAGGGCAATACAAAACAAACCAGAGAACATTGTTTTAGCATGGACAATGCGTTATATGATGCCAAAAGGAGCGAGAAAAACAAGGTATGTTTTAGGTAATCAATTTACCTTATAATCTTAATTTACCATACATTAACATTACATTTAAATATTTAAAACTATAATATAAATTAAAAAGAAAATGAAGAGCTAAAGCGGTTTTAAATGGTCGGGATGACACGATTTGAACGTGCGACCCCCTGCTCCCAAAGCAGGTGCGCTACCAACTGCGCCACATCCCGATAGTACAAATTGCTCCAGTTATTTCATGGTAACCATATTATCAATAAAACACTATGCAAATATAACTTCGTACGACATTAATTGCTTAATTATAATATAAAATATAAATATAAAATACATATAGCCATTGTATTATTATGCTTAACACATTAATTTCGTAAAGCATGTGCGTATAGTAATAGTATGCATTGTAGTATACTATAATATATATAAACAACAAGCCAGTGCATCTATCTTTAAAAATAATTTAAAAGAATAATTATTGATTATATTCTATATATTAACTCAAGTCAAATATAAAATAGTTACCTGTCTAATATATATATTTGTGCTATAGGCTATATATAACAATTATGAATCAGCTCCTTTTTTATTCATAAGCCAATAAACTATTCCTAAAATTAAAATTAATAATCCAAGAATAGCAACCTCATGGGACTTATGCGGAGCAAGCGAAAATATTAAAATTTTTCTTAATAGTGCAGCCATAGCAAGACCTATGAAAGCGCTTAGCGCAAATTTTTTACCCTGAAGCTTTTTTACTTCTTCTTCCAAAAGCTCTCTGATTGCCCAGATAATTAACATTGCCCCCAGTATATCAACTACCGTCGTCTCAAAAGGTAATCCGCTCATTGCAAATCTATATATTTCAAAAAAGAATAAGATAAAAACCATTGCGGTGGAAAGCATTAATGTTAAAACTAAAAATAAATCAAGCACATAAGAAAACTTAGAGCTCAATTTTATTATTTTGGATTCAAACTTTGTTGCAGCAATATATAATTTTCCTTCATCAATATACGAACTAATAATTATATCTAAATTTATATCAAGAATTTTATTTACGGATTCTATTAAAGCATCTTTTTTATCGCTGTCTTTAAAGTTTTTTAATATTATAGAATGAATATAATTCCTTATATAATTCATTGTTGCACTAACATAATGCGATGGAAGTTTAATATCCTGATGCACTTCCCCTATCTTTCTGAGCCTTCGTAAATAATCGTTGTTATATTCGCCTGAAAACATATTTAAAAACCAGAATTTAAGTTTTTCCTGATGCCTATTTCTAATTTCATCATCCGGTAAAAATTTACTGAAATCTTCAAAATTCGCGATATAAGAATAAACCCCCGCAATAAATTCTTTCGTATTTGCTTCCATGATACTTTTTAGAAATTTCAGATTTTCAACATCTCTATCGTTAAATGCGTATATTAATTTTATTTTATGTAATGTATCCATAAAAATCACTTTTTAAAATTTTATATTAATTTCAATAATTTTAGCGTCTTATATTTATGTCTATGTTTATATTCAGTCGATAAATAACTTTGTAATATATATAATAATATAATATAAAATATAATAAAAAATAGAATAAAAAATAGAATAGATAGCCTACGATTTTAAAATGATAAAAACTTAGCTAAAAAATTAATTTAATTACCAAATATAATATATTTTAAAAACATATTTTATTTTTATATTATAACAATATTTCGCCGAACGACACAGGATAAAACATAAATGCTTGACTAAAAATTATTACTGTTATAAAATTATCATATTACAAAATGATTGTCTATATCTATGTTTAAATATAGATATAGACAAAAAGTATAAAGAACACGACTATAGCATATACGATATAAATATAATATAACATATTTGATAATTTTCTTTACATAATATAATAAATAGCTATAATCATTCGCGGGCTGTTAGCTCAATTGGTAGAGCAACTGACTCTTAATCAGTAGGTCGCCGGTTCGATCCCGGCACAGCCCACCACTCAAAACCGCAGTAAATAAGCCTTTCAAGCCTATTGACATAATTAACATTTTGTGATAAATTTGACATTAAAATACGGTTTTGACATACTAAACCGTCAACATAGCGTCAACAAAATTTAACTTGAAATACAGGTATTTACTTATGTTTTTAAAAAAATCATCAGCGAAAAAAAATATCCCGCAGGAATTACGGATAAATACTAAGGGAATTTATTATTATGATTTTTTTGTTCAGGGCATAAGATACCGTAAAAGTACCGGTACTAAAAATTTAACACTTGCTAAAAACATACTTAATGTTCGAAAAACAGATATTTTAAGAGGTAGTTATAATTTGCCCTCGCAGGTTCGGAAGCAATTTTCTGATCTCTGGAGTATCTATATTTCAAAACAAAAACCCGGTAAGACTACATACGGCAAAATTCTATCCGCAAAGTATTTTTTGCCTATTTTCGAAAAAAAAGACATAAAGGCTCTAACTCATGCCGATATCGTAAATTATGTATCTATGCGGGCAATTCAAATAATAAATTTACCGAAAAACCAAAGCAAGCGAGAATCGGAAATATCTTTTCGGGAGTTAAATATCGAAATTGCAACATTATCACATTTTTTTAATTTTTGTAAATCAAATAATTTTGTTGACGGAAACCCTGCCAGCGGTATCAAAAAGCTTAATGAAATCAAACGGTTAAAAACTCTTAACGATGACGATATCCAAAAATTAATTGCCGGCGCCACAAATAAATTAACCAGAGATTTAATTACTTTTCTGATTTATACAGGTTGCCGTATTTCCGAAGTATTAAATCTCAAATGGTCCGATGTTGATCTGAAAAATAATGTTATTGCTATTAAAGGCACAAAGACTAAATACGATCGTTATATTCCTATTCATCGCAAATTAAAAGACCTTTTAACCGGTATAGAAAAGAATCATGACTGTTTATATGTATTTAACCGGAATGGGGCTAAAATAGACGATTTTAAGGGTTCCTTTCATACCGCCTGCCGCAATGCAGGATTAAAAGATATGCATATTCATGATTTAAGACACGTATTCGCAAGCAAAATGGTTATGGGCGGGACATCGCTTTATATAACCGGCGAACTATTAGGACACAGAACGCCGGGACAAACTCAAAGATATGCGCATTTGGTACCGGAAACGCTTAAAAAAGCCGTTTCCGATGTCTGGGATAAAAATAATAAATAGCGTTACTTGTTAATGTATTTAGTATTTTTCTTTCTGTCGGATTGTTTTTAATATATAAAGTATTATTGTTGCTATAATGAAAATAAAGCTAAATAATATTAGTTTTATTTTTCCGTATTTTTGAATAAGTTGATTAATTGTATTTCTACTTGTTGTGTATAAATCTTTTGTTCCTTTATTTAAATTATTAGATGTAGTTTTCATTTTAAAAAATACAGCTCAAATATTTTATTATTTATAGTTTATAAGATGAGCCATTCTCCATATTTAAAGTGTTTTATTGGTTTTATTTTATAATATTTTATCAAATATAGTAAAAGTTTTTAACTATTAAATAAGTCGCTATTATTGGTAAGGTTTGGGATATAAGGTTTACTGTGTGATTTTGATACATGATCCCATCCATAAGTAGTACAGTTTTGATTAAGTGTCATTATTTGCTTATTAGTTAGATGTATTTGATTTGGATATAACCGTTTTGCTACCTGATATGCCGATTGGAATCCCGATAATTCATCTACTATTTTTTGTATTTTTTTATTTGAATTTATATACGCATCTATCGATGCAGGAGAATGTAATCGTTCCGCCAAATATGCAATAAGTGGGGGATTTTGTTCTTTTAGTGTGAGTTTTTGACATCCTGATAGCGAAATTGCTAATACGGATAATGTGACTAAGATTAATGCTAAGATTTTTTTCATTTTTTTTGCTCCTCTTTTGTTAATTTAATTTTTATTCTGTAAATCTTTTGCAGTTGACCAGACTAAAGCTATTACCCATCCTACTAATGTCCATCCTAAGAAAAGATTTAATAATAATATTGAGACTGCGTTAGTTTTTTTTCTTATAAAAGCAATTATAGTTGGTAAAAAATATAATATAGCTATAATAAAAAAAGTTGTTCCCATAGTATTGTCTCCTTAATACTGATTTGGTTATATTGAATATGGCCTATTAAAATATTTTAATGGACTATATATGCAAATATCTCTAGTTAAAATTTAGCGTATTTTTTCATTTTTTATCCTAAAATTATTAATATATTCTAATTATATATGACCTTAATGGATAAATTTCGTGTCGGTTTATTTGCCTAAACGTACAAAACTTGACTAAAAAAATGCAACAAATAGAAAAAATATACCAAATATAATTATTGCACTTAAGATATTTAAAAGAAAATTACTAAAAATATCGTCGATGGCTTTTTGTAAAGTCTCCTGCACCAAATGGGGGTTAGACCAATAAGAACTTTTTATTTTTTGAAAAAGTGTAATAATAAATATCCTACAAAAGCGATTCCTAATAACGGTCCGTATATTTGAATTAGTTGTCCAGAAGTAGCTTCGGCTAGCTGTCTGCCCATATTCATGTTCATAAAAATTATTAAATATACAATCATTACAATTATTGTTATTCCTATAATTCTCATTATTTTTCTAAATATAGGATTTTGTGTTATTGATGTGGTGTTTTTTACGATATTTTTATTTTCGTTAAAATTATTACCACAGAATTGACAAAATTTACTATCTTCGGGAATTTCTTTTCCACATTTGCTACAAAACATAATGACCTCCTTTTAAAAATTAAATTACATAAACTATACTTCTGGACAGGTTAATCCCTCCTTATTTTTTATATAATACTGTTAATTTTAAGTCAATGAAAATAATTTATTTATCATCTCTTTTTTTAAATAGGTCTGGGATATTTCCCAGACCGATATTTTTTTATTTTAATGTTTTAAAGCCCTAAACTTTGCGATCTCTTAAATGTTTTAATATTTTCTCGTTTGATTTCTAGTGGTTTTACTAATTGTTGCCTGATTTGTTGCTGCTGTTTCATCGTATCTGATAGTATATTAACCGCCTTTTTGGAATCAAAAATATCAATTTCGCTTTTCTTTGAAAAGCTTACTTGTTCTTGAAAAATGCCCGCCCGCTGTTTAATGTTTTCTAAAGATGATGCACTGAATATTTTTACGTCATGCTTAAATCGTGAAATTTTTACATAATCACTTGAAAAATCTGATCTGCCATCGTCAAGAATAATCCCCCGTTCGGCACTCATACCCTGTGATTTAGTTGTCGTCAAAGCGTATCCGTGATTAATAAAATTATATTGTGAAGTATCAATATTTATGCTTTTACCGATTTCTAATTTAACAATAATATTATTGTTTTCAATTTTTTCAATAGTAGCACTCTGTCCGTTTTTGATTAAAAGGTTTTTGTCATTTTTTAAAAATACTATTTTATCGCCGTTTGAAAATTCCCGCTTTTGTTCAGTGTATATCTGGTATTTGTTGCTGTCGGCAGCAGATATATCATTATTTTTTTTAGTAGTTAAATTTTTAACAAATATTTTATTTGTTTCTGTATTCACTGATAAAACCTGCATTTTATCCGTTCCGGCAATTATTATATCCCCGGATTCATAATTTTTAGCAGATTTTTTGTCATACTCACTAATATTTTTACTAATTAGTGTATTTATGGTTTTATTTTCAGATGATATAACATTACTTTCAAGTAGTTCTTTCCTGATTCTGTTGTTTAAAATATTAACATCTTGGTTAGTATTTGCAAGAATTACTGTATCTTTATAGCCGTTATTTTCAATGTAAAAATTAACTATATCATCATGGATTTTATTTTTAAAAGTATAAACAATTCTTTCTTGTGTATTCATTTGATCAAGTGCTGTTTCAGTTTTACCGCTTGCAAAATTGTTAACAATATCTTGCATTTCCTGATTTTTTTGCCTGACGTTAGTATTTATATTTACGGTTTTGACTTGATTTTGTAGATCTGTAAACATACCGCCCGCATTGATTGAGCTTAATTGTTTCCTATCGCCTATCAAAACGATCTTACAATCGTTTTCTTTGGCAATTTCCGTTAGTTTTTCAAGTTTTTTGGTTGATAATTTGCCAGCTTCATCAATTATTAATGTACTGTTTTTTAAGTCAATATTATCTTTATTAATTAAAAAACTGTCTATTGTTTGACTCTGTATACCTGACGCTTGCTGCATTTCGCTTGCTGCTTTGCCCTCCATTGCTAAACCGATTATCTGATGATTATTGTTTTTGGTGTTTACATCCTGCAGGGCTTTTAATAGTGTCGTTTTACCGCTTCCGGCGGAGCCTGATATTATTAGCATATTGTCTTTTTGTTCAATAATAGCTTTTAAGGCTTCAGCTTGATCGTTTTTCAGCTTAAAATTAGATTTTTCCCAATTATCAAGATTTGCTTTAAAATCAGTGTTTAAAATTTTAGTATGTTCTTTATTGTCAATTGTAAAATTCAATATATTTGATTCTGCGGCTTGAATTTCTTTAGTGGTATAAACATTCTGACCGGATTTTTTTACAATATTATTATTCATAATAATATAATTATTTAGTTCCGGTTCTGTTACAAATATATTTTTCTCCAAAAATGATTGTTTTAGTTCGTTTTTTAATTGGATTTCTGAAAAACTTGAATTAAATTCGCTTAATTTTACAAGTTTGTCGTCAATAATAGAATTAATATTATCTTTAGTATAATTAAGCGGCTGTATATCTTTACTAATTTTTATGATATCCGGATTAAAATTTAACTCTTTTAGTTCGTTTTGCCAATTAATGATATTATCCTGTAAGATAGTATGTTTTTTAGCTTTTTTTGTTAATTTGTTTGATAATGTATTGATTAAATTCTTATCATTGTATATTTTAGAAAGTTCGGCTTTTTTTTTGACGATTTGTTGTCTGCGGGTACTGAATTTATCAATTAAAGATTGGTCAATTCCGTTTAGTTCAAAGAAAAATTGTTTTTCATTTGTAACATTAATTTTAATACCGCGTTCCCGTAAATATTCGGCTTGTTCAAGTCTAAACATTCGTCCAAGGTCTTTTACGTTCTTTAATATAGGTAAGGCTTCAATGTGTCTAATTTTGCCGTTTTTGTCCATAGTTTTATTAAATATGAAATTATGCGTGTGTAAATCTGGTTCAGTTTCGCGGCTATCGTAATGGTTAAAGGCAGCATACATCATATTATTTGTTTTAACAGGTACTTGTACGCCATTTTCAGTGATTCTCGTATATATCAGGTTCTCTTCTGTATATTTCATTACTTTTAAAACTGCCTGTTGATGGCTTTCAAGAAGTATGTTTTTAAGTTTTTCATCATTCGTTGTCAGTGCAACAATAGATATAGATTTTGCGCTCGTAAATGTTAAATCAATGCCCGCCCTTGCCGTCTTTGGCAAGTTGTTATTAAAGTTTTCTTGTGTTATTTCAATATTATTTAAAGCTTCAAGTTCGCTTAATTTGCCTTGAAAAACAGCGTTTTCCTGTTCGCTTTTATAATAATTATAGTCACTTTTATAATATGTTCCCGCCTGTTTTGTGTCCATTATTCCTACACTTAGCATGATTATTCCTCCTTATTATTGTCATTAGGTTTAGGTTCATTAGGTTTTAATTGCAGATATAGGCTAATGTAATACTGCACCAGGTAGTCCGGGTCTTTATCATACGAATTTTGTATAAATTTGCTGATTAATTTAAAAAGAAAATCATCGTCAGCTGTGAGTTCCTCAAATTTAGATAATATTTGTTCTTTGGTTAAAATTTCTGTTTTCATAATAAATACCTCGTTTTAAAAGTTATAGTATAGTTTCAGATAATTTTTGTTCATGTTTTTCCGTTATTTCCGTTATTTTCGTTAGTTCCGGTTTAATTTTAGGTTTTACAATTGTTTCTTTCTTTCTCAAGAGCGCAGCAATTCTGCGCTCTTTTATTTCCAGTTCGTCATTAATTTTTGAGATTTTATTTTTTAAATCAGTTATAGTTTTTTCAAGTTCAGCATTTTTAGTTTGATAATTTATTGCAATACTATTATTTTTTTCGGCTCGTTTAGATTCCTCAACACGTGCGCTAATTTCCGCTTGCAATTGTGCATTATTTATATGATTTAATATCTCAATATCCTTATTTATATCAAGAATTTTATTATCCTTATCTTTAATTATTTTATAATCGACATAATCTATCGATATTATTGCGCAGAACAAAATTGTATATATTATTATCTCAATAATAATATTAAAATTTCTTAATTTAGATAAAATAAAATAATTTAATCCTGCAATTGCTCCGATTCCCGCTAAAATTAAAAATAATTTTAGCAAATCAAAATTATTTTTAATTAAATCTATATAGTTTTCGTTTTTGTTTTCGTTTTCGTCCAAAAATTTATCCATGATTAGTTAGTCACCTATAAAAGTTTGTTTAATTTTCATAATAGAATTTTTAAAAGTTTCGATATCAATTAATCCACTTTTCAAAAATTTATCTGTTTCAATTCCAAGCTGTTTAAAATATTCAGCTTCGATAATTTTTCTTTTTTTTTCAAGTGAAACAATTTCATCGTTTAGTTTTTTAAGATTTTTTAGATTCTGTTTCATGGTTAGTCTCCTTATTATTTAAATTGAAATAATTTTTAATAGTAATTTTTTGTTCGTCGGTACTGGTCATAAATAAAATGTTAACAATATCTTTTCTAAATTGTTCTTGTTCAGATTTTAAAATTTCAATATTAGATAAAATCGCCTCAAGTGTTTTATTCAAATTTGAAATTTCGGAAATTTCAGCTTTGGATTTATTTAAATAATCAACAATTAAATTATTTAAAAATTCCGATTTATTAGATTGGGAATTATAAATTTTTTGTGCCTGTTCGTTTAATGAAATTGATGTTTTATTCATTATAAATACCTCTATTTTAGGTTAATTTTATGTGCGGTATTTGTCGGTATTTCAAATCCGCATATTTATTGACTATACCGCATTTGCGGTATAGTTTTAATCAATGTTTATCTGTGTTTGCTTACACCAACCTTTTCGAAGAAAAGCGTTGGTGTGATAGTGTTAAGTTCTTTGTTCATTAGAATTTTAAAAAAATTAGAATAGGTTATTTTTGAAGAATATTTATTCTGCAAAAATACAATTTCATAATTCATAAATATTAATTTTTCAGTAATAATATTTTTAATAATAATTAATTTAATTAAATAATTTTTCATGATTAATTTACCTGCGATAAATTTAATTATAATAATAATATTTTTATAAGCACTATATACATTAAAAAAATATGTGCGCCTTTTTGTTTTTTGAAACTATAAATTTAAATATAATTTTTAGCATTTCTAACTGTCCGATCAATATAATCTTCGAGATGATTTTTTTTCCTGGTCAAAATATTTGGTGAAAATTCTTTTATTGCGAATTTAATATCGTCGATGTTAAAATTTTTTTTTAACGAATAAATAGCCGCTTTGAAATCAATCCCGGAAATATCATCATTGATTGAAGTATTTTTGTAGATTTTAAAAATGTATTTATAACAGTTTTCTTTCTCCCCCTGCGGGTGGGGGGTTGTGTATATTTTTTCTTGAATCGGCAGCTTTGCTGCCGATTCAGCTGTGTTAATTTTTTTTAAAATTTCTGTAATAATAATATTATTATTAGAAATAATATTATTAGAATTAAAACCGTTAAATAGTTTTACAAACGGATATAATCCGTCAACACAATATTTTGTTTTCCGATTCGTAAATCCGGCGAGCCGGTAAAAATGCCCAATGTCCGAACTTGCTGGATCCCCGGAATATTTTTTTACAAGTTCTTTAGATATTAGCGAAATATTATCAATATTTTGCATAAATAATATCGCTTGAAAATTATTCGGGCTTGTTTCGAGCCAATATGCCGGTTCGATTCCGTCATTTTTTAGTTTACCTATCGTAGTTAAGGTTATATCGTCGAGTAGAATTGCCACACCCCCGCCCTGCTGGGAGAAAGAATTTAAAAAAATATTATATCCTTGTGTATTTAAATAACTATAATATCTAATATTCTTTATAAAGGTTTCAATATTAATATTTTTGGACATTTTTAAATCGCCCGTAGTAAAATTTTTAGCTTTTATATTAAATATTGTATTTTCCGGATAAATTTTTAATTGTTTTAAGCTAATATGTTCCATAATTTAATACTCCCTTTTTTCCCTATATATGTGTGACACGTGACAATAACATTCAAATGCAGTATCTACCTAATGTTAAGCTGTCACATATTGCTTGTGACAGCTTGTGACATAGTAATTATTAAACTGCCTCCAAAGGTAGATAATCTCTTGCTTTGAGTTCGTTTATTACTGTTTCATATGTTTGTTTAGTTAAATGTAATTTTCTCATAACGTCTCTTGGGCTGCTCTCAGAATTATCGTCTTTAAATATTCTGACTTTTTGAATTATTTTTTCAAATTCATTAAATGATAAATATTTATCCATGACCTGATATAAGCTATCTAAATTTTGTTCGATCACTCGCAATGCCCATTCCATATCAATATTTGAAATAATACCGTCACATTCTAATAGCGTATTATATATTCCTGCGATTTTTAGCGTAGCCCATAAGTATCGTTTGTAGTGCGCTTCTAGATCTACGTTAAAATGTTCAAAATAGTATTTTTTTAATAGCGCTATTGCTTTTTGACTTACATTAAATTCAACGATCCCTTGTACTTTTTTTGCGTATTCTCGGAATGCTTTTTGAACGGTTTTAATTTCCGTTTTTTTCCAAATATATGGCCAGTTTTTCATATTTCTTTCGAAATCGTTTGCAAGCGAAAACATGAATCGGGGCAAATATCCGTCGTTATTATCTTCGCTTGTTACGCTCTCTTGAAAAGTTGATATAACTGTACCGGCGGCAATGGAAATAAATATATCTGATATTTGAATTTTCCCGTCTCTTTTGGTTGTATGCGATATTTTGCCGCCGTATATGTTTAAGTAGGCTTCCTTTAGTGTTTGTTGTGAGCCTGCTTGCCGGAATAATTTTATATTTTGTGCGATTTCATCAATTATAAGTACGTTCCTTTTAGTTTCCGGAAAATTACTAAAATCGTCCACCATAGCAGCTTTTGTCTGATAATTTGGTTCATCGATGGCTATTTTATCGCCAAAATAATCAGATATAAAATCAAAGATGGTTGATTTGCCCACGGCTGATTTGCCTAACGATAATATCCATAAGTTAGTATAAAGTCTTTGTGCGGAAAGCATTATTTTTAAATCTTGTTGCACTAAATACCCGCCCAATGTGACTAAAAAAGAATTAAAAACAATGTTCAAAGGTATGTCAGTTCTATTCCAAAACAATTTTACAAATTTTTCTATGATACTGCCGGCTGGGCATAGATATAATGTATTATATGATTCTTTTTTAAGCTGAACTTCTCGCGATATATTTTTTAGTTTCAAATAAAATTTTATCGCTTCGGCGCTTTTAGGGTCGTCAAGTAATAATTTAGGCTTGCCGGGGCGATTTGCAGTTTTAGTTTTTCTTGTTTTTAGGGGGGTCTTATTCGGCATAATTCCCCCTGATAGCGTCAACTCTTGCAAATTCAGCGTTTATATCTTTTTTTGTAACGTCAATTTGGGCAGAAACAGGAATATATCTATTACTAGATATAAATGTTTCAAGATCAGATTGTTTTAATAGGTATTTTCTCTGAAGCTTAAAAGCGGGAATTTTGCCGCCTTTAATTAATAAATAAAGCTCTTGCGTCGAGCAATGTAGATATAGTCTTGCTTCTTGAATTGTTAAAAATTGGTGCGGATTTTGATTCGGTAGATTTTCTCGATATTGCTTGTTTAAGAATTGCATGACACTGTCTCCTTTGCGGTTTTCCCGCGTAAAAGACAGGGTCATTCGACTTCCCTGAAAAGATTTACTCTTCATCGACGTTCGCCCGGTCATATATATTCTGAAAAAGTAATATATATGTCTTTTCCCCAATATCGGAAAAAAGGTCTGGAACCGTATTACTAAAACGTTGATCGAATGTTTTTATGCTCGCCATAGAATACAATATATTGTATTCTGTTTGTTATTATACACTAAATATATTTTAATGTCAATAGATAAATTAAACTTTAATCCTTCCATAGAAAAATTTAATCTCTAACTGCGACTTTTTAAAGTCATTTTTTTTATTTTATTTCCTTGGTTTTCTAATATTTCTTAAATTTATGTTTTTTTCATAATATTTTTTATT
>JAJZJW010000026.1 GCA_021809845.1 bacterium | reverse complement strand
ATTTAAAATTAAAGAATTATAATTTCCTACTATATTACTACCAAATTTAATAAAGTATTATTTTAATAATAAAATTAATAAGTTATATGTCAGGTATAATAGCTCATAACCCAAAGGTCGCAGGTTCAAATCCTGCTCCCGCAACCATTTAAAACCCCAGCAAATAAGCCTTTCGTATAAAAAATAATCCTTGACACCATTTGCATAAAAGATGTATATTTAAGTAAAATTATGAATATTTTACATACGAAAACGCATACATTTTTTTTACGATATGAGATTATATAAGCGTGGTAATATCTGGTGGTGTGAGTTTAGAGCAGATAAAAAACATTACCAATATTCCTGTAAGACTAAAGATAAAAAGCTTGCCGAAGAAGTAGCCGCCGCCATTTATGCCGATACGGTCCGGAAGAAATTCGACATACCAGCAAAATACAAAGCTAAAAAGTCGTTTGCCGATTCATTTTTAAATTATTTAAAATCTATATCTAATTTGCCTTCTACGGTAAATAGAAAAATTGCCGCTTCAAAACATTTATTGCCCGCATTTAAAGAAAAAGATATAACGGCCATTACTGCATTTGATATCGAAAAATACCAGGCTCAAAGAAAAAAAGAAATTATAGCTTATACTAAGAATATAAACAAAAGAGAACAGGAAATATCCTTTAAATCTATTAATAACGAGGTCTTAATCCTTTCTAATTTCTTTAATTATTGTATTAAAAGCGGCTACCTCGAAAAAAACCCCGCGACCGGCGTTAAGAAATTAAACGAGCTGTCCAGGTTAAAAACCCTCTCCGATGATAATATAAATAAACTTATTAACGGCGCAACAAATAAACTTACCCGGGATTTAATTACTTTTTTAATTTATACCGGCTGCCGAAAAGGCGAGGCGTTAAATCTTAAATGGGAAAATGTAGATCTTCAAAATAACGTCATAGCGATTAAAGGCACTAAAACAAAATACGACCGTTATATTCCTATTCACACGCAGTTAAAAGAGCTTTTAAACGGTATAGAGAAGAATCAGGACTGTTTATATTTATTTAACGATAACGGACATAAATTAGGCGATTTCAGACGTTCTTTTAAGACCGCCTGCAGAAATGCAGGACTAAAAGATATGCGCATACACGATTTAAGGCACGTATTCGCAAGCAAAATGGTAATGAATGGGACATCGCTTTATATTACAGGGGAGTTATTAGGACACAGGACCACGCAGATGACGAAACGGTATAGCCATTTAGTGCCGGAGACACTAATGAAAGCCGTTGAGGACGTGTTTAAAAAATAATTTTTAAGCTCCATTTTGCACATAATTAGAATGTGCTAAAACTTTCCTTAAATTTATATTATAAATTCCCATTTATCTTTCCCCGGAGTTTCGCTTAAAAATTCCGCAATCTGATTAACCGGTTAATATTTTTAAAAAATTAAATTCTTTTTATATCTTTTTATATAACTTATTAACAGGCGCTGTAAAATTCTTTTCTATATTGCTTTTTAAAGCCGTTTAATTTTATTTTGAATATAAATCTGCCTGTTTGTAATTTTAAACCCGTTATTTTGTATTTTAAAAGGCTCTTTTATCTAATTAGATCCTTTATATATTCCGTTAAAATTTAACGGAATATATTTTAACGATTAATTAAAAAAACTATTTAAACTTATTTTTTTATTATCAATTAAATATTTTAAGCTATCCATTACCTCTTTATTTAATCCTTTATTTTTATCGTTCGTTTCATCGCTCATTATTTCATAAGATTTTAATGTATTCACGTTATTTTTATAAGTCCGTGGTTCCATTATCGCAGAAAAAGAATCGGCAACTGTTAAAATATCCACTAATAAAGGATCTGTTCCATTATTATATAATAAATTTTTTGGATATCCAAATCCATTCCTATAATGATGCTTAAGAGCAAAATATTTGATATCTTTAGGAAAACTGACAAAATCATCTAATGCTTCGTAACCAAAAGACGTATGTGTTTTAATGATATCAAATTCAACAACGCTTAACAATCTTGATGAATTTAATATCTCGGCCGGCACAAATAATTTGCCGATATCATGTAAAAGCGATCCATATTTTAGCAATTTTAATTCAGAACATTTAAAATTCATCCGTTTAGCAAGCAAATTACAGACTATAGCCGTATTTTCGCTATGTCTGCCAAGATGATTTAAACTTCTGTTAACAATTTTTAAATAAAAGCTAACAAATTCATCTATTTTAATATTAATATCTATATCAAATACTTTTTTATCGGTAAGCTCGCGATTAATCATTAATCCTCCCATTTTTTTGGTATAGTGCTTATCTTGCAAATAACATAATTAGGCATTAATTCTGAATTGTCTTCATTATATATATAAGACATTTCTTGAATGTTTAAATTATGTCTCAATTCAAAATACTCAAAAGGAAACATACAATATACTATATCTTCCCGTCTTTTATAACTGTATGCGGTCTCTATAAGATTATTTTTATTATCTACAAAAACAAATAAATAATCTTTATATGTATTTTTTTTATGTTCCTTATTTATTAATGCAATTATTATTTTCATACTATTCCCATTTATAACAATTTCTTCCGGCTTCTTTGGCTTTATATAAATTGTTGTCAGCTATTCTAACAACACCAATCCCTGAAAATCCCTGTTTATAACATCCGATACCGATTGATACCGTTATTTTCTCCGGAGCTCCCGCAAATTCTAATTTATTAATTTTCTCCGCAAGCTTAATAGCTCCCGTCAAATCGTCTGTCGTTATAATAACAAACTCCTCTCCGCCATATCTAAACAACATATCCTGATTACCCCTGATATTATTTTGAACTGTATTAGCTACAATTTTTAACACTTTATCGCCTGTGTCATGACCGTAAGTATCGTTAAACTTCTTAAAATGATCGATATCAAGCATTAATACAGAAAAAGAAATATTATATTCTTTAGCTTTCTTAATGACATTATTAAGCGCTTTATCAAAATAACGGCGATTATATAAACTTGTCAGCGCATCATGTAAATTATCTTGAGACAATACCGCCGATTTTAAATAAGTATCATTTATTTCTTTTTTTAATCTATTCCTATCACTATAAAGTAAATAAACTAAAATTAAGTTAATAATGCTAATAACAAAAACTACATATAAAATAATACTGCCAACACTAAGACTTAAAAAACCTAAATAACAGGCTATAATTAAATTTAATAAAATTAAAATAAACATAAATATTTTTAATTAAATTATTTATAATTAATACTACGAAGTAAATATTATAGTACTAGAGCCATACTCTGATATTGCTAAAGTATTACCGGAACCCATAAAAATCTTGACTAAATGATAATTTTCCCGAAAAAACGGGTTATTTTTATTTTTTCTCAGGTAAATCTATCATTAAAATTAGAAATATCTATATTAGTTGTTAAATTGTTATAGACAACGATCGATAAATTCCGCTCTATATCTTTTTCTATATTGTTTTTACACTCCCTTGTTTTTTCCAAAAATAATATTCTTTTGTATTCGTCCAAACTAATTTCGTTTACACTGTTTTTAGAGCATGTAATAATTATTTCGGATATTAAAATATTATTTAAATGTTTTTTTACTATAACCTCTATTTCGTTTATCTATGATTCATTTTTTATAAACCTGCCTATCATTAGGATAGGCAGGTTTATGTCGTTATCGTTAATTACGAAAAAAATTATATTGCCAGAGTTTACGACTTCCAATATTTTGGTTTTTATAGATATGCCTTTTATTCTATTATTCATGATTTTTTTGAATTTTTTAAAAAAATTTTAACTTCCCGCCGAGAAGTCCCCTTTCGTAAGATAGAGGATGGTAGGCGGAAATATTGTTATTTGCGTTACTTTTTTTCCGTTATCTAATTATTGTTCCTCCCTATATGTTTTATGTTTTTTACGGAAACCTATTTATATGGTTTACCGTCCGGCTTTATATAATTACCGTCAATATCCCGAACATAACAGGCATTGCCCGTAAAACCGGATATATAGCCTTTCTTGTTTCCTATTTTTACTTTATCCTATAGAGTATATTTCTTACTATTTACGACAACTTCTTTAGTATTCTTCCTATTTCTTACTGAATTTATATTAGGTTCATTTCTACATTCCTACCATGAGATTTCGACCCAACCGTTGTTAGTATAAGTTCTATTAACACTTAAACTTGTATCATTCCCATCATTACTTCCTGTAATAGTTTCGGATGATGATATTTGGTTATTTAATCCAATTACACCTATTTGCCCGCCGCCATTGCCGCCATTGCCACCATTGCCATCACCAAAATCATAGGCATTCGTACCTGCTGACAAACAACCGCCGCCGCCGCCGCCGCCACCATCAACGTTACCGCCGCCGCCGCCGCCGCCACCACCAAAGTTACCGCCGCCGGTGCCGCCATTGCCATTGACGCCATTGCCATTTCTGCCATTGCCACCATTGCTGCCATTACCGTCGCCGCCATTACCACCACTGCCGGTGCCATCTTCGCCAAAGTTATAGCCACCGCCACCACCACCACCGCCGCCGGCACAAATTAATTGTGTTCCATTATTCCATACCGAAGAAGCGCCGCCGCCGCCGCCGGCGCCGCCGTAGCCGCCGGCGGCACCGGCTACGGTTATAGTAATATGTGATTCTGGCACTGTAAATTGATATTGTCCAGGATTATTAAATATTGCTGGATCAGGTTGAGTATATGTTAATCCTCCCGTAGCCGCCGTCGTCTGCAAATACCCGTTAAAACCAAATATCAACTGTCCGTTGCCGGTTAAACTATTTAACGGTATCGTCTGATTACTGCTATTTTCCCAATTCTTATTCGTTGAATTCCAAGTATACATAACCCCATTCCAAATAAACTCGTCAAACGACCCCGACGGTTCTTTAGACTGCAAATAATTTATTACAGTATTTGCCTGTGAATTTGTCATTTGCGGAGCATAAAGACCCAACGCAAACTCAGGCGGATTACTACCCGTGAATACATTGTTACCGGCTGTTACAAGATATGCGGTAGCAAATGAACTGTCCGGAATATTATACCAACCGTTCTGTGCAGATAAACCGCTGTAACTTGCGTTTAAAACGGTGTTTGGTGTCCACGACACGGGCACAAGGTATTTATAATCTACCGATTGCAGACCGTTTATGGTTGACGGTGCAGTTTCATTTCCAATTCCTAAATGGGTAAAAGACCCGCCATTTCCCATATAACTCTGAACATCCGTTTGCAGCTTTGTAACGGTAGTTTCCATACTCGTTACCTGATTATTCGTCATATTCTGAGATATAACAGGAACAACCATAGCGGTCATTATTCCTATAGCTATTAAAAATAATAAAATAGAAATTACGCCAAAACCTTTATTATTTAAATCTTTCATACTAACCTCCTTATATTAAAAACTAAAATATAGAACACCTGATAAACTTGAATTAATAGGAATATCACATGGCAAATTGTAAACAGCTCCATTATAAACATACTGCTGAACCTGATTAGCAAAATCATTACATAAAACTTGAGCTTGCGCATTTGTCATAGATATCGAATCTACACCTATAATATAATTTCCAGCAGTAAATCCTAGAGTAGTATCGTTTACGGCACCTACCCAATAATATGTTACAAATCCAGTACTCTCTGGATACAACCTACTGTTAGAGCCGCTATTACTATCCTCACCCCCATAAGTCCAACCGTTCGGCAGTAAATTATCCGCATGTAATATTTGTCCGTTAAGACCATTAAAACTATTATTTTCTTGACCGTAATAACCTACAATCTTTTGAACACTCTGAATACCATTAACAACCCCAGACATTTCTGAACTGCTGATTAATGCAGTATATATAGTAAACCCGCCGGCAGTCATAATAGCCATAACTATTATTACAATAAGTAATTCAAATAGAGTAAAACCTTTATTATTTATATTTTTCACTCTAATCATTTTAAAATATGATTTCGGCGGTATGTAACCGTTATTTTCTATTAATTTGATAAATTTCGCCACCGCCGCTTTTTTTGATTTTATTTTTATCCCCGCCACTAAATAATAATTGCCTACTTTAATCAAATACACGCCTTCGGCTTTACCGAAACCTAATATATTAACCTCATCGCTAAAATTATCCGTATCTATATTTTTATATTTATAGATCCTTAAAATCATAACTATAAAAATAAAGGAAAAAATCACAATAAATACAACCTGATTATTTAATACAAAATTAATCATATCACCCCTGTATACTCATCATGCCCTGAATCATTGGCAGATAAATTCCTATAAAAATAAATATTATAAATCCGGCAATAAATAATAAAGCTAAATAATTCAAAGTTTTATTAATTACTTTCATTTGCAATTCTATAATTTCTTCATATTCTTGAGATATCAACATAAATGTTTCGTCTAATGTTCCGCCTATTTCTGCGGATGCCACTCTATCTAAATCCTCCGGACGCAATAAATCGCTAACAGATAAACTTTCTGTTAAAGTATTTCCAGTTGATAAATATAAATAAATTATTGTAAATTTATTCTTAAAGAACTCATTTTTCATATTATCTAATAATTGTTTAATAATTGATTCAAATGTTTTTCCGGATGTAATTAAAATAGATACCTCATACATATACCATTTAAGATACGAAAATCTAAAAAAATAACCTATTATAGGAATAGTAGCCATTCTATCATAAGATTTATTTCTTATTTGCTTAAAATTTGACAGCCATAAATACAATAAAACTGCAACCGTTATTACAATTCCTAAACCGTATAATACAAAATAGTTTTTAATACCCATAAAAAGATTAATTGTGTTAAGCGTAGCCTGCGATACCTTTAGCCCTTTAAAAAACTTTGCAAATGTAGGAATAACATAAAATAAAAACACTAAAAAGGCGGATAAAGCAACAAACATTAGAACAAACGGATAAGCCAGCTCTTTCATTAGCCCTTTTGAGTATTTTTCCTTAGTTGTATAATAATTAGTGAGTCTTTTAAATATAGTTACAAAATCTCCCGTTCCCCGTTCCGCTGATTCGATAAGTCCTATCGTAATATCGTCAAATTTATTGCCTTTTAAAATAGCGGACAAAGTATAACCTGTATTTATTTTTTTAATTAAATCTCTCGTTAAATTTAATCTTTTTTGATATTTAGATGTAATATATCTTCTAACTTCTTTATCTATGAAATCTTTAATTTTATTCTGGTAATGAAATTTTATTTTATTTTTATCGTATCTATCCTCTAAAAAATGCAAAGATTTAGTCATTGAACCGGTAGACCGGTACAAAAAACTTAAAGACTCAAAAAAATTAGCGGCTTCTTTATTGGACAGTAGCCTATCTCTTTTTAAATAATTTCTTAAAATTAATAAAGGCAAAAAACCCTTATTAAGAATTTGCGCAAGAGCGTCTTCTTTAGAAACAGCGTCTATTTTTGTAAATCTAAAATCTCGTCCTATAGAAATATATTCACTCATCATTTATCCCGCTATATTTAATAACTGGTTTACATCGATTAAACCTTCTTTAAATAGTTTTAAAGCCTTATCTTTTAATGTTTCGTATTTAACTTTTTTACCTATTTTAATTGTGTCAATTATCTCTTCGGTAAACGGTAATATTTCAATTATCGGTTTTTTAGGTAAATAACCTGAACCGTAACATGCCGGACAATTATTGCCTCTTATAGATACATAAACTTCATTGGGAACTTTAATGCCATTATCAATATATTCATTAATACCAAAAGTTTTTAAAAAATTTATGAATATTTTATTTAAAGAACTGATTTGTCTTTTTTCTCTGCAATGCGGACACAACGGCAGATAAAGTCTTTGCGATATGCCAAGCCTTATAACTTCAAGAAATTCTTCAGTATTTACGCCCATTCCTTTGATTCGGGAAATAATATTTATAGCACTATCTGTATGAATAGTAGATAACACCAAATGTCCGGTTTGGGCCGCTTTTATTACAGCTGAAGCGGTTTCTTTATCTCTTATTTCACCTATAAAAATAATCTTTGGCTCGCATCTTAGCGATGTAGTTATAGCCTGTTCGTACCTAAAATTATCGCCAATGCTCATCTGTGTAATATTAGTCTCATTTAATTTGATTTCGACTGGATCTTCAATAGTTAAAATAGGCAATCTTTTTTTTGCCAGTTCCTTTAACAAAGAATTATTTGTAGTAGACTTACCGGCTCCGGTGGGACCAGCTGTTAAAATTAATCCGGATGAGTAAGTAAATACATTATTCAGCATATCAATTTCTTCCCGACTAAATCCAAGGGATTCTAAAGTCAATACAGTATTTAATCCATGTATTCTTAATACGGCTTCATAATAATTCTTCTCGTCGGTTTTACTTGAAACAGGCAAGAATACTACTCTTATATCTACCTTTTTTTGACTTAATTTAGACACATAGCTGTATTGTGCATCAAGAGGTTGCCCTGGTTTTAATGTGCCTTTACATAATTCTTTAAGTATATTTATCACTTTTTCTCCGTCAGGAATAGAAAACATCTTAATTATTTCTACGCCTGTATCAGTATCTATGGTAATCATATATGAGCTATTATTTTTCTTAATTCTTATATTAGAACTTCTTTTAATTATAGCTATCTCTATAGCATCATTTATTTTAGTAATAATATCTGCTTCGATATTGTCTACCGGTGTTATATTGGAAGATAAAAATCTATAAATAACCTCCTTGACACTTAAAGCTATTTTTATACCCTTCAAAGAAATACCGGTTATATACGAATTTATTTCGCTGCTGTTAGAATTAAATACAAAAAACCTTTCACCGTCTTTTTCTACAAGAACACAACAATTTCCCCAATAAAAATCCGCTGTTTTAGTTTTATCGCCGACAACTTTATATTTATCTAAATTATCTACATAATAATAGTTTTTTTGTTTTGCTATTATTTCTATTAATTTATCTTCTTTAATAAGTCCTTTTTCTACTAATATCTCGCCGAACTTTTTCATAGAAATATCCTGTTCGGCGAGAACGTCTTTTATTATCTCTTCCGTTAAAAACTTCTGTTCAATTAGAATTTCGCCTATTCTTTTTTCTTTCATATTAATACCCGAAATAAACAGTTAAAACTCCTATTAGCGGAGTTGTCGGTGGCGCTATCCCAGGGGTTAGCATTGTACCTCCGCTTCCCGCCGCAGCTCCAAAATAAGTTCCTGTATCTCCGGTAACATTATTAATATTAGCATCCGAATTCCAAAATTGACTTGCAATTCCATAAGCGTCGGCAGCAGGCACGCCTCCTAATGAAATTCTAAATATAGACGTAGGATTGACGGAATATGGAGCAACAACATATGTATAGCCCCAAGGATCGCAATGGGAAGTTGTAGCCGTACAAATTATTGAAGTTGTACTAGATGTAGAAGTAGAAGTAGAAGTAGCATAGGCTCCTCCGTTCCAATTCGGTCCTAAAATATTATACTTAACCATTTCGGAAATACTGATATTTGCATATGAATTTTGATTATCACTTGAAAAAATCATGGCGTTAGCTTTGAGATTATTAATAGAACCAACCGCTGCGCTCACCTTTCCTTTTCCAAAAATAGGTTTAAAGAGAAGTATTAAAGCTGCCGTAATTATACCCACAAGCATTATCGCAAATAATATCTCAATAAGAGTAAAACCGTCCTCATTGCTTATTACTCTTTTATTATTTAACTTTTGTAACATATTTCTTAACATCACATTCTCCTTTTTTTTTGATTAAAGTTTAACTATTGTAGGCGTTATCATAATTTCTAAAACGCTCTTTTGATTAGTATTATTTGTTCCCTTAAATAAATTTCCAAGTATCGGAATATCTTCTAATATAGGCACCCCGTAATTTTGTTTAGAGTTATTATTAATATCTATTCCTCCCATAATAGCGGTAAAATTATTTTTAACTCTTACAGTGCCTATCAAACTCTCCGAATTTATATTCGGGTTGCTAAAACTATTGCCAGCTATGCTAAAATTATTATAACCGGTTACATCATTATCTAAAAAATTGACTGTTACGGTAATAACCCCGGTCTTTTTATTAATATGCGGAGTAAACGCTATCGTCAAACCCGCTGTAACCTGAGCCATAACGGGATAGCTTGATGAAGACGATAATCCATTTGTAATACTTTCAACGGTTTGAACATAACTTGAAATAGTATTACTTCCAATTGATCTCGTTTGTCCGTTTAAAACCATTAAATCAGGGGTAGAAAGCACGTTTACTGTCCCTTGAGAAGACAGAGCCGTAAGAACAGTCTTACTTGCGCCGTTAGCTCCCGCAAATTCAACAGAAGGAGATCCGCTCATAATTCCCGCTCCGCCCGCTAAATTTGCTCCTATCGTTATATCAGAAAGACCCAATGCATTAGATCTGAATGCACTATTAAATACCTCACTCCAATTTATACCCGCCTGGAACTTATTATTAAGAGTAACGGATAATACTTTAACCTTTAAGACAACCGCTTCTACCATATTATTTCTTATTTTTTTTATTAATTTACCGACTCTTTTTACGTTAGCAGGTAAATCTCTCACATAAACAAGTCCTAAAACTGGATTAATTTTATAAAACCCATATTTAGAAATCATCGGTTTAATCATATTGCTTATATAAGCTAAATCGGCATTTTCGCTATACATTCCTTCCGAAATAGACCCGCCCATATTAGATCCGGTGGACTGTCCCATTGCTCCGCCGCCTGACATACCGCTTTGCCCTGTAGCGCCTGTTTGGCTTGTAGTACCTGTTTGCCCTGTAGATCCTGCTTGCCCTATAGATCCTGCGCTTCCTGACATACTTGATCCTAATCCGCCACCACCGCCACCGTTACCCGTCATAGCGCTAAAACTATGGTTTAAATCACTTAAGGGCAGATGAAATACTTTAGATAATAACCCGTTAACGATTATTTCTCTATGTTTATATTGATAAGAATAGCCGTTAGCGACTATAACTGCATTTAAAATCATATATAACGGTTTATGAATATAATAATAGTCCTCTCCGTTAGAGACAGTATTACTCATTGCCGATACTTGCGATTTTGCTCCCTTTTTACCGCTAACCGCGGACGTATTAGAACCTATATTATTTCTAAAATTCATATTTCTAAGAACAAACGGAATACCCGAAGCTCTCGTCAACATCTGTGTCGCCTGTCTGACAGTAAAACTGCCTACTAAAGATATTTTTGTTTTTAATACTCTCGGAATTCTTTTTACTTGATTTTTAGTCACGACAGGATTAATTATCGTAACTGTACCCGCTACGGCATTTGAAACAATAAAAAACATTAAAAATAAACTTAATAAAACAATTTTTTTCATATTAATCCCCTTAGTATGTAAAATTTTTAGCTTTTCCGTATTTAGAAAAAACAGCAACCGAGCTATCCGCTCTTAAAAGCGTATAACCGCAAACATTACCGCCTACCTTTATATATTCGTTTTTATTGTTACAATTAACCATAACAAATCCGCCCGAGTAACCGGACACGCTAAAATTATTATTAAATGAACCATTTATTCTAAAACTTTTAAGTTTATTTTTAATACTCAGCACATTAAAATTAGGCATTTGTCTTTTGATAGGCGGAACCTGCTGATTTGGCATACCCCCGGGCATTACAGGGTTTGCAGAATTTACCGAACTATGTTTTTTATAATTAATCGAAAATAAATCGTTTAAACTATTTTTAGATGATTTAATTTGAGATATTTTTTTATTATTTTTATTAACAGATGTATTATTAAGTTTATTGTTTGTCGGCATAACTTTATTTATAGCTGTAGGTTTACTTATAGTTTGAACCTTATTTGACTTATTAACCGCCGGCATAATAGACTTCTTTTTTAAAGGAGCTTTAAGAATATTGGCGACTTGAAATGGAGTGTTGCTATTATGAATAAGCAATCTCCCGTTATTATTACTGCGTAAAAAAGTCGGGGTACTCTTTTTATGTAAATATTTTAATGCAAATATAGCGACTATAATGAAAATTATAAAAATACCGCCCATAATTTTCATATTTTTAGACATTCCTAAAAAGTTTTTATAATCTTTTTTATTCTCTTTATTTCTTTTATCTTTTTTAGATTTCTTTTTTCTCCCGTCCGGACTTTCATCGGGAGAATTATTATCGTTAAAAGAATTATCGTTATTTTGCGCTATAGGTTCGCTTTCTGTATCAGATATATTTCCAATATCATTCTTATTTTGTCCTATAAACTCATTTTGTATATTATCCTGTTCGGGATCTATATCCTTTACTATTTCATTAATATCCATTATTAAACCCCCTTAAAACTATATAGATTAATATTAATAACCGTATTTTTTTTAGTTATTTTTAACGTATTAAAACTAATAGGAAATAATACATATATTTTTTGCATTATAGATAATATAGTATTAATACCCGCTAAACCCGTTACGGTTATAGTCATATTTACTTTTTTAATGCCCGAAACTTTATCCTGTAATATATACGGATTAAAACCCATTAATTTACTAACTGCTCCGGACGTATTGTTTAATTTGATATTTATTTTTATACCTTTATTTTTTAAGTAGCTTATAAAGGAAAGCAAAGTAAACATATAAGTAGATACTTTTTGTTTTTTTAACGCTACTTTTGAATTTTTAATCTTTTTCATACCGTTATATTCAAAATTATAATGATTAATTCTTACAGCTAAAAAACCATTGCTCTTTTCTATATTCTTTAAATTTGCTATTAAAGGACTTGATAATTTGAAGTATAAAAATATAGAAATAATTAATAAACATAAGGCAACAATAATTTTAACCGTGATTATTTTTTCAAAAGACATTATATTGCCCCCGTAACTATAAAACCTGTTTGTCCAGTCATAGTAACTAAATAATTAGTTTGATAGTTTATAGATTTCATAATCATTTTAAGATTATTAAATCCTCTTACAAAACTCCTGTACCCGCCAGGAATATTACCGTCAATTATCAAACTCTTCTTATTAATATTTATTTTCTTAATATAAATATTTTTCACGGTATTAACTTTTAATAATACAAATTTTAATTTTTTTGAATCATTAATTCTCACAGAAGTAAGAAATTTCTTTTCTATTTCCATATTTAATTTTTGTTTAACGCTTATTAATTGTGTATTTAAATTTCTATTACGCATTACATACTGATTATAAATTTTTGAAGTATAAAAATACCCGGCCAAAGACAGCAAAAATATAAATACAGAAAAACCTAAAAAAATATTAATATTTTTATTTTTTGCGACAGCTATCTTTTTTCTGATATTTTCTATTTCTTGAAAAACGGGAGCTTTAAAATTCCCGGCAAACTCAAGAATTTCATTCTGCTCTATAGAAACGATAGGAGTATTATGAAACATGGAATAATAAAAATTATCATTAATAACAATCTTATCTAATTTTATTTTATCCCGTTTTAATTGCTGAGTGATATCGGCTATTGATTCATTTATAGTTAATGCGCCGCTTATTGTAATACTAACTTCACTGTCTATAATTAACGATATAATAACCGCATCTTTAGTGCCGTCTAAAACAAGAACATTACCTGCGATATTTTTATTTTCAAGAAATTTTAAAATTAAAATCTGATACGGAGAAACGATGGCTTGTTTATAATAAGATAATTCTTTAACATCATAATAATAAACAATATCGTTATCTATAATATAAGACTTATCTTTATAAGCCTTTTGAGCAATTTTTTCGGCATTATTAGGATAGCTTTTATATTTACATTTTTCGGTATAGATAAGTCCGGTTAATGAATCGCGTGAAATATTGCTTGAAATAATCCTGTTTCCAGATTCATCTAAACTAAATAATATACCGGTATCTTCAATATAAATCCCTGCCATAATCTTATCCTTTTATATTTATTCTCTTATTTTTTATATTAACTGTTGTTTGAGCATTTACAAATAATTTAGACAATAATACCGCCAGATTATATCTGCCTTTAATGCTTTTCTTTTTGCCCAGATTAATCCCTTGCGTGCTGAATACAAAGCCTGTATTATTTGATACGTTTTGCAGCATAAGCCATAACGGCTTATTTATGAAATCAACGGTTAGAACTGGAAGACCGTTATAATTTCCTTTTATTTTTGCCTGTTTAACTACCTGCGTTTTCACTTTTAATATAGTTTTTTTCCAATTCTTTAGAAGTTTCGGAGTAGAACCTTCCGAAATTTTAAATAACGGAATTTTAAAAGGTTTGTTATTTTTCGTTTTTGTTTTTATTCTCTCTGCTTTAGAAACAGCCGCTATTTTAACAATAGGCACTCCTTTATGTCTTAAAAACTCAAATCTTCTTATAGCCAGAGCAAATTTTGTGTCCTGGGCTTTTATATTATTTCCGGCGTTCCAGCTTGCGCAGCCGGAAAAACTAAAAATAAGGAATAAAAGACTTATTAAAATTAATATTTTTTTATTCATAGCTCATCCAATCCCCCGGCTTAATTTCACCATTCGTCACTTTCATTATTCTTTCCATCATTGAAATAGACGGACTGGAGCCCCTGTATCTTTTTTTTAGTCTAAAAACATAATTAATTGAAATATCAGCCATATCCGCAAACACAGAGATACTTATTCCATATTTGTTCATATATTTTTCCAACGGCTTTGGTAATTTTTGCATTTTAATTTTTTTCCTTTATAAATTATTAACAAATTAATATAATATGATTATAAATAATATGTTATTATCATAAATCATATATCTAAATTAGTCAAGCGGATATGAAAATTATTTTTAATATCAAGAATGAAAATCTTCGGCCGACATAAATTTTACCGCTTCTTCTATTTCGGCGTCCTGCGAAATATTTGACTTAGTGGTTTTATTTTTGTTCTTTGACGCTTTCGCATCTTCTGCCGCTTTTTTTGATTTTTCTATTTCGGCGTCTGTTCTTATCTCTAGATTAATTTGATGATTCATACCTGTATCCGGCACTTTTAAGCCGAATTTGCCTTTAAAGAAATCCTCTTTATAATATATGATTTTTTCGCACTTTATAGGTAAGTGTCCCGTTAAAATCACTATAGCTTCGTTATACGGAAGCTGCTGAAGCTGACCAGGGGTTAAAAGCGCTTTATCTTGCTCGCTCGTGGAATAACTTGCCTGATTTAACATAGAACCGAACCTTTTCCCGCTAAATGATGTGCCCTGTTTTAAAACCGTTGTTTCTCCGAGATATTTAGATATCTTTTCCGCCGTCTCAGGATCGCTGGCGGCGTAAGTTACTTTCAACTGCGCATTTGCCATAACTTCATTTTCTTTTGTGTAAACTTTATTTAGCTGGTTTAAATCCTGCGTTATTAAAGCAAATTTAACTCCGTATCCCGCTAAAAGCGGCAAACCGCCTTCTATCGCTTCTATTTTGCCAAGACGCGGGAACTCGTCAAGTAAAAACAGAATTTCCTGCCATTTATCATTTTTGCCCGGCAGTTTTTCGCCTAATAAATTAGTAAACTGCGTAAGCATTATTCTAATTAAAGGCTTTGTCCTGTCAATATCGGATGTCGGAGTCGCCATATACAGAGTTGAGGGATCTTTCCTCATACCGTATATAGAAAAAGAACTTTTACCGCTTGTTACGGCGTGCACTAACGGGTCAGCCCAAAGTTCTAAATATCTCGTCATAGTTGAAATTATCCCGCTGCGCTCCGCCTCTTCCTTATTAAGAATAATAGCCGCCGCTCTTGCCGCCATAGCGTGCTTTGCAGTAGTTCTTATTGTGTCTAATATTTCTATCTGCGGCGAGGTCGGAGAGCTCATAAGGCGATAAATTCCGCCGATAGAACGCATTTCATCGCCTTCAGGGTAATTATGACTTACAAAAAGAATAAGTCCTGTTAGAAGCGCCCTTGCGGTATTATCCCAGTGAGAAGAAGAAGCCGACGTTCCTGCCGGGTCGGATACTATAATATTAGCGATAGTTTGAGCATCCTTCACCGCTTCTTTAGCTCCCGCTCTTATAAAGTCTAAAGGGTTATAAATATGCGATTTAATATCTGTAGGGTTAAAGTAATAAATTTTTTGGTGTAATTCTTTTTCTCTATATCCTGCCGTCAGGTCGTAATTTTCTCTCTTTAAATCGTTTACTATGCAGGAATGAGGATAGCTTAAAAGGTTTGGGATAACAAATCCTACGCCTTTGCCTGAACGGGTAGGCGCAAAATATAATATATGCGTATTAGAATCAAATCTTAAATAACGCTCTATAGTTTTTGTAAAAAATATAAAATGTTTTTGATGATCTACATATCTGCCTATCATTATTCCTGTTTCTGAAAACAGTCCCATTTTATCTATTTCTTTCCTATTTGCGAAATGCGAAAGTTCGTCCGGAGCGTTGACTTTGCCAAGTAACTTACCCCTTAAAAAAGTTAAAAAAAACCATAATCCTAAAGAAACTAAAGCCCCGTCAAGTATAGAATTTAACATCATAGATTTCGCCGCAGGAAAGCGGCTAAATACTTTAAACCAGAACCAAAAATCAAAAGGATTATATAAATGATAAAAAGATTTTCCGAGTTCAGGCGAGAACATAAAACGATACGCTATTCTTTCCGTTGCGAAAACACAACCGGAAAACCAAGAAAACAAAAATATTAAAATACTGTATAACAGCGGATCTTTATCGGCTAAATTAATCTGTTTCACTTATTTTACCTCAAATAAAATTATGTTAATTACTTATATTCTCGCCGCAGTTTGCCGGAGTTATAGTCTTTCCTTGCGGAGTCGTAAAAAATACAGGAGCGCTTTCATCAGATATATTCCCATTTGAATTTTCCATATAACCGTATAAAACGTATTTGGTATCGCCGGTCAGTCCCGTGATATTTACGGTTCCCGTTAGATTGCCGTTAGTTACATTTATCTCTTTAGTGATAACGCCATATGGATGATTTACGGCATACTTACAAATTTCTTTAGTTCCGTAAGTGTTTTCTGTTCTTATATACTCTGTTTTATAAGGTTTTATCTCACTGCAAAGTCCGCTCTGAACGCTAATATTATATCCTTTGCCGTAAGTTTGAGTGTAATAAGGAGAATTCTGATATCCTGTAAAACTTGCGGGATTACAAACGGAACCGACGGTAATAAAAAGTTTTGTAATTGGATATTTTTCCTGTGAAAAATTAGTATTATTATAAGCTCCCGATATATTGTAATTTATAGCGGCATTATTAGAACCTTCGGCTGTGGACGATAGAACGGGCGAATGAGGTCTTGAACTAACCTGAACGCCTGCGGAAGTCCCGCCCGTTCCTAATCCGTGATTCCAGCCTTTAGGTTTAGTCGTGATATTTGCGCTTGAAGTCATCTGAATATTCCACGTTATACCGCATCCTACGGGGATTGCGAATACTACGCCTACGCTCATATTGTAATTTGTTCCCGGTTGTAAGTTTCTTGCCGCGTAGCTTCCGTGTCCCGCGGGATTAAATAAAAGATTAGCTATAGACGGACTTACGGTATGAATATGAGCGCCGTTTAAATAAATTCTATACGCTGTGATATCTCCGATAAAAGGAAGCGTTTGAGACCACGTTATTCCCGCCGAATGTTCCGTTGACATAGTAGAAGTAATAGACGGCGGCCAGAGCGCCGGAAAAGACGGAGAACAGGCTTGCGCCTTAATTGAAAAACCCGTTATAAATACAAGTATAAAAATAAATAGTAATTTACGCATTTTGTCCTCCTGTTATTTCTTAATTTCTTTTGTTTGCGGTTGTTTTATCCTAATAATTCTTAATATCTGATTTAAAACTTCTTTTTTTGCCGTAATTTCCTTAATAAAACTATCTTTGAGCATTTTTAACCCCCTGCTCTAAACGTTTTTCTGTTCTATGTAGTTTTGAGGTATTACTTTTTAAATTAATAACTACTATAATAATAAGAACGCTTAAAGATAATCCGAGTCCCGCAAAAAGCCATAAAAACATATGTCCGATAATTTTTAGCCAGTCTGTGAATTTATTCATAAAACCCCCTGAAAAATCCTCTAAATATAAAAAAAATAATAAATAAACCTACAATTTTAAAAACCGAATTCCACAAAAAACTATCGTATTTTATATGAGCCAATGCAAACCTCTGAAATCTGCCATTTTTCTTAACAAATATTCCGTCTTCCGTGATAATATCTATAGCAAGATGTAACGGTCCTATAAATATGCCTTGTAATAGTATCCAATCTATATTTGCCGGCAAATTGACAAATCCGTTTAAATATAAATATTTAGCCGCCAGAAATACGAATAAAGCCGGTAAAAAACCATATATAACGCTTCTTATGAAACTATGCGTTTTATACGTTCTTATAGGTATTCCTGCGCCGTTCTTTTTATGTCCGAATTTATCTATTGCTCCGTTTCCAACAAAAGATAAAATACAGGCGGTTGTTAAAGAATTAACGGGATTAGTTAAAATTAATCCTAATGCCGTTAGAACGCCGGCACTAAAAATATCGTGAGTTTTTAGTTTCATAATTATAATATTTATTTATTATTTTTAATCATATACTATGAGCTTAAATCATACTTAACGTGAAAAAAAATGCGAATAAGCGTTTAATACTTTTATTTCATAATCTTTTGCGGCAATAAAATTACCTGAATGATACTCGCCGATGCCTTTTACTATACTATTCTGTTTCAAAATATATCTTCCTAAAATATAAGCGCCTGTTTGAGTATTGATTTGCGGTTCTAAAAGCTCTCTTAAGCTTAAACTGAGTCTTTTAGCCCATATATTATAATTTACCTGCATTAAGCCTATATCTACCAAATAGCCCTTATTAATAAAATACCTCGCTATATAATAAGCAGACGCGTACGTTTTTGGAAAACTAGGAGTTCCGTTTATATCAAGAGCGTAAGGATGAAAACCCGATTCCACGTAAGATACCGATTTAAGAATTTTAGAAGATACTCCCGTTTCTTTTGCGGCGTAAGAAAATACGCCAGCATAAGCAATATGCGCCGTAAAAAAAATATTAATAAATAACAACATATAAACAATATAACGGATCATAACGCCGGTCCTTTTTTCTTTTTAGATTGATTTTTAAGAAAATCAGAAAAAGCATCCTGTTTATTTAAATTGACTTCTTGCGACAATTTAATAGTTTTATGAGCAAGCGACTTTACTGCCTCAAATGATGAATTTATAAATTCATCATTATGCAAAAGAGATAATGTTTTACCAAATATAAACCTGCTCATTTCATTTTTATAAAACATAGACCCTTTTTCTAAATTGGCAAATTCAAGTCTTTTATGTAAAGTTTTTAAAAAATCATCTTTACTAATTTTATAATCGTCTAAT
>JAJZJW010000025.1 GCA_021809845.1 bacterium | reverse complement strand
TCCGGGACAAATCACTATTGTAAGGTAAAATTCCTGCATAATAAAAATTTGTATTCTGATCGTTAACATTTTGTTCCCATCCGCCGCTTGTCTGCCTGTTAACCGCAAATAGCGATCTGAAGCCGTTTACAGAACCTGTATTTATAAGAGCATTCCAATTAATCGTATCAAAACTGCCGTAGCCGATGCCAGCCGAAGCATTAAAATGTTTTGATGGCTGGCGGGGTTGAAAATTGATAGTGCCTCCCAGAGAATTATAAGAGTTAACGGATGGATTATTAATACCGTTATAAATATTGATGTTTGATATATCGTTTAAGGTAAAAGGAATGCTGTTATACATATCTTCGCCGTTAGTGGTATATCCCGTAAAGGGGTTGTTCATAGGAATGCCGTCAAATGTTTCCGAAAACTGATCCCCTTGGAATGCTCTAAAGGTAATATTAGAATTCATCCCGTTAGGACCTGTGCTAAAAGCATCTATTGAAGGCTTGCGCGCTAAAATGGTTTGAGCATTTTGCATTGGAGATGCATTACGCACAGTTTTAGCGCTAATGATGTTTTCAGTATATGTTGCCTTTAATGGAACTTTCTTCTTAAGTTTAGCTTCTTTAGTAATTTTCCTGATAGCTATTCTTTTTTTCGCATTAGCTTTTGTTGAACTATCGGCATTTGCAAGCCCTGTGTTAAACACAAGCAACATTGCTGCAACAATAAATAATAAAAGACTTTTAAAAATTATCTTATGGCAATTTATATTATTTACATTTAAACCGGCGTTTCTTTTCTTTTTGTTGTCTTGATAATATACTCCTACCCCCCCCAATGCAAATAGAGAGATAGTCGGCTATTTGTTTAATTCTGTTATTCATAATTCCTCCAAGTTATTGTTAATTTAATTGCCTTTAAATGTTAAAATGTTAAATAATGTTAGTTATACATATTGCTGTTTTGCAATCAACAAATCAACAACGCTATAGTTTTAATAGGCTACATATAAATCACGAACTGCCGGCACTTATAAATTAAAAATTATAAATTTATTGAATGACAAGTTTTTAATATTTAATATTTTAAGTGCTGAGATGCTGAGAATAGACAAGAATATTTATAATTTATTTAATAATTTATTTATTTTTTATTTAGTATAACAATAAATTATTACAATATTATTACAAAATTATTACAATATTATTAAATTTTAATTAAAGTTTTATTACAATTTGTTAATAATTAGACTTGGGATAATAAGCGTAAATGAAATAATTTTAGAATAATTACGTCTGACAAATTTATAAAAAATACTGTATAAAAACTTTATGGTAAGACGCGTCAATAAAGCCTTCTTTTCGATAATAACGCCTCCTGTCAAATCTTCCCCTATTAATATTCGCAAAATCCGCAAACAAAAATTTTCCCATAATTTTATTATTTAAATTTGTAAACCTATTTTATTATGGTAAAATATAAATATATGCAAACATGACGACAGCGACAGGGGTGACAGAGTTTTTACCTTAAATTTATCTATATTTTATAAGAAGTTTAGCCATTATGACCCGTTTATCTTTATTGGAAAAATTAGAAGAGACATACCCCGTCGATTTGCCCAAAAAATACACGGCAAAGGATTATTTTAACCTTCCCGAAGGAAGCCCCTATCAACTAATCGAAGGAAAACTAATAATGACACCGTCGCCATTAACCGAACATCAAGCTATATTAAGAAACTTGGGGGTGCTAATAGCCAACCATTTAAAGAAAATTAAATTAGGTTATGTTTATTATGCCCCCATAGATGTCTATCTTGATAATAAAAATGCTTACCAGCCCGATATAATATTTATATCCAATGAAAATAAGGATATAATTAAAAAAAGGGGGATAGATGGTCCCCCTGACCTTGTAATAGAGATACTATCCCCTTCTAACGAATACTACGATATAAAGATTAAAAAAGAAGTGTATGAAAAAAGCGGGGTTTTGGAATACATAATAGTAGATCCTAAGGCAAAAAGCGTTGAGGTATTCAGGAGAACGGGCGGCAACCTTAAAACGAATGCCGCTTTAGAAAAATGGGATGAGGTATTATCGGCTAAATTAGATGATAACGGCAGAATTTATATTAAAACATTGGACTTGACGATAGATTTAAATGATATATTTACGGAGATTTAAGGCGTGGCGGCGGCTGGAATCCTATATTTTTAAAAATTAAAAAATTAAAAATTTAAGAATTTAAATTTAGTCTTTATTTGGCTAGAATAAATAAATCTGATGTCTTTTACCAGATGTCTTTTACCAAAACCCCTACCCTGCAGATTCGAGAATAATATTTTATTGGGCATAAAAATTTGAACAATTTCTTAAATTTATTTTTCTGAAACTTATAAATTAATTTTAATCGGGGCTTACTCCTGCTAAAATATCGCCGATAGGCGCTCCTTCTTTTTTTGCTAATTTTTTTATGTACCCAATAACTTTTTTATAGGATTTTAAACCCTTTGATGCAATCCATTCTTGTTTAAATTGTTCCGGCCCGCTTATTTTTAATAATGAAGTCGGAGAATAATTTTCTGCGTTGTTATTATTTATACCTTTTTTAATAATTTTTTTACTGCTGTTAATATTTTTAGCGTTATACATTTGATACTTATTTTTTTGATGCCTGCTATTTTGATACTTATTATTATGCAACTCATTTAATTGCGCTAATTTCAATTTATTTTTATTATTAACCGTACCTTTTTTATTGATATATTTGTTATCTGCACTCATTAGTTGTTTATTTATTGGTTGTTTATTTTTATTTTTATTATCTATATTTTTATTTTTATTATTAATATTTACAGGTGCTTCCCATAAACCGGCTTTTCCTAATTTTAAACGCATTTTATCTATATAGCTTTTGCATATTCCGGGATTAAGTGCTGGTTTAACCTGCATCTTAACCGCATTATACGGTTTCATATCGGGTTTATCCGTCCAGCCTGTATTTATAACCGGAGTATTTGCATCCCATTGGGACATAGGAGGAATTTTAAATATTGTTTCTATCGTCTTAATTATACTTATCTGCGAATAAAATTTCTTAATCAAAACCCCTTTTTTTACCCACGGGGAAATCATAACGGCGAAAGTCCTATGCGCATTTATATGGTCGGCTCCTGATTGAGCATCATCTTCAGTAATAAATACGAGTGTATTTTTCCATATAGGAGAATGCGATAAATAATCTATTATTTCACCTGTAGCATAATCATTATTTGCAACATAATAATCTGGCGTATAATAACAAGGTCTATTACCGGCTGTGTGGTCATCAGGAAGCCATATGTAAACAAAAGACGGAAACTTATGGTGTTTAATTTTCCTCTTTGCAAAATTTAAAAAGACATTCGCCCTTTGGGTATCAAGAATAAATCTATCCCATCCGTAAGAAGATAAATCTATATGTTTTTTCATAGCCGGTAAAATATTTCCTATTCTGTTGCGTGAAACAAATTCTCCAAAAACTTCAAAAGGGATATTGTGTTTCAACATGTCATTATATATGTAAAGTCCGTAAGGATAACTTATCCACGGATTAGACCAGTGTTTTAATTTTAATAAACTATCATAAATAGGCATATATTTATAATAGTCTTTTAAATTTAACGGTCTTAAAGGCTGCGTCCACCCTGGATTACCTACTAATCCTCTTCCGGAATAATACTGCGGCCATGTTCTTTGAACAAAATCGGAATCAGATGCTCCGGTAGTCCATTGATGTCCCTGAGCTGTAACTTCTCCGTCGGCGTCAAAATTTACGAACAGTCCGTAATCGTTTGCCAATTTATACAAATTGGGCAGTTCTTTTTGATTGTATAAATCAAGGTGCGGGTCTGCCCATTTTCCAGCCCGACTGTAATCTCCTAAATCTTCATCAAATGTTTTATTCTCACGGAGGATAAATACCACATGTTTTATATGTTTTCTTAGAAATTTATCAATTTTTTCATCAGCAAGTTTTCTTTTTTTTCTTTGCGATAAACTGAACAAATCGTTATGCAGAACAACTTTTGTCCAAAATTTAAGCTGCGGCATAACTTTATTTATAGATATTTTTTCGATAGCTCCTTCCATCATATCGCCGACCCACTGGAAATGAACATTGGGACCGCTTCCTATCCCCTTGGCATTAGTAACGTAAATATTACCTTTGTTAATAATTATAGATGTCGGATACCATGCGGTAGGTATAAGTCCAATTTGCTTACCGTTTTTAATATTAAATACTATAATGTCATTATTCCCTGCATTGACAACAAATAGTTTATTTTTATAAACAGCCGCTCCATCAGGATAGCTGCCGTAAGGAGCATGAGGATAAGGCGTATCATTAAATATACGGACAACTTTTAAATTTTGCGTATTAAATTCAAAAATTTTATCATTATTTGAATCGGTTACAAATACATAAGGGGTATTGGCAAGCTGTATTAATCCTGTCGGATTGACTCCCGGAGAATAGCTTAAAGGCGTTAATTTTTTACCGACTAAAATTTTACCGACCGGTTTTAAATTAAACGCATTTAATACGGTTACGCTGTTAGAGCCCCAATCCGAAACCACCAATCTTTTGCCATTGTGTGCAAGTATAATATCAAAAGGGTAAGAACCTACGTTTGCATAATTTGTTTTACCTGTTTCCAAATTAATTTTAGCAACGGAATTTGATAGTAGTCCTGTTGTATATAAATATTTATTATTACTTGAAATAGCTATGCTATCGGGATAAAAAAGGTAGGGTTTATTTTCATGTTTATACGCCGCAGTGCCCACCGGTGCACTGGATTGTTTAGAATGAATATAATAAGATTTTTGATATTGATGACCTTGATATTGATACGGATATTGACTTTTTGGAAACTTTTGCCATTTTAAATAATATTTTTTAATAACTTTTATTTTTCCATTTTTCTTAATCTTTATAGCAATAATATCATTGACTCCGCCACCAGCCGCATAAAGAATGCCGTTCGGAGCAAAATCAATCCCTTGAAAAAGGTCTTGATTTTTATTTTTTGCATATACCATTTGGCTAAATGCTTTATTTAAACTGGAATGACGCGCTTTTTTAGGATTATATACAATTTTTTTGAACTTTTTAAATCTTCTTTTTTTAAATTTTTTTTGTTTATATGCTCTATATTGAGACACTTCTTTAAGAGTTTTTCTGTTATATATTGTAATGGTCTGAAAAAATGTAGCGCCGTTTGCTATAACAGCTATATATTTACCATGAGTTACAACATTTGTAGAAAAATTAGGGGTTTTATTTAATATTCCAATCGGACTGATATATCTGCCTGTGGGGAGCTTAAATGTGTAATTTTTATAATTTTCTTTATTGATAACAACAGGTTTGATTATTTTTTTATTAATTTTATTGATAAAGATTTCGGCATCAGCATTTTTACTTATTCTAATAAAAATAATAATGCCTGATATTATTATTAAAAATAATACTAATAAATTTGAAATGTTTTTTTTAATCATAGGCAAATAATTAATAGTAAATACATTGCATTGGTATTTTGCATTACTATAAACAATACAATGAAATCACTACCCCTCCCCTTAACTTAAAATTACTTATTATTTATATTGTTATTTATTTTTATTTATTAATAACTATTATGATTTATTTTTATTCATTGTTATTTATTATTGTTTATTATTAACTATTATTAACTCTTGTTATTTATTATTGTTTCCGGTTAAGGCTCAAGTTTATAGCAGCCTATGGCGGCTTATAGATAAATTGAAAGTTATTTTGTTATAGACATTTTAAAAGTTGCTAAAAATTATTATTTATTTTATTGAACATTTAATTTATTTCTCTTAGTTTTATATTTATTATACATTTTAAATATTACAAGATTATTACAATTATGTTAAATTTTTGTAATAATTTAATAGTATTTAGTAAAACATATAAAAGATAAGCAAATATGAAAGGATGCAAAATAAAACTTGGCATTGTTTTATTTTGCATCAGGACTGAGCAATACTTGAAAGGGCGGGTGTATAATATTTACACAACGGTATTATTAATGAAATTATTGAGTTAGATTAAACGTTTTTCACGATAGTTTGCGAACTTTCGCAAATAAACATTTTTTGCATATTCTCTAGAGACCGGTCATGAGCTTCTTTGTCCATAGAAGATACGCAATCCGTTGCTACAACTGGGTAAAATCCGCGATTGGCAGCATCTCTTGCCGAAGATTCTATTCCTATCTCGGTTGCAATACCTGTAAAAATAAGTGTTTTTATATTTCTGTTCTTCATCATCTGTCCAAAATATGTTCCTATAAATATGCTCGCCGTCGGCTTTTCCAATAATATATCGCCTGTTTGGGGCGTTATATCTTGAAGAATATTCCTGTCATTTGAACCTTTAGCCATAAATTCGGGCAATTTAGCAGGGTCATCTA
Organism: bacterium; assembly: GCA_021809845.1. Classification (GTDB taxonomy): domain Bacteria; phylum SZUA-79; class SZUA-79; order Acidulodesulfobacterales; family Acidulodesulfobacteraceae; genus Acididesulfobacter. Next base: position 13,993 of record JAJZJW010000025.1, on the reverse strand, counting down.
CTCCGAAACGCCTCATCATTGCATAATATGACCATGATGACCTGAATTCTTTTTCCGGCGGAGTTATAAGCGTATATGCGATAGGCATTTTACCTCTTAAAATATTAACTAAGCTTTTTAAACCGGAAATAAATTCGGTTTTATTAAATATTCGGGAAACAAGTCCGTTCTGAACGTCCCAGATTACAAGACAGCTATGCTCGGGATTTATTATTTCTTTTAAATTTTCATAAATCTCGATACCGCTTAATTCTTTCATAACAAAACCTCCTTCGTTAAGCATTTAGCTAAACATTCGTTAAACATTGAAATAATTTAAAATTAGTTTAAAATAATATTTAGATAATAATTTAGATAATTTGGATAATTTAAGTTATTATTTTAGATAATTAAAATAACTTAAAATAATTAATTTAGATAATTAAAATAACTTAAATAAGTTAAACAAGTTAAATTGAAAGCTTCAGTTAATATTTTATACGAAGCGCATCTTTTCTCCAATAATAAATTAGATTGCTCAACATTATGAGCAATAAAACAGTTTATAACTGTATAAGTCCAATTTCGATGTTTATGATAGATATTAATATTTTTATAAATAAAATAATTTATTTTATAAAACCATTATTATTTTATAAAATAGATGCTTTTATTTTGTTCGGAAACTAAGGCTATTTTATTTTTGTGCTTTACAATTATATAATTTCCTTTTAGCGTATTGCCGCTATAATTAAATATATCGGCGCTGCCGTTGATATAAACGACATCCCCCGATACGGTGTAATGATAAGTAACCGGACTCAATAATTCTTTTCCTGACAATATAATTTTATTTCTACTTTCTATCTTTAAATTTACCGGCGTCTTAGTAATAATCCATTGTAAATAACTGCCGCCAAACATTCCCGGCGCCATTTTTTTCTGATATAAAGGAATAATATCCTTATAATTTCCTACTATGTCACCATGATTTTGATAGGATAAGTTTTTATAGCCTGCTTTTTTTACAAATTTTAATTCTACTTTAAAAGGAATTTTGTCGAGAACCAAAAAATGCTTATACTTTCCTTTTGTTGATAAGTATAACGTTCCGTTTATATCTTTGAAATGGAGAACCGCTGAACTTGCCTGCGCAGTTATCTCGTTTTTATGCATTAACCATTTTCCCATTGAATTGATATAATTCGTGTGGATATAACAGCGTCCTTTTTTAAATAATTCAATATAGCTGCTTTTACTGACAGTAGAGTAGTATGTCCCATTTATATACTCGCCGCTATTGGAACATCCGGATAATATAGAACTTATCGACAAAACAAAAAAAACCAGCAAAACCGGTATTATAAAAGATTTTTTCATAATTCATCCTCCTCTTATGTTTTTATTTATTATTATTTTTGTTATAATTTATTTACCTTGTCTTTGATGGGTTCAAAGAAGGTTGCCTCCTGTTCGTACAAATATTTAATTTATTTAAACTGATTAAATAATGTTTATCTAATTATACAAATTTAATATAACATAATTATGACAGTTATACTAATTTTTTGTGAAAATTTGATTACACTTTATTACAATTGTTAAATTTTTGCAATAATTGCAAAAAGTGGGATGGAAACTGATGAAGCAGGTTTTAATTTACGGACAGTTTGAAGGTATAGTCAAGCTTATTCGGTAAAATCTATATTCAATTTTTCGCAATCTTTTAATTTCATATATCAGCTATATTGTAAAAATAGGCAAAAAGCGCTGATATATTTAGAAAGACGGGCGGCAACCTTAAAAAAATCCTTTATTATTTTTCATCCCACCGGCAAAGAAAATAACCGCCCAAAATAGCCCTTTTATAGACGGAACTTTCAGTTCTGCAAACAGGGAAAAACAGATACAAAAGTTTTGGAATAGCAGGGATAGATACAAAATTTATCTTTGCTTGCTGCCGCTATTGTTGATTTAATTGCCTTGCTTCCGATTAAAATTAAGGAGTTTGTCATGGAAAAATTCCGTGCAATACACATAAATTAAAAACATCTGCATATTGTGATTACTTCACTAATCACAATATGCAGATGAAAGAGAGGAAAGAACGAAAAGCTTTACTTTTTTTATTAAAACATATTTATTATTACAATTGGGTTAAACTTCTGTTAAAATTTTGTAATAATCGAAAATGAGTCCAAAAGGAGGGATATAAAAAAATTAAAAAGAGCTCAACAAATAATAAAACATTATCTGCCGAGCTCTTTTTTGATATTTTAAAAATTAATTAGATTAATCTATCATCATTTAAATTTAATTATATTTTATATCATTATAATTTAATTATATTGATATTTTTTTTAGAATTTAAATGAAGTTGACACGTAATAAAACCTTGGCATACCAGGCATAAATTCAGCATAAGTTGCAGTTCCTGTCGGATAAGGTTGTCCTGCAAAACCGGCTACTATACCTTCAAGATAATGTCTATTTAATATATTATCCACCGTAAAACTGAGTTTCATACTTTTTAAGTCTGCTTCTTTAAAAAACGGTATATTTCTAAAATTAAACTTATGGCTTAAATTTAGATTAAATAGCCAATATCCGCCTAGATGATACGCGCTTGTCGGCTGTCCGTGTATGTCTGTGACAAACTGCTCGCCGGTATATGTTCCTGATAAATTTCCGTCGATATGAAAATAATTTTCATCAATTCCTATGTTCGCCAGATGTCTCGGTATCATCGGAACATTTTCACCGGATTGAACCGAATAATTTACGCCGCTGCTGCTATGATGAAAGAAATAAGAGGATGTATATTTTCCGGTATTTAATGAATAGTTTGCATAAACATTTAAATTGCGGTTAATATCATATTGCCCTTCAAGCTGAAACCCTGTATATTCAGAAGCTCCTGCATTTTCCTCATATGTAGTCTCTGTTATCGTGTTTAAATATGTAACAAATGTGTGAGTAAAACTTTCCTTATAAATATTAGCAGAAAGCGTAAGATTTTGCAGTCTATATCTTGTCCCTAATTCGTAATCGGTAACAATTTCAGGTTTCAATGAAGATACAGGCTTAGAATATACAAGAATACCTGAAGAATTCGGACCTAAACTCCCAAGCGCAGTCTCAAACTCGCTATAATTTGGGGCTTTCATAGTTCTACCATAGGTAGCATAAAAGTTCCAGTTTGGCATAACGTTGTAGCTTAATCCGACAGTCGGTTCTATTTCATTATAATTATTCGAAACAGTTCCGCCATATGTATAATTATCAACCGGGTTCGTAGAAATATTTTCATTTACATATTGATATTTAACGCCCGGTTCAAAGAATAACTTATGAGGTATAATGCTTAATCTATCCTGCGTATATAAAGCATCCATTGATTCAGAGCCTCTTAAGTCGTTATAAGCATTATAGGATAGCGTAAAAGGCGTATATGAAGAACCGCCAAGCCATTCTGTTTTATGAAAATTTCCGTCAATGAATTGTCCGCCGAAAGTTACCGTGTTTCTCGGTAATTTAACTGTAAAAGTCGGAAAATCGCCAAATTGCGTCAAGCTAACAGCCTTTGTATGATTATCGGTTGCATAAGCTAACTGCGCAGAAGTGCTGAACTGATGTAGATAGCTGTCGTTCGGGTAAGGATGGGATAAAGAATATGGATGCTTCCAGTCTCCGTTGCCAAAACCTAGTTGATAAGGCTGAACGGCGTCAACATATATACTGGAAGGTATATTACATGATGCGGTGCTGACTCCGTATTTTGCAGCGTTTGTTTCACATGCAGGATTAATATAAAGATTTTTATACATATCGTCTTGGGAATAGAAAGATTTATTATTAAACGTTATATTTTTGTCTATATAATCCTTCCATCCTAATATTACATAATATTCCTGATTATAAGCCTGTGCATTCTCAACCGAGGTCGGCCATCCCCAATTATATCCAAACTGGTTAAGAAGCGGAACGGGAACGAGATGCGGGTCGTTTGCATAATCGTCATTTCGCATAAAGATAAAACTTATATTAGACCTGTTTCTGTTATAAGGTTTTATTAAAGAAAAATAGTACGAATGGTCTCTGTTGGGATAGCTTGAACCGTCATACCAGTCGTTTGCATCGTTGTGTTCAACCCTTAAATACATTCTTATGCCTTCCCATAACTTACCGGTATTCAAAGCAAAACCGTAAGTCCTAGTGGCAAAAGAACCGTATCCGCCAAATATTGAGGCGCTAAATTTACTTGAGGGCATAACAGGTTCATAACCTATTTGACCGCCTAAGGAATCAAAAGTATCCACGCTCGGATTATTGACGCCGTAGCTGATATTGACGCCTGAAACATCTCCCAGTGTAAAAGGTATATTGTTTCTGATGTCCATATAATTGGATGAATCGCCGTCGAACATGTTGTTAATGGGTACCCCGTCAAATGTTTCAGATACTTCACCTTCCCCAAACCCCCTTAACTCAACCCTTGAGCGAATATTATTGGGTCCGCTCGTGCTGGCGTGAATTGAAGGCGCGACATTTAAAAGGCTTTCAAAGCTGGTCATAGGATTGGTCATTCTTTTAATTGTCTTTTTTTTGATTTTTGAAACAGTAAAAGGGGTTCTTTTAACCTTTACTTTTTTTGTAATTGCTTTAATTGAAATTACCCCAGCTTCAGCATTTGGAACGAGTCCATAAACTGCAAACATTAGAGTTAAAATGAAAATGCTAATAACGAGCCTAAAGTGCGGTTTAATGTCAAGTCCAATGTCTGGCGATATCGCCGATTTTTTGATTAATAATTTCCTATTCTCCATTTTTTTTCTTTTACCTCCATCATGGTTATAATTATATTCTATTGGTATTATATCAAGCGAATGTTACATCTTTATTACAGAATTGTTAAATTTTATTACAACAATGTTACATTTTTGTAACAAAATAAATTATTGAGAAGAATTATTAGACTATCAAGTTTATATATTAAGTTTATATAAAAATATGCAGATATAAATATAGATATAAATATAATTAAAGATATAACTGATATAGATATGTACATAGATACAAATATAGATACTATGTTGAGCAAATTATAATAAATCTGCTCAACATAATTATTCTACGTTTAATAACAGCGAACTATTTAGTGTTAAGATTTCTTCACGTTTTTCTTTTCTTCAACTACTTTAAGCGCGCTTTTAAACAATTTATCAGAAGGTGAAAGTTTGACGGCAGTTTTAAGGTCGGCAATAGACTGGTTAAGTTCATTTAGTCCATACTCTGCTCTGCCTTTAACAAAGTAGCCGAATGCATTTTTGGGACTATTTGCAACAACTTTTTTTGAATAATAAATTGCAGGCTTGAATTTATTAATATTCTCATAACTGATAGCGGCGTTAATCATTAAATCATCTGTTAAATGTTTTTTATTGGCAAATGTTAAGCCTTTTTTATAATTATTAATTGCATCTTTAATATTTTTCTTTTTTAGTTGCCTGTTTCCCGCTAAAAGATAATTTACCCCGATATTATTCTTCACAATTTTTATAAAATTGTCTGTTTTTTTATTATTGCCGCCCTTTTTATTTACTCTAGTTATAATTAAAGCAAGGGATTTTTTAAAATAATAATTACTTTTTTTATATTTTTTTAAAAACTGAAGAATATTGCCGTTCAATTGAAGCGTGTAAGGATTTTTATTTTCTTTAAGAGATGTTTTAGCATATCTTAAAGCCGAATTATATTTTTTTACCTTTAAGAATCCCACTGCTTTGTTATAATTTAGCTGCCATTTTGACATTGCATAAGCCGGCGTTTGAAATAAAATTATTGAAAGCCACAAAATCGCAACCAGAATAAATGCGGCAGAGCAAAATGAAACCAAATTTAAATGCAATTTTTGCACCTTGTCCTCCTGTTTTGTTATTTTAATTTTATTTAATAATTCATGTAATTCTTTAATCTCTAAATTTTTTCTTAATTTTAAATTTTAATTAATATGGATAAAAATAAGGATAAGGGGCGTAAGGCGCCCATTGCCAGTTATACCACATCCAATAATGCGGTCTTAACTGATAGCCTCTTTGCAATGCGCGATGCTGTTTTTTTCTTATGCCTGTTTTTAGCATATAGTCAAGAACTATCGTCGTTATCCCGTCTCTATGAAGTTTAATTATCTCTCTTGCCGTTAAATAAAATACTTCATGAGAGGCTCTAATCCTTTTTATTATCGTTTCATTAGGCACACCTTCTTTGCATAGCTTAATTATTTCAGATACAGCTAAAGGCGGCGGGGTAGGTTTAACATAATACGCACAGCCGCTGAAAATAAAACTAACTAATAATATTATTGAAAATACAATAGTTATTTTCATATTAGATTTTTTTAATTTCATGAATTTCATAAATAAATCACTTCCTGTTTTTATTTCAATAAAAATTTAAACAATTTAATTAATATTAATATTAATATTAAATTTTAAATATTTTATATTTTATATTTTATATTTTATATTTTATATTTTATATTTTATATTTTATATTTTATATTTTATATTTTATATTTTATATTTTATGTAATATTATACGTCTATATCTGTATCTATCTTCCCATTTCATTTATTATAAATTAAATTTATTTTGTTTATTTTACAGGTTATCTATTATTATTATTAATTAAATTTATTTTTATTTCGTTTATTTTATCGTTTATTTATTTGTTTATTTTATTTGTTATCTGTGCAGCTTAAATCTTATCCATATACTGAACTGCAATATTCTATTTCTGAGTTTTTTAGGCGGCATTGGATAATTTGCCAATTCAAGTGTTTTAATTGCGCCGCTGTTTAATAAAGAAAATTGCGAGGCGCGAATTATTTTTATCTTACTGATTTTGCCGTTATAGTATGTAAAAAGAACCTTGACTTTACCCTGCATACGCATAGCTTTAGCCGCAGAAGGATACACAAGGGATGACTTAATTTTTTGTCTTATCTCTCCCGTAAGCATCGCTATAAGCGACGGATTGATAGGACCGTGTTCTACGACAGGCGCAGGTTTCGGTGCCGGCGGCACTATTTCATGAACTGCGGGCGACGGCGGAACATTCTTTACATGAACCGATTTAAAAACCTTTTGCGCAACATGCTTTACGACATGAGGCTTAGGATGCGGTACCGGTGTTGGCTTTGGTTTTACGACAGGTCTCGGCTTCGGCGGCGTAGGCTTCGGTTTAATTATGGGCTTTGGCGGCGTAGGCTTTGGCTTCGGTTTAATTATGGGCTTCGGCGGCGTAGGAATATTTGCAAGCGATATCATTATAGGCTTTTGTTGATGTATCGGCACATATTTAGGCATATGGGATAATATTAATATCGCGGCTGCAATCAAAACAAGCTCTAAAACAGCGCCCAATAATATTGCATAGCCAAAAGGAATATTACCGTATCCGTCATTGTGATTATTATTAAAAGATGATTCATTGATATACTCTTCCATATTAAGACCTCGAAGCAGCAATGCCTATTTTACTTACGCCCGCTTTTTTGCAAGCGCTCATTACCGAAACAAGATGCTGAAGCGATACTTTCTTAGAACCTGCTATAGTTACAACTGTTTTTTTTGGATTATGACTTTTAAGCAGGGATACAAGTTCATTTAGCGTCAAAACCTTTCCTTTCACCTTTATAGTGCCGTTTTTAAAAAGAGATATGAGCACTTTAGGGTGCGGCATTTCTTGCACGGCGCTTGCATGAGGAATTTGCGAAGCTATTCCTGAAGACGGTATCATCCTTAACATTATTAATGCAAAAAAAACAACTAAAAACAGCATAATGTCAATCATAGGAATAATAACAATCTTTGCTTTTTTTCTTTCCCCATTCATATAGCTGTAATTACCCATTTATGACCTCCCCTTTAGCAGGAAATGAATTTTTAATCAATGAATTTCCGCTATGCACTTTTTCAGCTGCCTTACTGCGACTCAATTCAATATCCCTTAATTCTTTGTCGTCTTTTGAACACGGTCTTTCTAAACGGTTAACTAACATTATTTTTATAGTTTCCATTTGATGAATAATAAGACGCGCCCAGTTATTCAAACCGTTATAGAATACCAGACCGATAATGGCAACGAATAAACCTGCTCCTGTTGTTACCAATGCCTCGGCAACACCGCCTGTAACTTTAAGCGGGGCGCTGCCCGGCGCACCTAAAACAGAAAATGCTGTAAACATGCCTATAATTGTGCCTAAAAGACCTAAAAGCGGAGCTAAAGTTACGATTGAATCTAAAATCCAGAGTCTTTTGTCAATTGACGGAGACTGCCATAATATCTCCTCTTCAAGCAGTCTGTCTAAATGGTCATGGTTTCTTACTTCAGGAAATTTTAGAGCAATGTTTAAAACTTTAGACTGCGGTACATTGTCGGATGAAGATACAAGTTGCTTTAAAATTTTATCGTCTATTGTCTTAAGCTCGGAGACTTTTGAGGTTATTTCATATCCTTTGTTAATTATTTTGTTTAAATACCAAGTGCGCTCGATGATTACGGCTAAAGCAACAAGAAGCACCACCATAATAAGATATAGTACGCCTCCTGAAACTGAAGCAATGTGAACTATATAATTTAAATTCATTTTTCCTCCTGTATTGTATAATGTTCACTTTAATTATCGTGAACATATTTTGTTAATTTGATTAATTTTGTTAGAGCTTGTAAATTTGTAAAATTAAATAAAAACATCTTCAAAACCGTTTGCGTATTTATCCCTATCGGTCAAAGGGTCTATTGCCCATAAGTTTTCAACATATTTAAGTATGGATGTATGCTCATGTCTTACATTAGAAATATAGCCTTTTTTCGCAAAAGGAGAAATTATAATACATCCTACTCTTAATCCAAGACCGTAATAATCAACAATCGGCGGTACAACATGGTCATAAAATCCTCCGCATTCATCCCAGTTTAAAAATATTACCGATTTTGAAAACAGCGGACTTTTTCTTAACGCCTCAATTCTACTTACCGTATAAATCATTCCTGTTTTTACATCTGCCGGCGGGTGTTCCGAATGTTTAAAGTCAGGCACAAGCCAGCTAAACTTTGGCAGGGTTCCTTTTTTAATATCCTCAAAATATTCTGCTGCAGGTCTTATTTTATTCCATAAGTTTTTATCTTTCATAAAGCTTTCAAACCATATAACGGGAACCCAATGGTGGATATACTTTTTAGGATTAGGCCAGCCTTCAACATATATCTTCCATGAAATTTTAGCCTCTTCAAGCCTGTTAAAAATAGTAGGAAATTCATACGGCTTTTTTGGTTTCATATCCGTTATATGTCCGTTGGATTGCGCTGCAATCTGGTAAAGCCTGTTGGGCTGGGTAGGAGCCATTATAGAATGAAAATAATTCTGGCATAGCGTATAATTTTTTGCATAATAATAATATGGAGTAAGTGCTTTTTTTGTGTCGTAATAACCCATTATTACTTTATAATCGTCTGTAGGCTGATTGATCCCGTTTAAAAAATAACCGTCCATTTTGCCTTTATTGTAAATTGTGTGCAGCGCTTTCCATGTGTGATTGGGGTCAACATGGTTCGGTGTTACATACTGAAATTCGAGATTATACGGTTTAACGCTTCCGTCCATGCCATCTGTTATACCAAGTTCTAACACCCTTTTCGGCTGCCCATTTATGGTAGAGTCCATCATACCGAAATAATGGTCAAAACTTCTGTTTTCCTGCATTATTAAAACTACATGCTCGGGTTTTTTAAATTTTGATTCAGCCGTATCGGTTTCAGCGCCGTGCATTTCAGCATTTGCATTTTTTGTAATTAGACTATCGGCGGCAATACTGCCTAATAAACCAGCAGCTCCAATTTTTATAAAATCTCTTCTGTTCATATGATGTAATCTCCATATTGAAATTAATTTTAATTAAACCGATAATTAATATAGATATAGGCAGTATATATCTAATATTGCATTGCATTAATTTATTTAATTAGTAAATTATTTAAATTTAATAACTAAATTAATTAATTAATTAATAAATATAAATAAATGGTTTTTAAGTTACTATTGCTGCTCATTAGCAAATCAATTAATAAATGTTTTTTAAGTTACTTAAGTTACTATTGTTGCCATTTATAAATAAACCTCTTCCCTTATATAATTTATTTATATATTCTTATTATATTAGCATACGAATGTTAAGATTTTATTACAGAATTGTTAAATATTTGTTAAGGTTTTGTTACAGTTTTGTAACATTGTAACAATTAAATATGATTGGATAATCACGGGAAATATTATTTAAATCATCTTCTTTCTCATTTTTTTCAATAGAATGTGTAATTGAATAATTGAATAATTGAATAATCAAGGAGCATATTATATTTAAACTTATATTTAAAGCTATTTTAAGGAAATATTATTTGAATCTATTTGATGATATTATATTTTTTTTTCAATAATGCCAAAATTTTTTCTTCGATTTCGTCTCTTACCGCCCTAAAAGCTTTTAATTTATCATCATTATCTCCGATAACGCCGGCAGGGTCAATTAAATCCCAGTGCAGCTTCACATTGTTTGAAGTAATTAATGGGCAATTATCCCGTGCATCGCCGCAGAGGGTTATTACATAATCAAAAGTGTTTAGGTCGAAAATATCCATAGATTTTGATTTTTGCTTGCTTATATCTATATTTTTTTCAAGCATAACACTTATTGCGAAAGGATTAACGGGCTTTGGATTAACACCGGCGCTAGATATATTTAAATCAGCTATTTTGTATTTTTCACCGTAAAATTTAGCAAATCCTTCCGCCATTTGTGACCTTGCAGAATTTCCAGTACATATAAAAATAATATTCATAATTTACCCCGATTTACTCAATTTTTGATTTAAATTTTTAGTTAAAATTTTTATTTATTTTATTTATTTTTAATTATTAATTAAATGTTTTTTATCATTTAAACATTTATAATTTAAATGAAAGGCTTAAAAATTTTTCTATATTTTTATAATTTATCTCAAAGGGATATTGTTCGAAATATAAAGAGGGCAGATTAAACTTTTCTTTAATCACATTTAAATATTTCGATTCCTGCTCAATTTTATCTTTAAAAAACTTCATTGATTTAAGTTTTTCGTTTAAAAGATAATTAATACTTAAAAACGATACGTCTATGCCTGCTCCTTTCAAATCATTATATGCTCTGTAAGCTTCTTCAATAGGAGTAAATTCGGGGTACAACACTAAAGAGAAATAAGTCTTTTCTTTATCTGTTATGGTATTAATCAAAAATTCAAGTTCTTCATCTTTTTTGTCGCCTGCGGTGCCGTTATTATTCTTATTTTCTTTTTGATATTCAAAGGCTAAAAGTAATAATCTCAAAGCATGCCCTGTGGGAGCAGTGTCAAAAATAATATAATCAAATTCATCTTTTAATCCTTCATATGCACTATTATATACATTAGCATAATTATTTTGAATATCATTATTTATTTTTATATTTAGATTTAAATTGGCTCGAACATTGTTGTTTATTTCAGCATTGCTATTTTCTTTTATATTATTTTTTCCGTATCCTAATTTAAAATAATTATAAAATTTTTTAAAATAGGCTATTTCAAGGGTGCACGGCGAATTAAGCTCTTCTTCTAAAACTTTAAGCGAATCTGCATTGTTTGAAACTTTTTGAAAAAAACGCAATGTATCTGCCTTATAATCATTTAAAGCCAATTCAGGCGATATTATTGAAAGAAATAAATTTTTGTTTTCAACCTGAACAGGTTTTTCATTGACCAATTCAACGCCCATAATTTTACCTATATGGCTTGCAGGGTCAACCGATACGACTAATGTTTTTTTATTTTTATATTTGGATAAATATAAACCCGTTAAAAGAGAAATAGTAGATTTTCCGGTTCCGCCTTTTCCCATAAAAAAAATAAACTTCGTTGTATTTTTTATAGCGACGCCGTTTTCATTATTTACTTTACTAGTAATATTATCAATAAGACCATCAATAAGATTCGAATTACTTTCTTTCGCGTTTATTGCGCCGGCATTGCTACAGCCGTTATTATCGGCAATATCAATTCTATTATTCCCATAACTGCTAAAATCATCGCTACTAAAAAATTGTGCAAAATATTTTTCCGCATAATTTTTATCTTCCATTAATATAAATTTTTTTAAAGAATCTAATCCTTTAATTTCCTCAGGCATTAAATAATATTTTTTTACTTTATAACCTGTTTCCTTCGCCTGCTCAATTATTTTTTCATTAAGTTTATATTGCTCTTCAAATATATTAAATTTAGCAAGCTTATCTGGCAAAATCTGATTAATTAATATTGCAATATTTTTTATACCGATACTTTTGATTTCCTCAATTGAACGTATGGTTTCATAGAATGACAGCTCTTGAGGACGCATAACGAATAAAAAATTGGTCGCGGTTTTATCTGTTAATATCTTTAATGCTTTATTGTATATCTCTATAGAACCTTCAAGGTTTGCAACAGGTCCCATACAAGTCCTTCCTTCACCTTTTTTAACCTCTTCAATATAAGTAGTCCATTTTAACGGAAGGCTCATAAGTCTTAAAGTATGACCGGTAGGAGCCGTATCAAAAATTATTACGTCAAAATCTTTTCTCGCAATAAAACCCGTAAAAGAGTCAAAACTTGCAATTTCTTCGGTACACGGAGATTTAAACTCTTCCTCAATCATTGAGACGACATCGTCGTCTAAGTCTTTAACCTTATCGCCTAACACTTTAGTCCTGTATTTCTTCAATGAATCTGCCGCATTTATCTCTGAAGCATACAAATTATCTACATCTTTTATTTTTGTTTCTTCTTCTTTAAGGTTTTGCCCAAATATATCGGAAAGATTTGAAGCAGGGTCAGTTGAAACTATTAAAGTTTTTTTGCCGTTCAATGCAAAATTTAAAGCCGTCGCGGATGAAATAGTCGTTTTGCCTACCCCGCCTTTTCCTGAAAAAAACATATATTTCATAATAATTGGTGCCGCCGGTTTAAGTTTATAAAAGTTAAGTTTATAAAAATTAAATCTACTAAAAATCTATAAATCTAAACTTAAACGCCTCCTATAATTAAAAATTTAAATTATCAAACTTGCCGCAAGCCAACATCATACTACCACACTGTCGGCTTTTAACAGAATTTGCACTTAAATAAAAAATGTTATAATTTACTATTTAAAAATAACTGAATTTGCACTTAAATATAGACTGTTATGCATATTATTATTTAATAATAAGCGAAGATTTTAATATTTCTGCATAAAGTTCTCCTTCTTCGGGATATCTTCCTTGAGTTAAAAGTTCTCCGTTTAATATGCAAACAGGCAAGCTTGCTTTTCCTTCTTTTTGGATTAAAGTTTTAACTGTGTTATTTGATAAGAATTCTTTAGGTTCATTAGATAGACTGTGCCTTTTTATTAAAATTTTATCGCCGAAATCATTTTTTAATTTATTTAAAATATCATTAATTTTTATTAATTTTATATCGGGACTTGGACCGCAAACTCCCGTTGAACAGCATAAAGCGGGGTCGTAAATCTCTAAAACTATTGAATTTTTCACAACTCATACCTCCAATTATTATAATAATTGAATAGACTTTAAATAATAAATAATTAAAAATTATAAGCAAACGGCATATTTTATTTGCAAATATAATTAAAACATTCCTCAGAATTTCCGTTGCAGCAACTTTCGGTTAAATAGCTTATAAGCTTATTGACAGATTTAAAATTAGCCGAATAAATTATAAACCTTGCCTGCTTCACAAATAAAACAATATTTGCCTGACTTAATTTTGCCAGATGAAATGATAATGTGCTCATAGGCATATTTAAACTCTTGGACATTTCGGTAACAGTTAAACCTGAGTGTCCGGCTTTAACAAGCATACGAAATATTTTAAGCCTGCTTTCATTAGAAAGAGCTTCTA
>JAJZJW010000067.1 GCA_021809845.1 bacterium | reverse complement strand
AAGGTCTTCCGAAAACCTGTCAAGTCCGTAAAATAATCTCAGGGCGGTACCGCCGTAAAAGCAGGCTTTTTCAAAAAAACCGGCTCTATAAAGTCCCAATAGGGCGATTTCTTGAAATACCTCTTTAGCGGCGTTCATAAAATCGTCTTCGGTTTTTATGGCATATTTTTCAAGCATCTGCTCTATTATATTCATATTATTTATATTATCCATACTATTCAATATCAGACTCCTTTTAGCGCCGAAAGCAGATATTTTAATTTTTGCGATTTTGTAATATCGATGCATTTTTGAATGATATTTATATTAAAATCTTTTAATTCGTCCAAATCAATTCTTAAATCGTATTCTAAAAAATCAAGCATTGCTTTTTTGCCCGTTATTTTTAAGTTTTTTACGGATAAAATTTTATCGCATAAAGCTTTCTCTTTAGAAGCTATCATAAAACCGTTCGTATCTTTAGAAATTATAACTACTCCTACGGGATATAAATGTTTATCCGTATGTCTGTAACTGAAAACTCCAAAATCCGTTTTAAAATTTTTCGACCTTAAAACGGTAGCGGAGGTCAACTCATATACCGATTCCGGTATCAGTCCGTAATAATAAAGCGCATAATCGAAAGAGATATAAGACGGCCCGTAAATATTATTTGCTATTATTTCTTTTGAAACGATATTTCCGGCATACGGCGAAACGTAAATATACACGCCCCTTTTTAAAGTATTAAGGGTTCCTTGTTTTATCATATACTCTATTTTATCGTTCGGTCTTTTATATCCGATATTATTAAGTATCGACGATAAAACGCCGTGGTCGATAGGCGCAGACGAAAGTTCCCTAAACTTTTGCTCTAATATGATATCGGCATCGTTCATATATATTATATATATTTTTAAAGTTTTTAGATGTTTTGAATATTAAATACTTATAATATAATTTATTAAATTTATTTTACATATTTAATCGGTATTTTTCCGATTTATTATGTATTATTATATAATAATAACATATTTTTATTAAAAAGCGGCAATAATAAAAATATTATTCTTTTAGGCATTTATAACTTCTTTCTGTAAGTTTAAATATTTACTTTACTGAGGTTACGTTTTATTATAACCTATTATTCTTTTATTTCAAAATCTTTTAAAAATGTTTAAAACCCCACCGTTACTACTATGTCTTCGAATAGCCCCTTGCCGTAAGAGCCGTAAGGCATATGCCTTAACCTCCAGCCTAAAGCGAACCTTAAGTCCAAGTACCCCGCTATATCGGCGTGAAGCTTAACTCCCGTGCTTGCTATAACGGCGGTAGAAGGCATACCGGTATAGTCCGATACGTAAGAATATCATAAAATGCTAAAATAATGGAGTTGTCGTAAGCTTCAACTCCGCTATGAGCGGCGCATCCGTCGTTGCCGTTTTATCAAATTTACACAAAATAGTTGACAGCATCTATTAATCTCCTTGGTTTCAATTATTTATATTATTACCTTAAATCACCGTTAGAAACTTGAAAGTCACCCTCAAATTATTGTAAAACAGAAAATTTATTTATCCCTTTACATAAGGATAAAAATAGTATAATATGAACTTATATTCAGGGATATAAATTAGAAAATTAAGCGCCTAAAATTAACATATTATTAATCGACGACGCCATAAAATCTTCAGTCGATATACTTTTATGCAAACAAAAGAGCTTTTTAAAAAAATTATTGTAGATTTTCACGAACATAAAATAGAAAACGTTTTCGAAAGAGATATCGATATTTATTTATCGGAAAAAGGAGACGTTAATAATTTAAATAAAATAGTATCGCTAATAGGCGTCGGAAGAAGCGGGAAAACTTTTGCGCTTTATTCATTAATTAACAGATTAAGGGTAAGAATCGATACCAGGAATATTACATATATAAATTTTGAAGACGACAGATTGTTTCCTATTTCTCCTCTAGACGTTAACGGCAAAAAGATTTATATCGTTCCTTTGTGGAAATGGTTAATAGTCGAGTAAATTCGGTTAATTTTAAGATATGGCATAAAAATACTATTCTTTTAGGCGTTTGCGTCTCCTTTGTTACTGCAATTACGCTTCATTATAACCTATTATCCTTTTATTTCATTAAAAACGTCTGCCTCCGTATTCCTACTCCTGCCTGAGTAATCGGAAATAATTTAGCAGTCTATATTTAATACTGCGCAAAAATATTATGAATGTTTCGCCAGGAAACAATATCTATATCTTTATATTTTTTTGCGACTCCTACAAAACCCGAAAGAATATGTCCGCCTATAAGATTTCTCGGTAGTGCAAAAAAAATTTCGTTGTATAAGCTATTTTATTCGTTCTTTTTCTTTTTAGATTTTGCAACTGCCTTTTCCCCTATATAAACACCTACCAGAACAGCTAATGTGCTTATAACTTCTACTAATCCTACAGTACTGCGTCCGGAAAGAATTACGATAATTCCGCCTATTATGGTTATTACACCTATTATAATGGCGCTAAATTGACCGATATAGATATGGCGATGTTTTGATTTTTGTTCTATTTCTGCCATTTTGACAATCCTATCGGGTAGATTTTCCTGTATATTTTTGTAAGCTGCAAGAATTTCTGGGTGAGGAAGCGGACCTCTCCATATACTACTTTTAATTGAAAGTTCCTTTATGAGAGTTGAAAGCTCTTCTTCTTTTATTTCAACGGGATTGCTTTGACTTCCTGTTTTTTCTATATCGGACATTTTTATTATTTATCGTCGTGTTTTTGGGTTGTTGATATTTTATCTTCGATATTTTTATTTTCTTGCCCTATTGCATAATACATATACTGCCCAACAGCTTCCCAATTATTATATAAAGAATATTCTTCGTCTTCATATGCTTCATGGGGCATTATTACTAGCGCCGAGCCTGCGCCCCGTATAAAATTTTTTATCTTATCCATACTTATTAATCTCCTTGGTTTCAATTATTTATATTATTGCCTTAAATAACCGTTAAAAACTTGAAAGTCGCCCTCAAGTTATTGTAAAACAGGTAGCAGACCAAAATAAACAATAACCAAAAAAAAGCGGCTTATAATATATTAGACCATGCTTCTAATGATTATATCGCTAAATTTAAAAATGGGCAACGAAAAAATTGCCAGTCTAAATTGCCCCAAATCCCGATTTAGAAAAATATTTATATATTCCTTAACTCCCGACTGCATTTGCTGAATGTCGCCGCAATTGCAATAATCGCAATTTTTTTATTTAAAAATTTTTTATCCTTTTGCATAGGTGGTGTTGTTTGTCAAGAGATTTGACCCCTCTACGCATTTAAATTTGACCCCATAAATTTAATCTCTTGAACAAAACGCACAAAAATACTTTTCACCTCCTTTTTGCAATTTTACCTTAAGTTGCATGCCGATTTAAAATTAATTAAAACACCGAACGAAAAGTGCATAAAACACCGAACGAAAAATTAACTTTTCACCGATTATAAATTAATTTTTAAGATAAATGAAAATGCATAAATTATTTAAATAATTTATGCATTTATTGATATTTTAATACAAAAACCCGAATAACCATAGAGGTATTTTTCTTTTATAACCGGTTTCTATTCCGTCTGCGGCGATAAAAGAATTTTCTTGTATTTTTAT
>JAJZJW010000066.1 GCA_021809845.1 bacterium | reverse complement strand
AGATTTTATCAACATTTAGAAATTTTGTCAAGATAGGATATTACTTGAAAGGCTTATTTACTGCGGTTTTGAATGGTGGAGCTGATCGGAGTCGAACCGACGACATCTTGCATGCCATGCAAGCACTATATTTTATAACTTATTAATTTTATTTATAATATTTGTATATTAATAGATATTGGGACAAATTAGGGACAATCGCTTTGTAAAGCTCTTAATAATGTTTAAAAATTCGGCAACTGTTAGCACGTTCATTAAATATAAAAATTTATATAAAAACGTTATGGTTATTTAGCGTCGAATGCGCTTAAAAGACTGGCGGCATATTTAGAAAAAATAATTAATTATAAAATCTTATTTAGAAAAGAGCTTAAAACAATTACTTATCTTTCTCCGTATTTTAATTTTATTTAAAGTTAATTATAAAAAAAGCTTGTGATAAATTTCAATATTTATTATCAATATAAATCACAAAAATCTACTTTTTTTATACAGTTAATCTATTAGGAATTACTCTAACCTCAGACGACGAAGCTGTTTTATTGTTCTTAAACGAACTTTCAATTAAAAATAAAAGCAGAACATTTACTACAAACATGCTTAATATAGTCATGGGTTCCTTTTTTGTTAATTGCGGTAATAATTTTATTCGTGCTAAAAATTCCTTAAATGCATTAAGTATTGCAACTATAGAAGTTTATTTTTCAATATTAATGAAAAATAAAAAAATCAGTAAAGGTTTTAAGGGGCATATCATAGAAAGTTTCGAATTCGAAAACATAGAATTAAATTCCGGCTATATTACTATAACTTTAAGCGAAAAATACTATCAGAGTCTCACCGATAAAAAAAATCCTGTCCGCCTTTTGAATCGCCAGAGCCGCGCAAAATGTAAAAGTAGCGACCAAAAAAACGCATATACAATACTTGCTACATGGAAATATAAGAAATTAAGCATAGACAATCTAATGAATATAATTAAAACAAAGCAGAGGAAAGTCGATTTTATACGACATTGCCCAAATCCTTTGTTAAGAGTTGTGCCTCAAGACAGAAAACAAACTATTTGTTTAGATAAATACCGCAAAAATATTATCTTTTCTGATAAGTCTTTGCTTGAAAATTAACGAGTATTTCGCACTATTTCCACGAGTCAAACGCACCAAAGGGCGAGTATTTCGCACCAAGCACTTTAAATTAATTAGTAATATCAATAAGCTATACCTATCTTTTTTGTCTATATATATCTGATAAAGATATATAAGGAGGGGAGCGGCTTAACGAGCCGCTCCCCTCCTTATTAATAAATTACGCGGCGCGTAGTCGCTGACAGTCTCGAACCGCCGACCCCCTACCGTGTGAAGGTTTATATCTAACAATTTAACTTATTAATATTATTAACTTATTTAAACTGATTTAAAATATGTGTATGCGTTATTGTATCTTAATTATTAAAACATATATTAATTAAAATTTATATTAATTTATATTTAAACTTACGTTTTTCATTTAAGTTTATAAATAGTATGTATGTTTTAAATAGATGTAAGTTAATCCAAAGTCTTGAAATATCCTGTAATAGTTTTTAAAATATTTTTAAAATTATTAATTGTCGAATCGGACAACTCAATTTTATTTTCTCTTACTCGATTTAAAAAATGCTGTGCCAAAATTATTTTATCTTTACTGTTTTTATAAATACTGTTTTTATAAATTCAGAATTAGACATATTTGGATTAATTGTTTTTATATTCTCTTGAATATCTGACGGAATAAAAGAAATAAACTCCTTATGCGTAAATACATCTTCAACCGAAGAATCGTTTTTGTCCTGCGGAATATGAATAATCTTTAAATTATAAAACGGATATTTTTTTATTAAATTTCTGTCGGCTTTATTTCCTGCATTATCATTATCGTAAACAATAACAAATTTTAAATCCCACCTATAAGAAGCGGAACAATGTTCTAAACTGTTTCGGCACCAGCATAATGTATAAAACATATGTCATTTTCATCAGTAGAATCTTTAATCAAACTTTTTAATTCTTGAAAATATAGATAATTGTTGCGGGCGGTGTTAAAATACACCGCATAGGCGGAATAAAAGTGCACCAGTAATTAAGATTAAATTACCTAATTAATCGGCAATCAAAATTAAGATTTTAATTAATTTAATCCGGTGTTAAACTTTCTTGAATTAAAAATTTAAGGAGGGATAGGCATTGATAACCAAAGAGGAATTTAATATGGTGCATTCGCTCAAAAAACAAGGAGACTCGATTAACAGTATTTCAAAAACTTTAGGGCTTAACAAAAGAACGGTAATAAAAAGACTAAAAGAAGAAGAGTTTATATCAAAAAAAAGAATATATCCGTCTAAATTGGATAAATCTAAACCTTATATAGACGAAAGAATGAAAACTATGCTGCCGAAAAGAATATCTTCTACCGTAGTATTTTTAGAAATATCGGATATGGGTTACACAGGCAAGATTAGAATACTTAAAAAATACATGTCCGAATTATTGCGGATAAATGTGCAAAAGAATCTTTGTCATATTCCGATTTTTTATTAAAAATATTAGAATGCGAAATGAAAGAGAAAATAGAAATGTCTAAAAGAACTGTTCTTAAGTTCGCAGGGTTTCCGGCAATAAAAATACTTGAGATGTTCGATTTTTCCTCTTCCGCCGTCACCAGATATCAGATTACGGAGCTTACGTCTTTAAAGTTCATAGAAAACGCCGAAAATATTATTTTAGTAGGACCATCAGGGGTGGGTAAAACCCATCTTGCCCTGTCTTTAGGCTATATTGCGGCACAAAACAGGATAAGAACAAGGTTTATAACATTATTAGACCTGCTTTTTCAACTGGAAACGGTACGGGACCAGAAAAGGCTCAAAGAATATTTCAAGCAGTACGTGAATAACATAAATCTGTTAATAATAGACGAGTTGGGATATTTAAGGCTTAACGAAATGCAATCCAATTTATTCTTTCAGCTTATAAATAAAAGATACGAAAAAAACTCCGTTATTATTACCTCCAACCTATCCTTTTTAAAATGGAAAGAAGTGCTTAACAACGACGAAGTGCTCACCGCTGCCGTTTTAGACAGGCTCATTCATCACTCCCACATAATAAATGTCTCGGGAGAAAGCTTCAGGCTTAAACAAAAAAAGAAGGCGGGGATATTATATGAAGGGGGTGAAAATTTATAAAATACCCTCTCCTCTCCCCCATGGGGGAGAGGAGAGGGTATAAGCGTTATAATTATATGAAATTATCTATTTAATATTAAATTACTGGTGCACTTTTACACCGCCCGGATGGTGCATTTTTATTCCGCACTTGACAATATTATTAATTGCTATCAATAATATAATATTATATTTTTATATCCATTGCAATATCATATCTCCATAATTTAAATTTCAACTAAGCAAGAATACTCCCGCCAAAATAGGCGGGAGTATTCTTGCTTAGTTTTTGATAAATTATATTAACATTTTTTTGTGTTAAATTTTTATTTATTTTAATATAAAATATTTAACATATAATATAAACAATATCAATTATAATCGCCATGCTCAATTTTTTCTTCCGCAGATACTATATTCGGAATATTATTATATATATCTTTTCCATGAGTTTTGAGTTCTTTAGCTAAATTCTTAGATAGAATCATCATAAACTTAA
>JAJZJW010000065.1 GCA_021809845.1 bacterium | reverse complement strand
GGCTCCGCATTATCTAATAAAGAATATGTGTTGTTCCAGTTTCTTGCCATGTTGAAATCTTCCCAGCCCAAGAGTTCCTTTTCTTTACCTATATGAATATCTAACCCGCTTCCGATAGGTAAATTTATATTTATATAAGCCTGTCTGATGTCAAAAGGTCTTCTTTGTTGTAACGGCTGGGTAAAATAAGACGGATTGCCGTAATACGCCTCATAAAACTGAATATTTTGACCGAAATCAAAAGATATATGAAAACCTATGCCGTAAGGATCAGATGCGTTTCCGGGCGATCTTCTTATAGTAATATCGGCTTGATTGACCGCAAAACCGTCAGACTGCCAGTTATCGCCATAATTCGCATTATAAGCGTTCGGTTTTGCAAAATTATACGTATAAGACGCTGCCAATGTGCCGAGTAACTGTATATTTGAAAAATAAGAATTATTTTGATTGTTTTTTTGATTTTGCTTCAAAGCTTTTAGTTCTTTAGAAAGATTGTTTAATTTTAATTCAAGACTTCTCATAGTTTTATTAGTATTGGTATTATTACTGCCGCCCGCGCCTATTGCATTTTTAGCCTTACCGTTAAAGCTGTCTGCTAAAGAACTTTTGATAAAAACATAAGGGAGCAATATAAATGTTAAAAATATAAAACTTATAAGAGCTGCTTTTAAACTATGTTTTAATTTAATTCGCATAATTGTTAATGTCTCCTCTTTATTTAATTGTTAAATTTTTATTAATTAATAATTTTACTATAAGTGAAAATTTACAAGAATTTAAATTCAATTATGTTAATGCAATAAAAATGCCAAAATAACATTCCTGTAATTTATAATGCTTTTTAAATTTGGCAAAAAAATTTCTTCTTAAAAATGCCTCAAAATTAATCAATAATAAAATTTAAAAAATATATGACTAATTTTTAGGCAATATTTTTTAGGCAATATCTTAATTAGTAAATTATCATCGTTATATTCTAAAACATTAACAAATTACTTTTAGTATTTAGATAATATCGTTATATTCTAAAACATTAACAAATTACTTTTAGTATTTTAAATAATATGGAGATAAGTTATTAGCATGTCAATAAGCTTTATTCCTATAAACGGAGCTATTACTCCACCGAGTCCGTAAATCAACAGATTTCTCGTTAAAATATTCGACGCCTTTGCAGGTCTGTATTTAACACCCCTTAAAGCAAGCGGGATAAGAATAATTATTATAATAGCATTAAATATAACAGCCGACAGTATAGCCGACTGCGGCGAAGAAAGTCCCATTATGTTAAGAGGTGCAAGCCACGGCATAATAGGCGCAAACATAGCAGGTATTATTGCAAAGTATTTTGCCAAATCATTTGCAATAGAAAATGTAGTAAGCGACCCTCTTGTTATAAGAAGCTGTTTTCCCGTTTCAACTATTTCAATTAATTTTGTAGGGTTTGAATCTAAATCAATCATATTACCCGCTTCTTTAGCCGCCATAGTTCCTGTATTCATGGCAACCCCTACATCAGCCTGCGCTAAAGCAGGGGCATCGTTTGTACCGTCTCCGGTCATAGCAACTAATTTGCCTAAAGACTGCTCTTTTTTAATAATTGCCATCTTTGTTTCAGGCGTAGCTTCGGAGACAAACTCGTCAACTCCCGCTTCATCGGCTATGGCTCTTGCCGTTAGCGGATTATCACCCGTAATCATAATTGTTTTAATACCTATTTTTCTTAAACTGTTTATTCTTTCTTTAATGCCGCCTTTTACAACATCTTTCAGCTGGATAAGACCTAACATACGGTTATTTACCGCAACAGCTAAAGGAGTTCCTCCCTGTTTTGAAATATTAGCGGCGGCTTCTATAAGCTTTTTATCTATAGCTCCGTTATTCTGGATGACATAATTTGAAATTGCTTCAACCGCTCCTTTTCTAATATTTTCTTTTTTATCTAAAATATCAACGCCGCTCATTCTTGTCATAGCGGAAAAAGGTATAAATTTTATATTGCTTTCGTCTAAATGCCTGCCTCTTAGACCATAATTTTTTGCAAGCGTCACGACGGAACGTCCCTCGGGCGTTTCGTCGCTGATTGAAGAAAGCTGGGCATAATCGGCTAATTCGTTAACATTAACATCCACAGCAGGAATAAAATTCACGGCCATCCTGTTTCCGAACGTTATTGTTCCTGTTTTATCAAGTAAAAGCGTGTTTACGTCGCCCGCAGCTTCTACCGCTTTACCGGACATGGCAATGACATTATGTTTGACTAATCTGTCCATTCCGGAAATACCTATCGCGGAAAGCAGCGCTCCTATGGTAGTAGGAATTAAACATATTAAAAGAGCAACGTATATAACAGGAGAAATATGACCGTGAAAATACGCAACCATAGGTTCAATAGTAACAACCACTACAAGAAACAGAGCGGTAAACATAACAAGAAGAATATTTAAAGCTATTTCATTAGGGGTTTTCTGCCTTGACGCCCCTTCAACCAAACTTATCATTTTATCAATGAATCCTTCGCCGGGGTTCGATGTAATTTTTATTATAATTTTATCGGAAAGAACCTTTGTTCCGCCTGTAACCGCGCTTCTGTCTCCGCCGCTTTCCCTGATAACCGGCGCCGATTCTCCGGTAATAGCAGATTCGTCGACGGATGCTATACCTTCTATAACATCGCCGTCTCCCGGTATGGTATCATTCGTTTCGCACACAACAATATCGCCTTTTCTAAGCATTGACGCCTTAATTTTTTCTTCTTTCACATCGTCTTTCAATAGACGTGCTATAACCTCCGTTTTACTCTTTCTTAAAGTCTCAGCCTGCGCTTTGCCTCTGCCTTCAGAAATACTTTCGGCAAAATTTGCAAAAATTACCGTAAACCATAGCCATAAAGTTATTTGAACTATAAAAAGCATATACTTAAAATCATGTAAAAATAAATTCTTAAAAAGAATTGCCGTAGTAATTACCGAACCTATTTCAACTACGAACATGACAGGATTTTTAATCATTGTCTTAGGATTTAATTTCCTGAACGATTCTATAATCGCCGTTTTCAATATTTTTTTATTAAATGCCGATACGTAATACGCTTTGTTTGACATCGTAATTTCACTCCGATATTTATTTTGTTTAAATTTAAAATCAAAAGTTATTAATTTTAATAATTTTAAAATATATTGTAATTGCCGTTTATTAAACATATATTTAATCGAACAGAACAGACTAAATATTTTTTAATCTACCGTTTAATATAAAAATATTAAACATGTCAAATCTTTCAATGTTATAATTTACCTTTATAATTATACTGATAAAAATCAGCCTGCAAGAACCGGAAAAACCTTTTTAAACAATTTTTTATTTTTCACTTTTAAAATTTCAGCAAGCATAAGGTTAAGCTTATCCGTGTTTAATCCAGGCGTGCCGAAAATCCCGAACTTCCTTCCGGAAATATGCTCTATAACAAGCTTGTGCAGTGTTTTTTCTTTGATTCCTGTTAATTTTGAAATTCTCGGCACCTGATCAAGAGCGGCGGCTATAGAAATGTACGGCCCTAGACCAGAACCTGAACCGGTTACTATATCAACAGGAACATTGCCTTTATTAACGGTCGGATTTTCTATTAAAAACTTATCTATAAGTTTCTTTTCAATAGCTATATATTTACCGTTTGTAGGAGCATAATTAGAACCGCTTGATTC
>JAJZJW010000064.1 GCA_021809845.1 bacterium | reverse complement strand
AATCTTTTTCTTTTATTTGCTTTTTTAATTTTTATAATATCTTATGTAATTCATATTACTAACATTTGGATATTCATACTTCAAAGAGCTTCTGCAGCTGCTCTGATTGGCGGAATAGCCGATTGGTTTGCCGTTACGGCGCTGTTCAAATATCCGCTTAATATACATCTGCCCCATACTAACATTATTAAAAACAATAAAGAAAAAATTATTAATTCTATAAGTAATACTGTTAACAATACATGCTTGGAAGAAATTACTTATCAAATGAAATAAATAGAATGGATTTTTCGGATATTCTATTGAAAATTATTCAAAAAGATAAAAACAAAAATAAATTAAGATTATATGCAAGAAAATTAATTATCAACCTTGTTTGCATTTCCGGTATTCCCTGACTGCCTTACCCCGCATTGAGGGCATATTTCAGCTTTAGCATTAATTACCTCTCCGCAATCGGAACAAAATTTTGTGTCAGACATAAATTCCTCCCAGTATAATGTTTACTGTAAATATCCGTAAACATATGTTTTTAAATTTGTTAAAATATTTTTCTTTATAGAACATATAAATTAAATTAAAAATATCTATTAACTATTTTTCATAAACCAAAATCGGAACTGAACTATAATCATTAACGGCGTACACATGAATATTCCCGCCAAAATTGATAACGGCAAAGGCTTCATAGCCGTTTCCGCAAGAAACATAAGGCGTAGATGGAAGAGAAGGCGGCGCGGATAGTTTTACCGGGGGTGCCGTACTTGCTTTCGGCGAAGTTTTAACGAAATAATAAAAATAGGGTTTTCCATTCAGCATAAATCCTAAATTGGGAAATCCTGCAGTCACTTTACCTGTTTTACTTTCAAGGACATTATTGACGCATTTATAAGGAGGCTGCGCTGCAGCAGGAGCCTTATTTCCATTATAAAACGTGTGGGGCTGTGTATTGCGTGAGAAATTTAATCCTTTAGTCGAGTAATAGCCTGCGCTTATATATGTTGAATTCGTGGCATTAAAAGCGGTCTCGTCCGTAGAAATTGCTTTGAGATTCGTGGTTGCCTCAGAGGTGTTTACATGAGGCGATATAGAGCAGCCAGATAAACTCATAGCGGTTAAAAAAATTACCGATAAAATCACTAACAATAACGACTTCTTCATATATTCTCCTCCTTTAACATTATTAACATTAATATAATTTTAATATATCTATATATCTGTAAATTTTGTACTTAAAGTTAAGTAAGGTATTGAAATTGAACTGTGAACTGTTGAATCCGTGCTTATTATAGCAAATAAATATTACAATATTATTACAATTAGGTTAAATTATCGTTAAAAATTATTACAGAATTTTCACGGTTCTTGCAATATCCGTATGGCTTATATAGCGCATATGGACGGGGTTATGCAAAAACCCCTAGATTTTAGTAAAACGAAAAATGAAAGAATCTTATATGGCGCATATAGACGAGGTTATGTCAAAAACCCATGGAGCAACGCTTGAAAGAACAGTTGCAAGCGCCTGCCTTTAGGCGTGGAGACTATGACAAATATTACATTGCTGTATATAGCCATTTAGTGCCGAATACGCTAAAAAATGCGGTGAATGAATGGTGTGTTGAAAAATAAGGCAAAAGCGAAAGGTTGTAAAGAACAAGTCATTGCGTTTTTGCCTTTCAAAGATCAAAGACATGGTGCAGATATACTAAAAGAGATTATTAAGGAAAAATATATCTTGGTTTTTAATTTCGGTTATTTCCGATGCTTTTCTAACTGCTTCTTTAAAAGAATAAGGGAAATCGTCGGGAATTAAATTGAATTTTATTTCCGCAAGTGTAGTAATCGGCATTATATAATTCTGCAAGGGTTCTAGCTGTTTGTTTTTCTTTTATGTTTAACATAATTTTAATACCTCTGAAAAATTAATGCTTCTGTATAATATTATATATACGCCGATTTTTAAAAATAGTCAAAAACTTACTTAAAGTTACACTCCCCCTAACAAATTATTCATTAGAAAATAATGTTATTACATATTTACCCCAATAAATTTATCCCAATAAATTTCACAATTTACTATTATTAAAAATAGTTGTATAAATAAATAAGAATATGAAAAAGAAGGAGAACTTAGACCTGCCCTCCTCCTGCACAAATTGCCGGATAATGAGGATGACGCAATTTTTGCTTTTGTCATGGAAAGCCTGTTTTATAAGCTCTTGATAATTTCGGACGCGGTTTTGTTGTCATATAAACCATTATAATTAGTTTTAAGCTCTTTCATTATAATGCTGATTTCCTTGCTGTTTTTTTCTTTAGAAATCTGTTCGATATGCGATTTGGTTTCTTCATGCGACCATGTTTTCGGAATATACGATAAAAGTATCTCTTTTTCCTCAGAAGGCTCAGATGTGTCTTTGTTATTAGCCGTTAGTATTTCGATAGACTGTTCCGTTTTTTTAATCCATGACTTTATTATTTTAATAATATCGTCGTCGTTTACGACACCGCTGTAATTCTTCTCTTTTGTAAGTTTTAACGCATCGCTAAGAATCATCGTAATTATATTCTTCTTTGTATTATCGTTATTTTTCCTGGCGGCTAAAAAGTCTGATTTTATTTGTTCGTATAGTGTCATTGTTTTGTTCTCCTTTTTTATTTTGTCACATGTCTTTTCCAGCATTTCTAATATTTTAAAGTTTTTAAAAATTTTGCAATTTTTTAACTTAAATTATTTTTTTTTTAAATTACCTGAACTCAGGCTTTAGAGTTTCAGCACGGCGCGCTATCGGCTTTTACCTTATTTTCGCCAAAAGTATATTTTATCTTATTCATTTTATTATTATATTCAGCAGACTGCACGCCGGCATCGCATGCGCTGACATTTGTTATGGCGGCAGATGAAACGGATGAAGACGAAGCAGATAAATTTGAGGAAGTTAATAAATTTTCGTTTTTCGCAGCAGCTAAGGAAATGCAAACAGCTTTATTATTATAATTATAATTGTAAATACTAAATATTACGCCTGCGTAATATGGACATTTTTCTTTTCTGCATTCGTGAGGATGTAACTCGACAAAACCGCATTTAATTTTAAAATCTTTAACGGCGAGCGCTTCTCCAAAATCTTGATAAATACCCGAAATAATAATTTCAAGGGCTTTAAACATATATGCTTTGCAGCAAGAAGGTCCTGTAAGTTCGTAAACAGCGTTTGAAACGGCAGAAGTTAAACCCATAGTAATTTTTTGTTCTATATCTTTGCCGCATACCGCTCCCGTCAAAATAGAATAAATTACCCCGCATGCAGGGACAATTCCGCATACGCCGCTTAATCCGCAATATCCTCCTACAGCCTGCTTCGATAATCTGAAAAAAGCCTCTTCTATGTCATCATTGTTTATATTAAAAAGTTTCTTGTTTTTTAAACCGGCAAGAACCGCTCCCGTTAAAATATAGCTATGATGGCAGCCCAGCATAGGAATATCTTTATTTTCTAATATAGAAAATACAATTTCAAAAGGATTTTCGGCAGCAGTGTCCATGACATATTCTTTAATATAATTAATTGAAGAAATATTGTGGCAGTCATCGCAAACATAATGCGATCCGTCATTTGCGCAGACTATATTTGATTTTTCCTTTTTTCCGCAGTAAAAACACATTAATTCTTTGGAATATTGCAAATATTGAAGCTTGCTTCCGCAAATCAGGCAATTTGAAGCGTGACTATTATGATTATCGCAAGAATCTTCAATTTTATTCATTTCATTCATAGTTATTATTATACTGGTCAAATTTTAAAAAATCAATTTAAGAAAAGCTAATCGCGTCATACGGCGATAAGTATTCATTTAATTCTTTTTTATAGCTTCTCC
>JAJZJW010000024.1 GCA_021809845.1 bacterium | reverse complement strand
TTTTCGGTAACTATAGCATAGAGGGTCCACCCGTTCCCATCCCGAACACGGAAGTTAAGCTCTATTGCGCCGATGGTATTATGCGGGTAGCTGCATGAGAGAGTAG
The DNA here is from genome assembly GCA_021809845.1 of bacterium. Classification (GTDB taxonomy): domain Bacteria; phylum SZUA-79; class SZUA-79; order Acidulodesulfobacterales; family Acidulodesulfobacteraceae; genus Acididesulfobacter. The sequence continues at coordinate 21,590 of JAJZJW010000024.1, read as the reverse complement.
GTCGTTACCGAATTTTTTTTCTAAGCCTTTTGAGATGCTTTATTGCATTTCAAGAGGCTTTTTTTGTATGATGAATTTAATTTATATAATAAATAATAGTTAAATTATTATTCTTATATTACCATTATATTGATGGTTAATCTAACGAAACTATAATTAAAACTGTAATTATAAATAAGAATAAATATTATTATGCAATATTAGTGGTATAATCTTAATATATATATATGGCGTTTGTTCCAGTGAATATTATAGCGGAATATATAATTTTTTAATGATTAAAAAACAATTTAAGGATTACTGCAATTATTATTATATTAATTTTTTAGGAGGATTTGGTTATGAATAAAGTTAAGCTAAAATTATTTTTTGTCGTATTAGCGATTGCCGCTATGTTTATTTTAGGAACAAAAGTTTATGCTGCCGGCAGCGGCACTAACTGGTCAACACCATGCGGGTTCGGTAACTATAACGGTGAATCTTATTTGTCAAGCCCGTGCGGTTCTTCTTATAACTGCTGTTTAGAAGCAGCTCCTGCAGCGAAAACTGTAAAGATTAAAAAGATAGCGGCTACAAAGCCGGTAAAAATTGCTAAACCTGTTAAACCTCTTATAGTTGAGGAAAAACATGTTCCATCTTATAACATTAGTGCAAGGAAAAACAATATTCATTTTGCTTTTAACAAATATGCTTTTACAAAAAGAGACATATCTATTCTTAATAGAGACGTTTCATATTTAAAGCATAATTCCGGCGTCGTAGTCCAGATTCAGGGTAATTGCGATAGAAGGGGTTCTGAGGGTTATAATTTAGCACTGGGATGGAGAAGAGCTAACGCAGCCAAAGTTTATTTAGAAAAATCAGGCATAAATTCCGACAGACTTAAAACTATAAGCTATGGTAAAGAGAGACCGATTTGCAACGCTCATACCAAAGCTTGTTACGCTATTAACAGAAGAGACCATTTTGCGGTTGTGTCCAGATAATATATATCATAGATTATACACAATAAATTAAAATTTAGAATAAAATATTAATATTTGCTGTGATTATTTACAGGGTTTTTGCATTTTTTTATGAGCGTTAGAAGCCGCCATTTAAATATTGCAAAAACCCTGTATTATTTTTTGTAATATCAAATACTAATTCAGGTCTATTATTATGAAAACGGAAAAAATTAATGTTTACGGAATGACTTGCGAGCATTGCGTTAAAACAGTCACAAAAGCCATATCTGCAATTACCGGTGTCCAATCTGCAAATGTAAGCTTAAAAGATAAATATGCCGATGTTGTTTATGATGAAAATATAGTTAATATAAAAGATATTGTAAATGCTATTGATGAAGCAGGCTATAACACCATCAACCAAGAAATTAATTTAGAACAGAATGTAAAAGAACAGAATGTAAATTCTGATATGGAAAAAGAGTCGGCAAAAGATTTACAAACAGAATTAAATTTAAATCTAATTTCAGATTTAAACGTGAACGCGAATATAGAATCAACATCAGAATTAAAACCGGAATCAGAGTCTAATTTTACTTTTAATGATTCTAATAATTCAAATGATATTAAACATTTTAAGTTTAAAATTAGCAAGATGGATTGTGTTTCTTGCGCAGGAACAATAGTTGATACCGTTAAAAGAATTGGCGGCGTTATTGACGCTAAATTAAATTTTATCAATGAAACGCTTTATGTTGATGCGCTTTTTGACAAGCCAAAACCGGATGAAATAATAAAAATGATTGAGTTTGCAGGATTTGGCGCCAAACTTTTAATTGATAATTCAGATTCGGGCAGCAGTTTGAATCTGTCAGCCAATATTCATAAAAATGACCAATTAAACAATAATTCAAATAATAACGATGTTGTTTTTAACAATAACATTAACAATAACAACAACAATAATAATAATAACAATAAGAAAGAGAAAAAGAATTTTAATGAGAATACAAAAGAAGATTTAAGATTTAAGATACAAGGAATGCATTGCACTAATTGTGCCAGAACTGTAGAAAAAAGCATAAATAAGCTTCATGGCATAGATAAAGTATCAATTAATTTTGCGGGGGAAAGCGGTTTTGTTACTTATAATCCTTCAGTAGTTTCAAAAGAAAATATTTTTAAAGCAGTTAAGGATGGCGGTTATACGGCTGTTAATTTAAGCAATAATAACGGTAATGCAAATAATGAATCAATCCGCAATAATGGATTTAATTTAATTACAGATAAAAAAAATATAAAAAACAGTATAAATATAATAAATGACGGTTTTCAACAGAAAACTTTAGACAATTTTCAAGAAACTTTAAATAATTTGCAAGGTTATAAAAAATTAAAGTTTATATGTAATTTTTTATATAGCGCTTTTTTTGGAAGCATTCCCGATTGGAAAAAAGATTATTATTGGGTTATATATACCTTAGTTTTGGCTATACCCGTAGTTTTTATTACTTATATGGGGTATATAAATATTTTCGGCATTTCCGATTTTTATAAAGCGCATACAGTTGCTGTTGTTATCATATTATTTTTACTTGCAACGATTGTCCAATTCACCGCAGGTTTTTCATTCTATAAAGGCGCATATTATTCGCTGAAAAACGGTTCATCTAATATGGACGTGCTTGTCTCCCTGGGAATTACCGCTGCATATTTCTATTCAGTAGCTTCAGTTTTTCTGATTAAAGGCTCCCTGTATTTTGATACAGCAGTTTTGCTGATTCTTTTTATAAGATTTGGTAAACTTCTGGAAAAAATATCAAAAGAAAAAGCGGCTTCTTCGCTTAAATCTCTTTTTAAGATTCAAGCTAATAAAGCAAATTTAATAGATAATGACGGGAATATAAAAGAAATAGACGTTAAAAATGTGAAAGTTAATGATACTCTTTTAGTTAAAAAGGGAGAAAAAATACCTGTTGACGGAGAAATATTAGAAGGAGAAACTTTAATTGACGAATCTATGATAAGCGGAGAACCTATTCCTGTAGAAAAAAAAGCAGGCGATAAAGTGATAGGTTCAACGATTAATAGCGGAAATATTATAAAAATTAAAGCTTTGAAGGTAGGAGGCGATACTATACTGTCGCAAATTGTTAGATTAGTTGAAGATGCTCAGGCGGATAAAGCTCCAATCCAAAGAATAGCCGATGAAGTAACAAATTATTTTGTTCCTGTTGTAATTATAATATCGCTAATAACTTTTATTTCGTGGAAATTTGTTTTTAATGAAAGTTTATTATTTGCTCTTTCAGCTTCAATTGCTGTTCTTGTAATAGCCTGTCCTTGCGCTATGGGCCTTGCAACGCCTATGGCTCTCATGATAGGAAGCGCGGTTGGACTTGAAAAAGGCATATTAATTAAAAAATCTTCCGCACTTGAAGAACTTGCAAGGATTGACTCTGTTGTGTTTGATAAAACGGGAACAGTGACTTATGGCAAGCCAGAAATAACAGACGTAATTTCTTTCGCCTCCAATGTCAATGCAGCATCTTCTCCAGGCACAATATACTCTGAAGACGACATTCTGTCTATCGCTGCATTCGGCGAAAAATTTTCTTCCCATCCAATCGCAAAAGCTATAATAGAAAAATGGGAAAAAATAACTAAAAACGGCGGCAAAAGCGCTGATGGATTTAATAAATTAAATGGTGCTAGAACGTTGAATGAAGCAGTAAAAGATAAAGATAATGATAAAGATAATAAAGATAAAGCTCATGTTGATGATATAAATAATTTTATAAAAAAATATAATTATAAAGAAATCGGCGGATACGGTTTAAGTTTTATATATAATGGAAATAAGCTCTTAATCGGCAAAAAAGAACTCTTCGGCAATGTAGCTAAATATATAGATGAAAATTATACTGATAATAACGGAAATAAAAGCGGCATTACTGAAATTACAAACAAGACAGAGTTCGAAACATTAGAAAAAAAATTAAGCTCAGACGGAAAAACTGTAATAGGTGTAGCGGTTGATTCTAAAATAATTGGAGTAATTGCAATGTCTGATAAAATAAAAGAAGACGCGATGGAAACCGTTGAAAAACTGAAAGCAATAGGGGTAGATTCGTATCTTTTAACCGGTGATAATTTAAAATCTGCAGAATTAACCGCTTCTAAAATCGGAATAAAATTTCAAAATGTTATTGCAAATGTTTTACCGCAGGATAAATTAAAAGAAATAGACAAACTTAAAAATAAAAATTTAACAGTTGCAATGATAGGAGACGGTATCAACGATGCTCCGGCTCTTGCTGAAGCTAATGTCGGAATAGCGATAGGAAGCGGGACTGATGTGGCACGGGAAACAGGCGATGTCGTTCTTGTAAAAAGCGATATTAAAGACGTATATAAAAGTATATTATTAGGAAGAAAAACATTAAGTAAAATTAAACAGAATTTATTTTGGGCATTTTTCTTTAATGGACTAGGCATTCCGTTTGCAGCCGGTTTGTTTTATCATTTTACAGGATGGCTTCTTCCTCCTGCTGTTGCCGGAGCCGCAATGGCTGTTTCAAGTATAACGGTATCTCTTAATTCTATGTTGTTAAAGGGATTTGCAACAAAAATGAATTTATTATAATTATATATAATTATAATTGTTTTTTTTTATTTATTTTATTTTCCGTGCCGTTTAAAAGTCTCGTGATATTTGGAATATGTTTAAATATTATTAATAAAGAAATAAAACAAGATGCAATAAAGAAATCGATATTTCTTAAATTGTAAAAGACAAGAAAAGGCATAAAAAAAGCTGCTGTAATTGACGACAGAGAAACGTATCTGCTTAGAAATACCATTACTATAAAAATCAGTAGCGCCATCAATACCGCTTCCGGCGATATTGCGGCAAATACGCCGAGAGCCGTTGCAACCCCTTTACCCCCTTTAAATTTTATGTAAATTGAATAGCAATGTCCAATTATAGGAGCAATCATTATAATGGATAATATAAGAAATGAAAAATGGAAAAATTTATAATATTTAAAGGCAATATAAACAGGTATAAAGCCTTTTAGCGCATCTACCGCCAGGGTTATTATGCCGAATTTTTTCCCAATTACTCTTGCTACGTTGGTTGCTCCAAGGTTTCCGCTGCCGGTTTTAGAAAGGTCGAGTCCGCCGACTAATCGGGCTATTACCGCTGATGTTGGAAACCCTCCTAAAAGATATGTTATCAGAATGTAAATAACGTAAGTAAGTATATGATTCATTTTGACTATTGTTTTTATTTCTAAATTATGATGTGATATATTATATAGTGAAATATTACCTTACTTAACTTAAAAGCTCTCACCAGACTAAAAAACTAATGAATTAAGCTATTATATAATATTATTTTAAAATTATAAATAAATTATATGCAGAATAAATAAACTGGTTCAAGCGAAAAAATAAAAAATAATCGGAAGGTTGCAACATTGAATATTCTTATAGGAACAGGCAATAAGCATAAGTTTCAAGAAATTTCCTTTATTATGAAAGATAATTGCAATGTCAGACCTATTTGCGCTGACAATTTGTTCGGTCATAAGGATATACCGGAAGACGGGTTAACATATAAAGATAACGCTCTGATTAAGGCGGAAGCATATTATGCTTTGCTAAAAAATAATGCTCAAAATAATAATATAGACTACATTGTATCCGAAGATACCGGATTGGAAGTTAAATGTTTAAATAATGAGCCCGGATTATATACGGCGAGATATTCCGTACTTGATTACAGCGATGATGTAAATGCTCAGGCAAATAACATATACCGCAAAGACAATAGTGCTAATATCAGAATTAACAATATTAATAAACTTTTGAAAAAGATGAAGTCTAAGAAGGACTGTATTTACGGCAGAGAAGCAAAATTTGTCTGTTGGGCATGTTTATATGACATAAAAGAAAGAAAGCATAATTTTTTTTATGGCGAGCTGAACGGTTCAATCACGGAAGAGCTAATAGGCACAGCAGGATTCGGATATGACCCTATATTTTATGTTCCTGAGTTTAATAAAACCCTTGCAGAGCTGAGCAAAGAAATAAAAAATAAAATATCTCACAGAGCAAACGCTTTTAACAAGGTAATAAATTTTATCAATATTAATAATAAAAATTTAAATAAATTAAACTCAAAATAAAAAAATAAGGAGCAACAACCAATATCAACGAACCTTGTATATCATGGAACTTAAGGCGCTTAATCCGTTGTTGATTTTTAATGTTGCTTGGTAGACATAAACGCCCGGTTTAGTTTCAGGCGGTATTTTGACATTCAGTTCTGTTTTATATTTTCCTTCTCTGCCGATGCTGGTTGTGGAGACATGGTTATAATAAATCTTTCCGTTTATACCCTCAAGCAGTCTGTCTTCAGTAATAGCAGAATTTTGTATGCTTGTTTTGGTACCTAAAACATTGTAGGACATAATTAATTTGATTGTTCTGCCCGGTGTTATTGTTTTTGGATGTATCGCAATTTTTAAGTTAGAAACCAGAACACCTTTTATTTGTTTAAAATTAAATTTAAAATTACTTGACGGGTCATATATGGCTTCGTTGCTTGCTAATTTATAAGGAAGATTCAGCATTGAAAGTCCCCTTATATTTCCTTCCCTTGTTACTACATATTTGCCGGTCGCATATCCCACCCCGTAACCAATTGACAACCCGGCTGCGGTACCTATTATTGCACCTATAGGTCCGCCGGTTAATGCCCCTATTACGAAACCTGTACCGGCACCGAATATTGCGCCTGTAGTACCGCTTGCCGCAGTAGCTCTTGATGTCGCACATCCGCTGAGAGAGGATGACACGATGAAAATGGATAAAATTAAAATTATTATTACCGAAAATTTCTTTTTATAGTTTATATCTTTAAAATTCATTTCAGCACCTCTTGGATATGCCAAATTAATTAAGCTTTAATAATGGTTAATGACCCTTAATGATTGTTAAATAATAGCATATAATTATTATTATGATAATGCATAATAATACAAAATGCAAGAATGAATTGTATTTGTGTACTAAATATATTTTATATTTTTTTTATTAAGTTTTTTCACAAATCCTAAGAAGTTAAGAAGATGAAACTGAATAATTGATAATTATAGCTTTGTTACAGGCGAATATATGTAATATATATTAAAAAAATATATATTTTCTTTTTTTATTAAGTTTATTCACAAAGCTTAAAAACTTAATAAGAGATGATAATGAATAATTGATAATTATAGCTTTGTTACAGGCGAATATATATGATATATATTAAAAAAATATATATTTATATTACTATGTGTATTATGAAAATTATAATTTTGTTGCTTGGATTTTTTAATAATTAAACTTATAATAAAGCTAATGAAAAAATAAAATAATATAAAAATGGTGTGAAAAATAATACCAAAAACAATGTGAAGAAGAATAATAAAAAAAATGACGCAGTAACACTTGAAATAGTCGGATTAGCATATAACGGCTATGGAGTAGGTAAATATCAGGATAAATATAGCGACAAAATAACGTTTGTCAACCATGCCTGCCCGGGAGATATAGCAGAAGTCATTATTTACGAAGAGCATAAACGCTACGATTTCGGGAAGATTAATAAAATAGTTGAACCTTCATCCTCCAGGGTAGAACCGGTGTGCCAGTATTTTACAATATGCGGCGGATGCAATTATCTCAATGTAGATTACGAAACAGAAGTTTACTGGAAGAAAAAAATATTTGCAGATAATTTTGCGAAGGCTGGATTATCCATTATTAATAATAATTTATATGAAACAATGGATATAATAAGGTCCGAAAATATTTTGCATTACAGACAAAAAATAAGTTTAAAAGTTCATTCAGACGAAGCCATCGGGTTATTAAAAAAGAATTCTCATTATGTTGTAGATATCGATTACTGCTATCTTGCAAGCGGTAAAATAAATTTAATGCTAAAAACAATAAGATGTTTTTTTCTTTTAAACAATAAGAGTTTGTTAAAAAAGATTAAATCAATAATTTTAACCGATGCAGAAGCGGAAAGCGCGATATTGCAACTAAAAGAAGAATTTTCCGACAAAGAAAAAAAATTATTATCAAATATAGATATAACTAAAATTTATATAGAATTCAACGGAAAAAAAGAAAAGATAGAAAAAAAAATAATTATGCAGGAAAAAAAATATGATTATTTTATATTGTCCGGTATTAAATTTGCTTATAAATCTTTTTCGTTTATTCAGGTGAATAAAAAACAGAATGAAAATTTAATAAATCTTATAATAAATTATTTAACCGATTATCAAACCGAGCGTTCCGGCATATCGGACAAAAAAGATTTTTTATTTAATAAAGCGCTTGATCTATTCTGCGGTTATGGAAATTTAACATTCTTCGTTTTTCCGTTCGTTACAGGCATAACAGGGGTAGAATCTAACATTCATTCAATAGAGCTTGCAAATAAAAATATAACATTAAATAATAATTTAATTGAACGCTGCCTAACTAGCAGATATGAAAAGCAATCGGTTATATCATTTATTAATGAAGACGCAGAAAAATTTTTAATAAATTCGACAAAAAATAATTTAAGTTATGATTTAGTAATGGTAGACCCGCCGAGAGCGGGTATTAAAGGTTTGGTCGGTTATATAGCAGATTTGCGTCCCGAATTAGTTATTTATCTTTCATGCGACCATATGACATTATTGCGAGATTTAAAGGAGTTTATTCAAGAAGGCTATTTTATAGATGATGTAAAGCTGATAGATATGTTTCCGCGTACTTATCATATCGAATCTTTAGTATTTTTAAAAAATGAAAAAATAATTAATAAAAATAAATTAAAAAAATCTGCATAGGGAGAATTTCCATGAAAATATTAATAACAGGCGGTGCCGGATTTATCGGGAGTAATGTCGCCGATATGCTTATTGCAAAAAAACATGCACTTATTCTAATTGACAACCTTTCAAGCGGTTTTGAACGCAATGTAAATAAAAAAGCTAAATTAATAAAAGCTGATATCACCGATTTTGATAAAATTGAAAAAATATTTAATGAAGAAAAACCGGAAATAATATACCATTTTGCAGCGCAGATAGACGTAAGAAAATCGGTTTCCGACCCTATATTTGACGCTAAGACAAATATTATGGCGACGCTTAATTTGATTAAACTTTCTAATGATTTTAAAGTCAAAAAATTTATATTTTCTTCAACAGGCGGTGCTATTTATGGCGATACAGAAAACAGACCGACTAAAGAAGACCATCCGGAATGGCCGCTATCTCCTTATGGAATTGCAAAACTTGCAACCGATAAATTTCTTAATTTTTATCATGAAATATTTGGTTTAAAATATGTTTCGCTGCGTTACGGCAATGTATACGGTCCGAGGCAAAATCCTTACGGAGAAGCCGGAGTAGTAGCTATATTTTTAAACAAGATGCTTAAAAACGAACAGCCGATTATTAACGGTGACGGCAGACAGACAAGGGATTATATATATATAGACGATGTAACAAAAGCAAATATTCTTGCCCTAGAAAATATGGATAAAATAGGCATATACAACGTAGGCACATCTATAGAAATCAGCGTTAACGATTTGTTTGCCGAAATTAATAAAAATTTTGGCGGCAAATTTAAAGAGATGCATGGTCCTGCTAAACTTGGAGAACAAAAAACAAGCTGCTTAAATTATGAAAAAATAAAAAAAGATATGGATTTTGAGCCTGAAATTGATTTTAGCGAAGGCATAAAAAAAACTTATGAGTGGTTTAAGAAGTTATGACTTCAAATGAACGCAAAACGACGTTTCTTTTAAGTTTATCGCATTTTTTCTGCCATGTCGCAATACTGACATTTCCAGCAATATTGATTCTTTTGAAGGCGAAATTTCATGTAGATTTTGCAACGCTCGGCATAGTTGCAGGCGTGTATCTGTTTTTATTCGGAGCAGGCTCTTTGCCTATCGGCTTCATAGCAGACAAAATGAATAAAAATTTACTGCTTAGGATTTATTTGCTCGGCATATCGTTATGCTCATTTTTAGCTGCATTATCCGGAAATTTTTATATTTTCGCCATTTTTATTATATTAATGGGTTTAATTGGAAGTATTTATCATCCTGTAGGATTGAGCATTATGTCTTTTGTGAAAACGGATAAGCTGAGAGGATTCGCTATTCATGGGATAGCAGGAACGTTAGGAGTAGCATTAAGCGCAGCATTTGCAGGATTTTTAGGGTATTATTACGGTTATAATGCGCCTTATTTAGTATTGGGTTTGATTTTTTTATTTATATTTATTTACTCTTTTTTTGTCAAAATTGAATCAAATAAAATAGAAAATGTTAATAATAGAAACAATAATTCAAATAATATAAATTCAAACAATAATATAAACAATAATTCAAATAATAATATAAACAATAATTCAAATAATAATATAAATATAAATAAGATAAATTCAAATAGCGATAATAACTATGAAAATTATTTGGAAAGCAAAAATGCCAATTTACTTACAAATATTAAAAGTTTCTTTAATGACTTTTTTCACAGAAATATAGCATTTATTTTTGTTGTTGAATTTTTAAACGGTTTTGTTTTTCAGGGAGTATTTTCTTTTCTGCCTGCTTATACTGGGCTGAAGCTGAAAAATTTTTTATTTTTTCATAATCAGACTGTCGCGGCAGGCGGTTTTTATGTAACTATAGCATTGTTAATCGGGGTTTTATTTCAATATTCGAGCACATATATTACAAAAAGATATAAACCGAACAGGGTGTTCTCTGTTCTAATTTTAATATCCGGATTATTTATTTTAATATCCGGTTTTTCAGAGGGGTTTATTTTATTTTTTTCTATACTGCTATATTCCGCTTTCAGTTTTTCAATGAATCCTATATCAAATCTTTTAATTAGCAGGAATGCAAAGGAATATTACAGGTCGGCGGCTTACGGAATATTTTTTTTTGCAGGATTCGGCATAGGTTCGATTGCGGCGCCGATAGGGGGTTTTATAGCAAGCAGTTTTAAATTAAGCGATACTTTCTTATTTTATGGAATTATAGCGTTGATTTCATTCGTTATATCTATTGCTATTACTAATTATAATGTTGATGAAGCCAAGACGAATTAAATCAATAATGAATAATAATGAATATATTAGAAAATAAGTTAATTAAGCTGAGGCAATTTTAATAAATAATAAATAATAAATAATTTTTTGTCTTTTTTCTATTTTTATAATAATGTTTTCATTATATAACTTTGATAAATAATTACTAATTATTATTGTAAAATAAAATATCATGTATGGAAGCCATTATATAGTCATCACGGCGATTGTTCTGCTTTCTATTGCCTCTATAGGAGGAATTTTAACTAACTACTTTAAAATTCCATATGCCTCTATGCTTGTTATCATAGGTCTTATAGTTGGCATCTTTCATATTTTTCCTAATTTAAAAATAACCCCGAGTCTGATTTATTATGTGTTTCTTCCCATTATAATTTTTGAAGGAGCGGTTAATATAAAGATTGCACCGTTGTTGTCAAATGCTATTCCTATAGGTGTACTGTCTATTTTCGGCACTATTATTTCAGCAATTTTTATAGGTATAGTTTTTCATTTTATTTTAGATTTTCCTTTAAAACAGGCTTTAATATTCGGAGCTATAATAACTCCTACAGACCCTATTTCAATACTCGCATTAATGAAAAATAACGCAAGAAGAAATTCCGGCGATAACGATTATGGCAGCAATAACAATGACGGTATCAAGACCGTGCTTGAAGGGGAAAGCCTTTTTAATGACGGAATAAGCCTTGTGCTGTTTGAAGTTTTTTTAGGGTTAAATTTCCACAGTTCAGGCTTGATTTTTCTAAAAGGAAATATTTTAGATATATTTAATTACATATTCGGGATAATCGGTATATCCGCGCTGAGGTTTTTATATGAGTCGATTGGCGGTTCTGTGCTTGGTGTTGTACTTGGCTATACTGTATCTTTTATACTATCTCTTACTGTAGATTATTTAACTGAAATAATGATAGCACTCCTGCTTGCTTATGTATCTTTGATATTCGCATATTATTTGCATGTTTCTTTCATAATGGCTATTATATTTAGCGGCATAGTATTGGCAAACTTTGGATTTAAGAAAAAAGTATCAAGTGAAGCGGTGGAAGTATTTCCTATTATTATTGGGTACTTAGCTTTTATTATTAATTCTATCCTTTTCCTTATTATAGGGATAGAGATTAATTTGTTTAAAATTTTAAACTTATGGATTATTTCAATTTTCTTAATATTTCTCGTTATGCTGTCAAGATTTATAGCAGTGTATCTGTTTTCTCCGGTTAGCAATAAAATAGTTAATAAACTTAGATATAAAATAAAGACATTTTCGCAGAGCATAAATTTAAATAATCGGTATAAAAGATTTCTTGTGTTTGGAGGATTAAGGGGTGCGCTGCCTATTGCTATGGCTTTGTCGCTACCTTTAGATTTACATATGAGGTCCAGAATAATAACATATGTTTTTGTTTTAGACCTTTTTTCATTAACTGTGCAGGCAATAATTTTTGATATTGTTTCGAAAAAAAAATAAAAACAAATATAAAAACTTATTGACGTATTTCCCTAACTGCGCAGCAAAAATTTTTTATATTGTTTCGAAAAAAAATAAAAACAAATACAAAAACTTATTGACGTATATGTCTATTGCAATAAGCTTGTATGCTTAATTGCAATTTTATTGTAACTTTTGAGAAAATAATACCCGTCCCTAATTATAATTATACTAATTATATATAATAATTTAATAGAATACAGGTGTTATTGTTTTTGCTATTAGTTTGCCTGCTGTATTTTCAGATGCTGTTATTTTTAAGGACTGTCCTTTTTTGTAGTCGGAACAGGAGCCCGTTCTTGAATGAACCCCGCTGCCGACATAGCATACCGTTGAACTGTTTATGATAAATGTAAGAGGCGTTTTGCCTGATAATTTCAATGTTGAATTGCTTATCGCAATAATTGTTCCGGTATAGAACATTGTATTTTTACCAGACAATGAAAGCGGGCCCGTACCTCCTGCGCGGTGCATAGCTGCTTCAGATTCAGGTAAAAACGATAATGACATTGCTGCAAAAAGAAACAGCAGAAACATAAATAAGACGGATACCGGTTTAATTTTATTTAATATAAAATATTTGGCGTCGGAACTATTTTTTCTGTACCCTTTATGGTGAACACATTTGTTGTATTGCCCGTTTTGAGTTTTTTTATTTTTTATTTTTAATATATACATATTTAATATATACATACGAAGCCCTCCATTTTTTTAATAATCATTCTAAAATTATATAAATCTATTACATAAACTATTAAGGCTCTTCAAACTATAATTTATTGCATAAATTCTTAAGGTTCTTCAAACCATGAAGTAGGCGTTACCTTAGACGGCAGAGCCGGTATTTTTTGTCTGAAAACCTTGCCTGTTGATGTTGTTATTCCAAGATAATCATTAGTTATAGTAGGCGCTGATGCGACACCTGAACCCACGACCGTAGATTGCACTGCTCCGCTGGACGAAGTCGCATTATTTACTATCGAAATGGTTCCGGAAGTTGAAACTACTATCGCGCCGCCGCCGTTAAGATAGCTTAAAGCATATAGTCTTGAAGTTCCGTTACCGCAAGCGTCATCAACAGATGACGGCGTAAACGTCGTGAAATAAACTACACCGTCGTAAACTACAGGAGCAGAAGTGACTCTTTCGCCTTTCGAAAGCGTTATATACCACCCGTCTGCCGATTGAACAGTTGATAAATTTTTAGTAGAACCGCTTACGCCGGTTTGATTGACCAAATCCGATTCGTTAATCGGACCGCCTGAAGGGCATGATAGAGGACCGCCGAGCGGGGTAGTGTTGATTGCTATAAATTCATTGTCTCTTGTTTTGCTTGGTGCATTTAAATCTTCCCTGTTGCCCGTTCCGAAAAAAATCCAAAAATTGCCTAACGTATCCGTTGCTGTTGCCGGTGAAAAGAAAATATTCAATGGCTCGGAAGTTGAAGCATCGGAATCAAAAACCCTGCATGCATCCCAATTTGATTTTCCTTTTGACGTGTAAGGCGCAGAGCCGTCAGGAATATTTACCGACCACATTTGCCCGCCTAAATCTCCGGCATAAAAACCCTCCATTCTAAAATTTTGACTTAAGACAGGTGTAACAGCCGAAGGTATAGAATATTTCATGTTTGAGTTTAGGTCGTTTGCCGAAGGGAACTCCCATAAAATTTGCTCATCGGCATAGTCAGGACTGGCGGGCGTTCCGGTGTTTACAGGATTCGGCTCTGTATATAGAGCATATAGGGCATTTCCCAAAATCTTATTTGTGCTATTTGGAGAATACCCTCCGCCAACAAAAGCTGCATATGTTTTTATATATTGCGGCGGCAGCAAAGGGGTTCCGGGGTCAGGATTATTTCCGCATTCCCCTGTTTCTCCCTTTGTTTTTGAATAGTCCGGGTTTGGCAGACATACGTAAGAAATATAAGGTTTAGACCATGTGTTGCCCATTGAACTATCGGTAATATTCCACAACGGGTCAGGATAAGATGAACTTAAAGGGTTAGTAACGCCAAGCGCATAATAATATGTTCCGCCGTTTCTTTCGCCTCCTATTAAAACGGAATGCCAGCTATTTTGCAGGCTGTTTTGATTTATTGGGTATTCGGAGTTATCGTCGGAATTTACATCGGGAGATTCGGTTGTCGGGGTTCCGCTGCTGACGTAGTCCGGAAATATATTATTAAAAAAAACATCGGATGCATCAGGCGTGGAATCGACAAATTCTGGAAAATTGAGCTTCGTTCCCACTCCTATGGAGCTATCGTACCAAGCTGTTATTTTTGGAAGCAGATTGGGCGGAATATAGCCAAAAACTTCGGCGCCTGTTCCATATGTGTAAGACTTAGTCGAACTGTCCCAGCTTCCTGCGTTAAAAGCATGGAGCATACCGTCGTTAGCGCCGACATAAAGAACCTCATTTCTTGGATTCGTAACTGCATATTCCTGTTTAAACGCTTGATAAGAACTACTTGAATATGGGAAAGGAGGCGGACCGACAAGAACAGGGCTTGAATGGAATATTGCCCCGAGTTTCCAGTGATCCGTGGAGGAATCTGGGTCTAAAACAAAATTTAAAATATCAGTTGCACATGCTGAGACAGAAGTAGAACCAGTGCAAATTGTTCCGTAATAATCCGGACTGGTGCTGCTTGCGCTTATATTAAGCATATTGTCCAAATTGCTGTTGCCGCTGCTTGTACTTACAGGATTTATGGCGATTGTCTGCTGAGTACCGGTAGACGGATGCAAATAAGATGTTAATACGTTTCTTGAGGAAGCATGTTCGGACTTAAGAAGTGCTCCCGCTCCATTTCCGTTATCCCAGTATGAATCGCCTGTATTTATCTGTCCGTTTGTTCCTACAGCTGGACCTAACGGACCTACAAGCTGGTCTTGGGAATTTAAACCAAAAAGATAGACATTGCCTTCGCCCCAGAGAGGCTGATTTAAAGATTTGAAGTTTGTATAATAAACATATTGTTGGTTAGATGTTTCATTTACTACAGGAGAAGTAAATGAAGCAGTCTTTTTTTCAATTTGATTAAAAATAGTCGTCAAGGAAGATTCAAGCTCGTTTAAATTATATGCTAGGTAAACAGTACCTGATAACGTAAGCCCGTTTGTAGGAGATTTAAGCGAATTTGACAAAAGAATCTCATTGAAATTAGGATAAATGGCTGTAATAGTGGCGCATTGGTCTCCGTTTTTGTAAGCGTTGCTGTCATTATAATTTGTTTCGCAATCTGAAGACTGCCAGTTATTATCGGATATTGTATCTCCTATCTCTACTTTGTTAGTTGTTTTATTTGTTGTTTTAAACAACGAATGAGGAATTTGGAGCAGCGTTCCGGCGCTGTTTTTTACTGTAGCCGATATATTTTGTATTCCGTTAAGATTAACCGGATTGTTAATAGTGCCCGGATTAATTCCTACCCCTGCGTTCGCAACTTCCTGGATGTATGTTCCGCTGCCAATGTTGTTGGCATAGCCGAATCCGATAATAAAAAGTTCTATGGGGTACTTAGTGTCTAAATTATATAAGTCGTATACTTCTTGAGGTGTTTCTGAGGAAGGTATGCCGTTTTGAGCGGTTGCACCATACTTACCAACATGACATAACTTGCGGTTTTGTTCATCTGTGGTAATAGACAGAGGGGAAGATGGAACGTCCAGCGGCGACCACATACAGCCGCTGTTGGCTTCGCCGTCCGTGATGATTATTGAAAAATTTCGCCTGCAGCCTTTTGCCGAATCTGCACTCAGCGAATTTTTAAAATACCCGTACATATCTGCAACAGAATCGGAAGTGGGTGTACCGCCGCCGGCTTTTAGTCCTGAAATAACATTGCCGTTCGGGTCAAGTGCATTTGAGCCGTAAATAGGGGCTTTCCATAAAAGCCAATTTATTGCTTTGGATGCAATGTCTGGTGGTTCAAAATAAGGGTCTTTGTTTGCCGTTTTCGCATTTTTTGGCACAGGAACAGTATCTTTATTATTCAGAGGATTTAAAGTGCCGTCAACGCTCAAGGGCACATAAACTACCCATGGGCTAGCCCATGAAATGAAAGGCTCGCCTGCCTGCGCTTCGCCGCTATAATCGTAAGAGATAAAATAATATGTTGTACCGTTAGAATTAATTGTATTAGGACATCCGGAAAAACCGTTTATAGACACTCGCCGCCAGCCATTGTAATTGTAATCTAGATAATTATTCAAAGTAAGTATATAATTATTGCCGGAGCCTCCATAATAAAACAGAGCGAAAGGATAATTTTTGTTGCTAAAAGCCTCTAATCTGCCTGTTTCATCCGGCGTACCGTCTGCTGTAGTACCAGGTACGGCGTAATATGAAGCTGCTGCGCTGTTCTGAAATGATTCATCGTCAGAATAAACGCACATATTTTCACGACTTTTGCTGTTATTATTGTTGCTGTTATTATAATAATAAGCCTGCTGAAACGAAGCAAAGGCAAAGTTTAGATTTGAAAATTCAGAGCTGTTTAATATTTTGCTTATAGCATATTTTGCATTATATATTTTTGAAAACATGGAATTAGAACCCGGCGCCCATACAAAAGAACCAACACGTCGCGGCGGCTGACCTTGCTTGCTGACCCATGTTCTTGCCCAGCTTTCCGGTTTGTCATATCCGTAGGAAGATGAGTTTTTCCAAAAGACGTCTTTATTCCACATCATTGAGCCCGACGTGTCTAAAAATATCAAAACATTCGGATTATTAACGTTTGTAAGAAATGATGTATCGGATGCGTGAGCCGTTCTGACATTAAGCAGACCGACTCCGGAAATGCCTAAATGTAAAATAATTATAAAAAGAAAAAAAAATAAACCGTTTTTTATAATAAACATAAACGGCATGAGCGTTTTAATACTATTTTTTATTTTCAGTTTCATAATTACACACCTTTTTTAATATTTATATTTGTATTGATATTATATGTATATATAGATATTTTTTAAATATTTTCGAGAGCTTATTTTTTTATTTTGTTTTTAGATTAAAGATTTGCTGTATTTTTTTTATTACGGATAACCTATTATTTGAGGTCCGTATTCAAAGTTCATACCTGTAACTTTAGTTATCGTTTTTACAGAATTAATATTTTTATTTGCGATGGAATATATAATTCCTATATAAAACTGATAATTTGAACTGAAACCGGGTGCGTTTCCATAGCGTCCTGTATATTCAAAACCTGCATTTCCTTCGTTATTTTGAAAACCTAAATTTTGGGAGACTGCAGTGCTTATGTTTGCGGCAGATAATGGCTGAAAGTAGTCAGATGTGCAGATATACGGTCCGGGTGTACATCCGGCCGGCGGATTTGCCGACGTGTAATAATAGACATCGCCGGTAGGAACTCCTATGCCGACATCTGTTCCCGTATTGGTCGCAATTTCATTTGCTGTAAGATTCATCATTGCATTTGACGTATTAAAAACATAGGCAGATTGATAATTTTGTCCGGCATTAATCATATCTGTTCCCGTAGTTTCGATAGCAACTGCGGCTAATAGGCTTAAAATCAGCGTAATAAGCAAAACGGTAATAAGGGCTACGCCGTTTTCATCTGCCGTAATTTTTCTTTTTACGTTTAATACATTTTTTTTAAATGCAGTAGATAAATTTTTCATGATTATTTTTTTAGCTTCCGTAATACACATTTCTTAAAAACACATTTGAATTAAGGGTTTCGTCTATATTATATCCCCGAGAACTATTTGAATTAGCATTATATTTTGAATTTACGCTGTAACTCGGCGAATTATTTGAAATTACCGTGTTTGTTTCTCCTTGAAGAAGTAAATTGTAAAGATAATAGATGGAGGGCGGCGTAGACGTAGACACGGGGGTAAAAGCTACCGAACCTCCTTGTGTCAGTGAGTCAGTTAATTTTAAGGGAGTCGTCAGAGGATTAACCGAAAACTGCGTAACATAATTATCAAGCCTCATAGTAGTATTAGGATAGCAGGCAGGCGCTTCACCTGAAAGAGAAGCAGGGGAAAAAACGCTAAATTGATAGTAGCCCGCCGCCGGTCCGGACAGAATAACCGGAGGGTTGATTTTACATTTATATAATCCACCGTTAGATTGTTTAGTGAGCGAATTAATTCCATTAAAAGGCGCATTAAAATTATATGCCGCATTGCCCCAGTAAAACATAGTTTGAGTCAAAAGAGAAACGTCTCCTCCCGCTATTCCATTAGGCGGTATAGGATTAGGATTAGCAGGGCAAATTCCGCCATCGTTTCCGGGTCTTAGCTGAATTTTACCCCCTCCTCCTGTACCTGTAGCCTGCACATTTGTTATGCAGAATATCATGCTGCCGGACGGAAGCGATTTTCCATTGAGCGGGGTAGGATTTTGAAAACTCAAAAGCTGACCGGTTTGGAAATTTGATATATTGCAATTTTGACCAAGAATAAACTCTGCACTTGTAGCGGCGGCATTTGCTATATTAGCCGTTGCCGTTAAAGAGCATGGCGCACCATTGTTTATGACGGAAAAATGGGTAATTAATACTGCAAACGGCGATGCAGGATAACTTGCTGGTACTATCTGCACAGGCGGAATTGCGCCGGAAACAGGCTGTCCCTGAGATGCATAAAAAAAATGCAAACCGTAGTCGAAACCTGCCAGCCTAAAAGAGTACTTTAGCTTGTTGTATGCAACGTTAAGATTTTGCTGCTCAGCCGATATTGAATTTTGAGACCTGAATACACCCGATTGCGACAGAAGTATAAATGACGCCGCAGCAAGAACCAAAAGGGAAATTACAACAGAGATTATCAGCTCTATAAGGGTTACGCCCCTGGTATTATTGAGCGGTTTCAGTTTAAGCCGCTTAAATAATATGCCGTTTATTTTAATTTTATAATTTTTATTATTGATTTTTGATATTTTTTTCAATATTTTTTTCATAGTATGTTGCTTATCTAATTTATTTAATTAATATATTAATATGCTTTTCATATAAAAATATATAAAGATATAAAAATTGTCTTTAATCTTTTTAGTTAGTTTAATTAGTTAGTTTAATGCCCATGTTGAGCCTACCAATATTATTTACACATTGTCAGTTACAATAGAATTTAATAAGATTACATTTGCATTTTTATTCCATGATACTTCAATTTTGGCATTAATAATGCTGCTTGTATTTTGATTTGGATAGAGATATACATTTACCGTATAGTCGTCGTTTATTCCGTTTATAGATACGGGCATTGCACAAGCCGCAAAATCTTTGTTAAATACATTGCCGTTTTGCGTTTGGTTAACTGCATATGTTATCGGAGTGCCGTTAGAAATATTGGACTGATAACTACTTTTTTCCAGATTCTGCGCGTCTATACATTGTAACTGAGTTGCTTGCATCTGGGCTATATTAGTTGCCTGATTTGTTCTTGATGCCATAGCATTTCCGTTTATAAAACTTAAAGACAGTGCCATGATGCCCATGAAGACAAACGTTAAAATTATCATTGAAATAAGAACTTCTATGAGAGAAGCTCCGTTATCGTCAGTTATAAAATTAAATTTGCTCATTTTATTTTTCTTATTTTTTAATAAAATTTAATAAAATTATTTTTTCTTATTTTTTTATTATTTTCATTAAGATTTTTTTTATTATTTTAATAAGATTATTTTAATAAAATATAAGATTATTTAATAAGATTATTTCTTATTTTTTAATAAATTTTTTTATCTTTAAGCTCGCTTTTTAAGCTCTTTTAAAGCTCTTAAAGATAAAGATATAAGATTGTTAAAGATATGCGATTGTATTTCATATTATATATAATACTATTATATATCAAAAAATAAATAAATAACAACGAATTTTATTATTTGACTTTTATATATATAACATAATATCATATTACAATATGTATGTATCGGCAGAAATATTATTTAAAATAAATTTATTTTTAAACTCGGATATGCTATGAGCAAAAAAAGCAAATCACTAGTATTAGAATTAAAATTATACATAGCATAATTAACGTAAATAAATATATATATTTATTTATTAACACATTAAATTAACATTAAATTATTACAATACTATATAATATTAATATTATGAAACTCGGAGATATCATTAACAAAAATAAATTTAAAAAGACCCATAAATTAAATAAATTAGCCGTTTTAGCGTTTGTATGCGGCGGAATGTTGCTGCTTTCGGGTTGTGCCGGAACAAACAGAGAGTTAGAGAAAGAGCATATAATGAATAACGGCTGCTTTATAACGTGCAGAAACAATATTAACACTGAAAGCAAAGCTGTGCGTGCAGCGTCTCTTATGAGCAATAAAATTTTGGCGACCAAAACGGCAACGAATATCTCAGACAAGCTAAAAAATATAGATTTAAACTCTTGATTTAGCTTGGATTAAAATTGCATACTACATTTATAATATTAAATAAATAAAAAGGCCCCATAGTCTAGCGGTCAGGACGTTGCCCTCTCAAGGCAGTAACACGGGTTCAAATCCCGTTGGGGCTACCAAATATTATTGCGATTGCGTAAAAGTTTTATTTACTCACTAAAATGTTAAGATTTTATTAAATTATATATTAAATTATATATTAAATTATATATTAAATTATATATTAAATTATATATTAAATGTTTGTCCTCTTATTATGTTCGTAGTATTATTCAATCTGTACCGCAAGTTTAATATTATTACATTAAAGCACCGTTCCGAACTTCTAAGAATATTAATTATTTTATTAGCTATACTTCTTATCTTTGCTTTTCTGTTCAGCCATTACGAAAAAATTTCATATTTTAAGGCCTTTTACTGGGCGGTGACTACCGCTTCAACCGTCGGATACGGCGATGTTACGCCTACTAATAATATCGGAAGGGTTATTGCTATGGGTCTTATGCTCGTCGGCATTGGAATGCTGGGAGTTTTTTTGG
>JAJZJW010000023.1 GCA_021809845.1 bacterium | reverse complement strand
ATTAAGTTAACTAAAAGGCAGACTTTTTTAGCCGCCTTTATGCGGCTATTATAAATTAATTTGTTTTAAAATAGGGGGTCAATTTTAAATGACGATAAGGGGTCAATTCTATTATACGATTTACAATAAGCGAAACTAAAAATTAATATCATCATCATCTGTAGCAGGAACAATCCCAAAATTAACGTCTTCAGGTATTTCGGCGGTTTTAGATTCTTTTGTTCCGCCCGTGAATATAACTTTATGAGCGACAATATAAACCTTAGTGCGCTTATTTTTATCTTTATCTTCGTAATTATTGACTTTTAAAACTCCTTTTACTAAAACCGGCATACCGGCTTCTAAATATAAAGACAGCGTTTCAGCAAGTTTATCAAAGACCACGATGTTATACCATTCCGTGATCTTTTTATCGTCTTTTGTTTTAGAATTTTGAGCGATAGAAAAAGTTAAAACAGGTTTCTCTTCTTTTGTGTACTTGATTTCAGGTTTCTTACCAATATTGCCGGTTAAAAAAACTTCATTTAAATTCATCATTTTGAGTCTCCTTTTAATAATAAGTTAATTTTTTTTCCTACAATGTAAAACTCTTTATTTATTTGTTTTGAAAGCGCAGCCGTGAGGGAATATATTCCTTCCATAAATTCTTTAATTTCAGGATCCGCTTTTTTGAGTTCGGAAAGTTTTTTAAATAAAATATCTTTTTCGAAAAGAACGGATTCCGCCTGAATTATTTTCAGTTCGCCTATCGTCTGAAAAAATTGAACAAATACCGGCAAAGCTAAAGGTGATAAAAAATCAAAAATAGGGCTTTGCTTTTTTAATTCGTTTAAATCCTGAACGTCTTTTATAAAGATATGTCCTTTATTTTGTGAAACTAAATAATCTATTTCGTCTTTTACGTCATAGTAATTCAATTTAATCCTCCTATTAAGCGTCTACAGTGTAGACTATATTTTAAATTTTAAAGTTTTCTTAAGCCCGTCAAGTCCGTCTTTAAGTCCTGAACCCAGATCATTCGCAATATTTTTAATAGCCTGTGTTATATCTATCTGTCTACTCTGTTTTATTTCCCATATCTTATTCACCGCCGCTTCCTTCATCCCGAAAAGCATTTTTTTGCCTATCTTTATGTTCGCCCTGTTCCTTGACCTGGCGGACATTACGACGTGCGCATGGCGGTGATCTGTATTTTCGTGAATTACAAAAGCGTATAACAGTTTGCTGTAGCGTTTTTCAAGTTCTTCCATAGTTTTTTTTACCGTTTTTTCAAGTTCTTCTTTCGTCAGCTGTTCTTCCGGACTTATGATAAATTTATAAAATTTCTTTCCGTTAGCGTTCATCTGCTTTATAAAATCTTTTTCATTTATTTCGCCGTTAGCCGTTATAAGTTCCCTTTTTGGAGTGTTCTTTTCACGGTGCTGGATATAATGCAGCGCACCCTCTAAATTTTTGTTAGTATAAGTTACCTTTATCATTACTTTAGCGCCGCTCCATTTCGGCAGATTTTTAACACCTTTAGTTATAGAGGTTTTAGGCTCGTTTCTTTTTGGTCTTTTCGTATATTTTGGTATTTCAAGTAAAGGTTTTCTATACATTATAAATACCCTTTAATGTTGTTTATTAAGCACACTAAAAGACCATGCGCTGTTATGGTTGTAATATCCGTTATTAGTAAAGATTTATTTTTCAGGATTTTAATTTTAAATCCGAAGTCTTCACTATTGAATTTTTCTATTAAATCCTGTAAATCTTGCGGTGTTACAATAACAACATTGCCATCTTCGTCATTATCGTAAACAGGCCTGTTTTTTGAATCTACGGCGCTGCCGTTTTCATCTACTAAAGAATCCGGTTCTACGGAAACTTTATCTACAGTGTTATTTTCTATATCCGTGTTTTCGGTTTTCGGCAGTTCGGAATAATCGGGATAGTCTGTTTCGGTTTCAAAAACGTCTTCAGGTTTGACGGATTCAAAAGGATCGCTTTGAATTTCAGACTGAATATTTAGAGACGGGTTTTCGGTTTTTTGTATTACGGTATCGTCTGCAGGGGCAATAGAGTAATTAACCGGAGTCGGTTTTTGGTCTTCGGATTTTTGTTCCGCAGGCAAAACCGCAGTATGATTTTCCGTAATATTTTTGCCGTCTATGTCTTGCGGTTCTTGAGTTTCATAAGTATCTATATGATTATCCATAACAGCTACAGTGTAGCTGTTATTATCCGTCATATAGTTATTATTTAAGTTGTTATTTTTATTAGCTAAATCGCTATTATTAGTATCTTTTTGCGTATTTTTTTGACGTGTAAAATTTGTATAAGCTTCGCCTTTTTTTATTCTATCTTTTTCATCTTCGCTTAAGTTTAAAATCTTTAAAATTTCTTTTATATAAGCTAAAGACTTTCCGATTATTCTTGAAATCTCGTCTAAAGTTTTTCCTTCCTCTCTTAATTTTTCAAAAGAATTTGCCAGATCTACCGGATTTAAATCTTCTCTCTGAATATTTTCTATTAATTGAATTTCGGTGATATCGTCCGAATTGTCAATAATAAGAGAGGGTATTTCTTTAAGTGCCGCGAGCTGAGAAGCTAAGAATCTTCTTTCTCCCGCAATAATCATATAATAGTTATCTGGTAATTCTTTTACTAATATCGGCTGCAGCACTCCTTTTTCTGCGATAGATTCCGATAAACTTTTTAAAGATTCTTCATTAAGACCTATAGTTCTAACTTGTTTTTTGACTACGATAGAGTCAATTTTTACGTTTTTAAATTCCATAATAGTATTACTCCCGATAATATTATTTATTTTATTATTGTAAAATACTAATAATTAATATATTGTATTTTACGCCTTATAAATACTATATTTATAAGGTAAATTTTATAACTTAAATTACTGCTTAAAAACATCATTGAAATACTATTTTAATTATTAAAAATATTTAACACTTATATAACATATTACTTATATGTTTTTTTCCTTTAGAAGTATAAATTTCTATTAGGCTATCGTTTAATTCGCTTATTTTTCTAAATTCAGTCTGTAAATAATCAGGAATTTTATTAGATATATTAATAATAATATCCATCTGCTGTTCCGCGACCATTAAAGCTCTTTTATCTCTTTCCATGATTTTTAGCCTCCTTACAAAAAATTATAAGTTCCGCGACTTCTTTTGAAATAGGCACTTTTTTAACTAATTTATTATCTTTTTTTTGGCAAAAATAAAATTGATTTTTAGAAAAATAAATAAATCTTCTATCTACGGTATCCATAAAACCTCCTTAATCTTAATTTTAATGAAATTTTCACAATATCCGTGTTCTTTAGCTATAAATAAACCGCTGCAGCAGGTTTTATCTTCGTTATTTTTGTCTTTATACCCGCATTTACAGCAACAGGCGTTTAATAATTCTAAAAAGCAATTTTCGTCCATAATGATTATTCTCCTTTTTTCCTACTTATTTTTAAAAAATTGGTCATAATAGCTTTTACCGAACATATCTTTGTAAAGTTCGTCTATTAATCCCGATATAGTTCCTAACTCTGCAAAATCAAGATCTCCTTTTTTAGCGTCTTCAGTAAATATAAGTCCTATTTCGCCTATGTTTTCTATTACGTCTCCGAGTAATTTCTTAATATTTGATTTTGTTTGTTTATCCACGCTCTTTATAAGTGATTTTATTCTTTGTCTAGTTAAATAATCGTCAGGATATAAAAGCCCTATCATTTTTCTTGCATCATTTCTGCGATATTCAATATCAGTATTGTTAATTCTGTCTTTACTCCAAGTTGTGTATTCCGTGTTAAGATTATTAAAATCATTTTCGGCACCATCAATCTCGTCTTTAGTTATCTGTAAATAGATTAGTTCAGGAACATGTTTAATCTTTTTCATAATTATTCTCCTTATTCTGTTAAAAATTCTTTTTAAATACTTATCAAATTTCTATCCAAACAATATCTTCTCTTGATAGTTCCTCGCCCTCTTCGTCATCTTCCTTGCAAGGTTTGGCTAATTCTATCATTGCAATAGAGTCCGACCTTAAATCTCCTGTTGCTACTCTTACTTCTAAGTTCTCATCAAATTTATTTAATTGTTTTTTTAACTCTTTGACTGTCATAATGCCTCCTTAAAATTTAATATTTTTTTATTAAAATATTTTTTTAAACTATTCTATTTGTTTTTTCGGTTTTCGGCTTATATATAAAAAAGATTTTGCTCGCCGTCGTAAGTTTTTCAATAGACCGTTAGCCTGTAAAAATCAGTTTTTTGATTTTTACAGGGCTTCGATAGGTTTATCAATAGCGGTTTCATGCTGTTGATAAACCTGTCAAGCGTCTGTTGAAAAACTTTTTTATATTAAAAGCTCCGCGGGATATGATTCTTCTATTAATATTTGTTTGTTTATCATACGACATTTATTTATTAAAAGTTTTGCGCGATGTTTTTTAATTTCTTCTTCCGATTGTAATATTTTAAATATTTTAACTCCGGTTAATTTTTCAAACTTTTTCTGTTTCATTTTTATAAACTCGCAGTTTTTTGTTAATCTTTTTAAAATTTGAGTTTTGGATTCTTGATAAGTATCAAAACTAAGTGAGTCGTATTCTTTTTTAGTCCATTTTTTAATATTTTTATTTTTTGTTATATGTTCATAGATCATTAAATTAAATCTTTCGGAAGCTATAATATTTCTACTTATAAACCATTTATAATCTTCTTTATCGTAACTATTTGCAGGAATAATAATATAATATGTATAGCGTGAATGCCCAATTGTTTTACAAGATATTATATTATCGTGAAACGGCGCTCTGTTTAAATTAATTTTCATTTTTCACCTCGTTTTCTAAATCTTTATATAATTTTTCGGCTAAATCTTTTTGAGATAAGTCATATTTATTTCGTAAATATTTTATTTTTTCATCTAAATCTAAAAATGAATTATAAATTCTTGACATGTTTTTAATGGTATTTAAAATATCTTTAAGTTCTTCAACAGAAATGCCCGGTAAATATTCTTCTATTGTTTCGCCAAGGTTGAATACTTGAGAGGCACGTTTTATATCAAATTTAAGTGATTCTTGATATATTTTTATTTTATATTTATATTCTTTTATTAAATCAGGCGAATTTAATCCTAATGCAATTTTTTTAATAATTTCATCGGTCGGTTTATAATAAAAAACTTCAAGCTGCGCAATATATCCTTTTGAAACGCCTGCTCTTTTTGCTAAATCTGCTTGACTTAAACCGAATGCTTTTCTCGTATTAATTATTTTTTTAATAATTTCAATTTCAGAAAAGCTTAATTCTGGTTTTTTTCTTTTCATAATTTTTACTCCTTTTATTTTACATATCTAATGCCTTTAAATATTCTCCATTCTCATAAATAAATTACATTCCACAAGCGCTTGTCGTATTTCTTTAGGAAAGGCATACCGTATTTCTCTTTTTCTATCAGTATTAACTCTTAGTTCGGCTTCGGATAATAGCCTACCGTCGCCCCAGTCTACACGACTGTCTTTATTTGAAATATTAAATTTAACCCTTACTTGGAGTAATCCAGTAAGGTTTTTTTTAAGGTCAATATTATTTGACCATTTACAGCCTACAAGGGCTTTAAACTCCGACAAGGGAATAGTAAAATATTCAACACTTAAATTATTAATAAGCACTTCCTGTGCATAATACAAAAAGACATTATATGTTTTCATTTGTCTAACCGTCCGGTTATCGTCGCCAAGGTAAATTAACCCATTCGGTTTTCTTAAAATAATTTCTTTATGTAAATCGTTAAACATTTTTAATCTCCTTTTTTTTAAAATTTATTTTTTGTTCTTTAAATTTTTAAATATTTCTTCTTGTTCTTCAAATCTTTTTTGTATCTCTTATTCCTCATTTAATTTGTCTTGCTCTTGCTCTTGTTTTAATATTTTATTAATATTTTCTTTGTTAGCCCATATAAAGCCTAATATATCTAACATAACTGCCTCCATTATTTTTTATATACATTTAATAAACTAAAATTTTTTAAATAATTAATAAAGGTATCTGCAGTGAAACAATTATCAAAATATATTTCTGCTTTAACACTTTCAATAAACTCTTCCGAATCGGCATTAAAAAAAGGATGTATTTTAATGGTTTCATGCGTTAAATTAAATTTTGCGAATTTTGAAATTATTTTGCCTTTGATTTCGTCTGATATAACTTTATCGCATGACGCTTTGCCGTTTTGGCAGCGGCATGGATTATCGCCAAGCTCATCATCTTTATTTTCATGTTTTTCTTGCGATTCCGTATTTGGTTTTACGTTTTGCACGTTTTTGTTTTCTTCTTCTAATTCTGTATTATCTGTTTCCTCGTCAACACCTTCAACATCTTCCGTATTTTGTCTTTGCTCTTCTGATTCTACGGCGTTATTGTAAAAATCATCTATTACCGCTTTAGTCGTTTCTCCGAAAGGGTAGCCTGAAGGTATGCCGAGGGGGTAAGAATGTCCTGTTTCGGACCCCTTTTTAGTTTCTGGTCCTTGCTCTTCAGCGTCTCCGCCTTGTTTTACCCACGGAAAGTCTGGGGCGGGTTTTTGGTCTTCGGATTCTACGGCGGTTAAATTTAAATCAGGTGAATTATTTCCGGTATCCGGTTCTTTGCTTTTAGATTCTTTTTCGGTATCTTTATTTTTTAAATTTCTTATATCGTCCCGAGAATATTTTTCCGGATTTTTTAAGACCTCTTTTTGCGTTTTTTTATCAAGTTTTGAGATTTCACGTGCTTTTGATGGTGCGAAACCGTTTCGCACCCCTTCTTTTAAATTGTCCGGTAAATTTAAAAGTTCTAATGTTTGTCTTATGTGGGCTTCTGTTTTTCCTACTTTTTTTGCAATTTCCCTGCCTGATAATTTATATTCCTCCTGAAGCTTTTTATAAGACTCCGCAAGCTCTAAGGGGCTTAAATCTTCCCTCTGCGCATTTTCTATTATCTGAACGAAAGCGATATCTTCGTCTTTTATATCTCTTTCTATAATCTGGATATTTTTTTCTCCGAGAAGCGTTAAAGCTTTAAGGCGTCTTTCTCCCGATATTAAAAGAAAATCAGCGCCTTTCTTTTTTACGGTCAATGGATTAATTAAACCGTGTTCTTTAATAGACTCCGCAAGCTCCTGAATAGATTCTGCGGTGAATGTTTTACGGACCTGTTCCTCAACTATAATCCGCTCTATTTCAACGAATCTGGCGCCAGGGATATCTCTTTTAAGAATCTTATCTTTAATTTCGTCTAACGGATTATATCCGCCTTCAAACTTGTGTTTTGCCATTGGTTTCACTCCTTAATTTTATTTATTAATTTATTTTCAAGCTCATCGTATGAATTTACGACGCAAGCGCTGCTCGTTATAAAAACATGCTCTCTTAATGCTTTATTTTCAATATACGCAATAACGGGAATACCCCAAGAATAAGCAAACCCTAATTCAAATACTGTTCCTATGTTTGCAGAATTTTCAAAAATACAGGCGGCCATAAAATTAGCCGAGCTCAACATTTTTAAATCTTTTTTAAATATTTCTTTTTGTTTTTTTCTGTCTAATATTCCGATATCTAATATTTCGTTCGGCGGCAAATTATGATACTCAACTGTTGGATCTAATATTTCAATATTAATAAAAGTATCTTTAAGTATTTTTGTAATTTCTTTTCTCCAGCCCGTCGCTTTCTCTACGGAAAATTTATCTATTGAACCGGCTAAATAAATATAATTTTTATCCACGAATTAACTCCTTTTTAATATTAATTATTTCTAAAGCCAGATCTCCGTAATCTATTGAACCTTTAGAGTTTACGTCGTATGCGTCTATAGCGACGGAAGCAAACGGAGCTTCTTTTAATTTAGAGTCTATTCTTATAATAGATTTAAAAATCTTTTCTTCGCCTACGGCTTGAATAAGCATGTTAATAAAATGTTTTGTGATAGAGAGCCTTTCATTAACATTTGTCAGCAATATTTTATATCCGCAAGATTTATTAATAGATTCTACCGTTCCAAATATGTCTTTTAAACCGACTAAAGAAAAATGATCTCCGGATAGAATAGGAATAATTAAAAAATCCGCCGCTGTAATCGCATTCACCGAAAGATTATTAAGAACCGGCGGACAGTCTATTAAAATAAATTCATCGTTTGCTTCTTTTAATAAATTTTTGACATGATTATCAGGAATATCAAGAAAAGATAATTTTTTTGAGGAAGGCATTAAATCTAAGTAATCTGAAAATTTAACTCTTTTAAACGGTTCATAAGGCGAATTAATTCCGAAACTTATTGTCGCGTTCGCCTGCGGGTCTAAATCAACAAGCAAGGTTTTACATTCCATTTTTGCAAATCTTGAAGCAAGACTGACGGCGGTTGTAGTCTTCCCCACGCCGCCTTTTTGATTAATAATTGAAATAATCATTTTTATTACCCCTTTTTTTGTTGTATAATTCATATATTAAATTAAAAACTTATATATATGATTTTAAATAATATACTATTATCTAAAATAATATATCTTAATTTGGGTATTGTCAAGTACTTTATAAAAAATATTTTATAAAAAGGAAATTATTATGGGAAGAGCAAATTCAGGGAAAACATTTGATGAAGAAAGATTTATAAAAATTTTAAAAGAGTATAGAATAAAAGGCGGATATTCTCAAAGAAAATTTGCGGATATTTTAAATCTCTGCCAGAGCAGCTATAATAAATTTGAAAACGGAAAGATGACGTTATCGGTTAAACGGATGATTGAAATTGCAGAACTTCTTGGAATTAAAAATCAAATTGAAGATCCGATTAATTTTAGCGGTTTTAAAGGTATAATTAAATTTTTGAGCATTTCCGTATTTGAAGATTTTGCGGAAACAGATGAGGCTTTTAAGATTATGGAAAAAGAAGCAAAACAACATCTGTATTTTGATTCTTCTGTTTTCCCGGAAGGTAAAATTTACGCCGTTCTTAATAAACAAGATTTAGAGATAATTGAAGAAGGTGAGTATGTTATCGTTAATCTAAACGACAGAGATATAAAAGAAGGGGACACTGCCGTAATTAAAAAAAATAATAAAATTACAGTAAGAAAACTTATTAAAAACAGATTCGCCGAAAATAAAAAATATCCGGATTTGAATTTAAAAGACGTTGAAATTTTAGGAAGAGTTATAATGGCGGTAAGGATGAGGAGGATATAACCCGTTTTAAATATTTTTTTCTAAACTTTCGTTGATAAATTTTTTAACAGGCTCTATTAATTCATCTCTATTTTTAATAATCATGTTTTTATCGTCAAATTTATCGTCAAATACATTTGTAAAATCATTAAGAGGAATATTATACTGATTTATTTCTTCTATTATTCCGCCGCCGGCAGGTTTGTTATTAATTTTTTTGATTAAATCCTTAACGCTTATAAAATACCATGTTTTAAAAGATAAATTCCCATTAGAAATCGCGATAAATACGGGAATAGGAAAAACATTAAAAAGATTTTTGTATAATTCAATATCGGTTTTTTGAATTCCAAAGCAGGAAATTTCGGTATTTGATTTAAATCTATAATTTTTAACATCAATTCCGATAATAAATTTATTTTCAAGCATAACAAAAAAATCAGGGCGTTTGCCTTTGTTATTTCGAAACACGTCAGGCATAGTTTCGGTATTATCATCAACAACAAAAAAAGCTTTTTTATGTTTATTTAAAAATTGCTGAAATTTAAATTCAGCGAATTTTCCTTTAATTTTATTAAAAATCTCATATTTATAATTATCATTATGAATGTTAATTAAAAAATCAATTTTGTTATTTTCTAAATATTCTAATATTTCTATTAATTTATTTACAAATTCCTTTTTATATTTTTTGATATTATCCGGTTGAGAATTAATTATTTTTTCAGTTGACTTTTTTAATGTCGAAATATCATAAGTTAATTCTCTATACTCTATTTTACCGTTTATACTAAAATCTTCAAAAAAATGTCCATAATTTTTATTATATATCTCATCACTTTTATTATATTCAAATTCATATTTCAACCGCAATACCTCAAACCACGGAACAAGACCTTTTTTACTAAGTTCGTCTATTTTTTCTTCCAATTTATATTTTATTTCCTGGTATTTAGAAAATTCAGGCAATATTTTTAAGTGTATATTCTTAAAATCATTATAAAAATCTAATAATTCATTATTTTTATTATTTATCATTATATTAATTCCTTTGTAAAAAAGTGTTTTAAAACTTCTGTAACACCCATTTTACCGTTCCGATAATAAAATTATCTTTATCTATATTTTTAAGCGGTATCACTATATCAGGAAATTCCTTATTTTCGGACTTTAAAATCACGTTTTTTATATCCGTGAATACTTTTTTAATAACGGCCCCCTCAAAAGGCAGATAAACGGCATATATATTACCAGATATAAAATTCCTATTGTCTTTATCTACGCCTATATATGCTCCTTCATGTATTATTGGCTCCATGGATTTGCCGACCACTTTAACTACCGCAAGCGAGCCGCTATTTGCATATTCTTTGGGGATTAAAATAGTGTCTATAGGCTCTATTTCCGTCAGGTCTATAAACTTTCCAGCACCGGCATAGGCGTAAACAGGCAGTTGTTTATATTTAGACTTATCTATAAGCGTATCGGCGAAGACGGAAAGGTCTAAAATAGAGGGGATACTTGGTTTCCGCTGAAATATATCAGTATTATTAAAATTAAGAAGAGATAATATATCTAAATAGTTTAATTTAAGTATCTCAGCGTATTTATGTAATTTAAAATAAGGTAATTGCCTACTACCAATTTCATAATTATAATAAGTTTGCCTGTCTTCATTTAGGGATAGGCTAAATTCTTCCAATGTTTGTTTTTTGCTCTCTCTAATACTTTTTAGTTTTTCGCCTAATAATTTATTAAGCGGTTTAGTTTTAAATTCATCATTTCCGCCTTTATTTATATTTATGTTTTTCATAGTAAATATAATCTTATTACATTATTTAAAATTTAGTCAATATTCAAAATGAAAATATATTTATAAAAAAATATAAAAATGCTTGACATATATTCAAAATGGTTATAATATTTATTCAATATGAAAACTTATTAACATTTTGGAGCAATAATAATGAAAATTCATCCATTAAAAATATATATCCTACAAAATGGAATTAAGCAAAAAGAATTAGCTAAATTAAGCGGAATTTCTGAGATTACAATTCATAGAATTGTAAATTACAAAACTACAAAATCGTTTAAAACAACTATCCAAAGACTACATAATGTCACCGGCATTCCTATAATAGATCTTTTATATCCGGAGGAATCATGCAACAAGAAATAATTCAAAAAATAGAACTTAGCGATGAAAGTATCGCAAAACTCGCCGCGGTTATAAGCCAATCTTATAATTCTAATTCTGCCGCTAAAAAATATATGACTGTTAACGAAGCCGCGGAATATTTAAGAATCGGCGGAAGACAAATAAGAGCTTTAATAAAAGAAAATAAAATTCCTTTTTATAAGCTGGACGGAAAAATATTGTTAAAACCGGTGGAGCTTGACAATGTGGTCGAAAAAAATAAAAGAGAATCGTTAAACGAACTAATTCAAAGAGCAACAAATAGGGGGAGATAAATATGGAAGAAGAAAATCAAAACAACGAAAAAATAGATATATTGGATTTTAATAAAAAAGTGGGATTTATAATGATCCCGAACGTTTTATTTGCTAATTTAGTTAAATTAAATATTAAACCATACGAAT
Organism: bacterium; assembly: GCA_021809845.1. GTDB lineage: Bacteria > SZUA-79 > SZUA-79 > Acidulodesulfobacterales > Acidulodesulfobacteraceae > Acididesulfobacter. The sequence goes on along the minus strand of JAJZJW010000023.1, from coordinate 11,246 downwards.
ACCTTCTTTTATCAAGCTTATACTATTTTGCGCATCAGAATGATTCGGCATACCCGGCGCAAAAAACATTAGAAAAATTAACCGGGGTTACGCAGCGCCATATTAGAAGACTTTTTAATTCTTTGATAAAAAAAGGGTATATCACAAAAACCAGAAGACGCAGTAAAGAAAAGGGAGATAAAAGTAATATTTACTCCTTTAAACCCCTTAATAATATACTTGAGCGCATTATAACCGAAGATTTAAAAGAGACTCAAAAAAATAATAATACCCCACGGACAGATTGTCCTCCCCCTACGGAACAAAAGTCCGCCCCCCCACGGACAGATTGTCCTCCCCCTACGGAACAAAAGTCCGCCCCCCCACGGACAGATTGTCCTCCGAAGAATATGTATTTAGAAGAATACATAATTAAGAATACTAAATTAGAAGAAGAAATAAAAGATGGCGCAGATAAATCTGCGCAAGATTCTTTTGATATTGAAAAATCAGTTTTAGAAATTTTAAATTATTTAAACAAAAAAACTAATAAAACATTTAGTCAAAAAAATAATAATAATCTACAAAATATAAGAGCTCGCCTTAAAAACGGGTTCACAGTTATACAACTTGAATCCGTCATAGATAAAAAAGCGTCCGAATGGTTGAATAATCCTAAAATGAATCAATATTTAAATCCAGAGACTTTATTTAGGCCTAAAAAATTTGAGATATATCTTAATTCTAATCCGTCTAATATAAAAGAAAAACAAACAAAAGATGATAATAAATATAAAAATCAAAAAATAACTTATTTTAACCCAGAAACAGGGGAATATTTTGTTGCGGGAGGCGAATAATGCAGGAAATTACAGATTTTAGAAAATTATTAGACGAAAGAAAAGACGATATTCTTGCCAGAACACAAGCTTTGGACGCCGAAGACAGAGAAAAAGAATTAGAGGAAATAAACTGTTTTAAAAATGATCTAAAAAATAATATAGAAAAATATTTAGTTAAATTCGGCGTGCCTAAAAGATTTTTAAATCCAAGAAGTCATACTGATAAGCTTAATTTTCAAAAAGGATATTTTTTTCACGGTCCGGTTGGGACGGGAAAAACAGACGGCGCGGCGAGTCTATTAAAAAATATAGTATTAAATACAGAGCCTGGAAAAGAATCGGGACGCCTTACTATTCCTTCCGAACTCGCTTTATTCGTTTCGGTTCCGATGATGCTATTAAATATTAGAAGCGCATTTAAGAAAGACAGTATAGACGAAAACGAAATTATTAAAAAATATACGAAGGTTAAAATTTTAGTGTTAGACGATCTCGGAACCGAGAAAGTATCGGAATGGGTTATGCAGACGCTCTATATTATTATTAACGCAAGGTATGAAGACGAAAAACAGACGATCATCACGTCAAACTATGATTTAAATGAAATTAAAGAAAGTCTTAACGATAAAATAGCGTCCAGGATAACGGCTATGACAGAAACTATACATTTAACGGGAATTGACCGCAGAAGCGGTTTAAGTGTTATGACGATGGTTAAATAAATCAAAAAAATTAAAATCGGAGGGTATTATGAGCGATCAAGAATTAGTTTTAGATTTAGATAATGCTAATAAAAAAGAGTCTATTGTTGTTGATAAAACAGATAAACATCATAGAGGAATAGGAATTATTATTAAAGATAAAGAAAGCATAATAAACGACATTCAGAACGGTTTTTCACTATCTCAAATTAAAGATAAATATAATATCGGAGGTACTACTTATTACAGATATAAAGCAAAATGCGGAATGACTAAAAAAACAAATTGGGAAACAGGTAAATCAGAATCAACAGTTATAGATATTGATAAAGTTCAAGCGTCAATACTTAACGATTCACTTAATAATATTAAATTATCTGAAAATCCTGCTGTGGCAAAATGGCAAGAAAATATGGTAGCAAGGGGGTTGTAAAAATGGCTAAATTCTCAATAGATGACTTAATAGCAGGAAACCCAAAAGGATTACGGCTTGAAATATTACAAACCGTAATGAAATTAACAGACGAGTTGCAAGAAAAGCATGATATAGCCTATATTCCAAAGATAGAAGGGTGTGGCGTAGAGAGTGGCGGTCCTAAATTATATGTAGGAATTGTCTTTGATATTACAAGTAATATAAGCGAATCAAAATGGATAGAGTGGAAAAAAGAGGTTGCGTAATGGTCTAAAAGGTATAAATCCATATTGTTTAAAAAGGAGTGTAGTGAATGATTAAAAAAATATTTAGTAAACTTTATAATTGCATACATCCAAAAAATGTAAATGAAATTAACAATTATCAAGACGTAAATGATTTTGTAAGATTTTTTAAAAATAGATATTATATTGGTGAAGGTCGCTCCGTATTTACATTTAAAGATAAAAACAAAGATAAAATTGAAATTACAAGAATAAATTTTTTTGGACCGTTTATTATTAATGGCAATCTTGAAAGATACATTAAAGCTTATGTTTGGCAAGAAAGCATGGTAGCGAGGGGGGTTGTAAAAGTTAATTTATTTTTTGAAAGCGCATATAAATTGCAATTAATGAATTTATTATTAACGGAGGTTTAAAAATGGGTGTTATAGCGGCAATAAATTTAACGAGTGAGTTTAAAGATTTAGATTATTTTAAAAAAGAGTTTAAATTAGTATGTTTTAATTTTTTTGAATATTTAGAACAGGCGGAAACAACGATAGGTATTAATCTATCAGAAGATAAAAAAAATTTAACAAACACGCTTGACAAAGTTCTAAAATATGATAATATTAAACTATGATTTAAAATAATAAGATATTATTTTAAATCATATAATTAATTTAATTGATTTTTAAGGAGGAATCCAAAATGAGAATCGTAATTGACAAAAATGAAAACGCAACCTTACACATCGGGACGGACTCAAAACTAAAAGACCAAAATTTAAGCGTATTATCTTTCAGTGAGATCGAGAAGGTTAAGAGTTTAAAAGAAGCTATTAAAAAAGATCCAAAAAATGAAAATTTACAAACCGATTTAAAGTTTGCAAACATTGAGAATCAAAAATTAAGGCACAATGTTATGGACACGTTAAAAGAAAAAGGAATAGAATTTAATTACGGAAAAATTGAAGGCAAATTTAAAGATCAGAAATGGGTCGCGCTAAAGGAAGGCGAAAAGTTTGAAAAAGGCGCTTATGTGATAGACAGCGCTAATATTTCAAAACTTGCTGATTTTTTAAAGGAAAAAAGAAAGAATATTGCTGTTTCTACCAGTTATCTCGGAGAAACTAAAAAATTCAAAGCCGACCCGCTTTATATGGCGGAAGTTAAAAAAATCAGAACATCGGCGTTATATGCAGAGTATACTGGCATTAAATATGACGGCGAAACCAAAAAATATCATATGCCGGCGGAAAGCCTCAAAAAAGGTTTTGAATTAGAAAAAAAAGACGACGCAATAATCCGTTCGTCTTTTAATAATAATTTAGATTCCGTTAAAAATGTTTACGCCGTTGCCGGTTTGGACGAAAAAGGACAGATTAAAGGAATGAAGAATAAAGACGAAAAAAAAGAATTAGTAAAAGTTGTTAAAGAAATGGACGATACGGTAGTTATATCCCCCGGATATTTTAATCCGCATCATTGGAGTAAAGCAGATATAGAAGAAACACCTGAGAAAAATATAATAAATGAAATAGCTCACGATAGAACAAGCGATTTTAGAGCTTCTTTCGTGAATGCAAAATATGATTTTAAAGGCGCAGGCGGGCTTGTAATTACGAAAGCCGAAAATCCTGACTGGAAAGAAAAGCTTGATAAATTCATCGTGGAAGATAAAATAAAATACGGCGTTGAAAAAGCTAAAGAATTAGAGTTATTAAACGGTTTAAAGGATATAAGTAAAGAAAAAGACGGCTTTACTAAATCGTTTGCGGAAAAACACAGCGTAGGCGGTCCAAGTATATAAATTTAACCCCTCCCCCGCTAAAACCTAAAAATTTTAGCGGGTTTTTTAAAAAGGTTTAATATGACGGAAAATAACAAGAAAATAGAAAAAGCTAACGATGTTTATTTTGATATATATCAAAAAAGCGTCGTGGATGTCCGCAAATGGCAGTTAGTTTCGGGGGGGCTCGGCGTTTTTGTTTTATTATGCCTTGTGGCGGTCGTTATTTTAGCTAAAATTAATAAACCGATACCGTATATTATCACCGTCAACAAATTAGGAAAAGCAAAAATAATAAAATACAGCATAAATAAATATCCGGTATCGAGAGCGGCAAAAGAATATTTTATAGGCCGCTGGATACACTGGACGTTTAATATAAATAGACATATCTTAAAAAAAGAACTCTTAAAATCATATGCTTATACGACTAATACGGGACAAAATTATTTAAATCAGTATATAAACGGAGCTTCTACCGATCCCTTTACATGGGTTTCCGTTCACCATGGGTCTGTTTACTATAAAATTATTTCAATGAATTTCATAAATCCGGACGTGATATCTATTCATACTAAAAAAATAACAAGAGGCGGAAACGGAAATATTAAAAAAACAAGATATGTGGATTTTATCGCGCATATTCAAATTATTCCGCCGACTTCTACTCTTTTAATTTACAAAAATCCTTTAGGAATATATATAAATTCATTTACAATCAATAAAGCCGTAGGAGGCGTCAATGGCTAAAAAAATATTTTTATTAAGTTTTTTCTTTTTATTTTTTGTTTTGATTAAAAATTCTTTTGCCGGAACAGTTAAAACATTTAATTACAGAAATAATAAGATTTATACGGTCTATTGTAGACCGGGTTTTTCAACTGATTTTAAGTTTAAATCTAAAATTATCGCTTTTGCGCTTGGCGATACCGTGCGCTGGGTTGCGCAGCCGGTTATTAATAATCTTTTTGTAAAACCTATTCAGAAGCATTTAGAGACGTCTTTAAGTATTATTACTCAAAATAAAACTTATGAGTTTACTCTAAGTTCCCAGAAAAATAGTTTTTATCAGTTAGTTAATTTTAGGCAGCCCGAAAAATTAGCTACCGTGCTGGCTAATAAATTAGAATTAAATTTAAAGAAAAAACATCAGGTGTTTAATACCGGCATTAAAAAACTCACGCCTCAGGAAATTTCTAAAATAAAGTTTGGATATACGATTTCTGGAAATAAAAGTATAAGGCCTATACAGGTGTTTTCTTTTAACGGATTTGTATATATCTATATGCCTAAAAAACTACAGTCTATGCCGGCATTTTTCGTTATGTCCGCAGGGCATTTAGATTTAATTAATTATATAGTGCGCGGCAGGTATATTATTGTTGAAAGGCTTTTTACCAAAGGCGCTTTAAAATTAGAAAATAAAGAAGCGTTTATTTATTCTAAAAAACAAAATAACGCAAGCGGGTTTAACTGGTAGGTTAATAATGAGCGAAGAAAAAGAAGAACAGCAGCAGGTACAAATAGAAGATGTTAAACCTAAACCTGTTAATATAAATAATATAAATCCGCCAAAACATAAAGCGAGAAAAGGTTTTAATATTCCTAAAAATCTTTACTATGTTTTCGGAGCGGTATTAATAGTTGCCGTAATAACCGCTTTGTTTTTGACGGGAGCTTTAAAAAAACCCGTCAGAAAAACAAAAATAAAGTTATCTAAAGAAACGAGAACTCAATATTTAAACAATAAACAAAAAGCTTTAAGTTTTTTAAATAAAAAACAAAATAGTAAAGTTGTTTTTTCTTCAAAAATGCCGCCTTTACCGCCGATGTCCGGCGAGATAAAAACTAAAATAAAAAATCTTAAGAATCAAATGAATAAATATAAAAATAATTATACGCAAACGCAAACGGGATCTCCTAAAGAAACTCTTGCGGAAAAAGCTGCCGCTTCGCCTATGGTAACGACAATAGGCCAAACAAATTACAGTAATAATTCAAATTCGGCGGTAAGCAGTCTATTAAAACAACAGAATAATTTGCAGAATTTACAAAATAAAGCTAACGGCGCTTTAAGTTCCGTGCCTAATATGGAAAAAAAAGTAGAGGATCAGGCAAAATTATCGCAGCTTGAAAAAACTCATCCTAATCAGGCGTTTTTATATAAAATGAAACAAAAACAACAAAATTATCAGAAAGTTTTAGTATCGCAAAAAGCTGTTTCTAATTGCGAAATAGAAGCTGGGACGACAATCCCGGCGGTTTTAATGTCAAAAATAGATTCTAATCTTCCGGGTTTTATTAAAGCTCAGGTAATAAACAACGTTTATTCTTATAACGGACAGTGTCTCGAAATTCCGAAAGGGAGCTTTTTAATAGGGATGTATTCGTCTCAAATCACGACAAATCAGTCAAGGCTTTTAGTAGCTTTTAAGACTTTAGAACTTCCAGATGGAAGACAGCTAAATTTATTAGGAATGCCCGGAATAGAGGGAAACGGTACCGCTGGTTTTCACGATCTCGTTAATACGCATTTTTGGACGATGTTCGGAACGTCTTTATTATTAAGTTTTATAAACGTAGGTTCTCAGGCGTATGGAGCGGGAACAGGGGCAATGTCTTCAAACGCTTATGGAAGTATGGCGCCTGTAACTCCCGCGGGAATAGGCGAATCCACGTTATCTAACGCGGCGGGGACGTTAAGTCAAAATATGCTTTCAAAATATGCCAATATCCCGCCTACGCTCATTATAAGACAGGGATACAGATTTAACGTATTCGTCAGCAAAAATATGGTGCTGCCGAAAAGTAAATAAACAACATTATTTAATCTGATATAATATATTTATTATAAAAATAATAATACTAAAAAATTTGGGAGGTAATTATGTTAAAGATATTTATTTTAGCTTTTGCATTTATATTTTTTAGCGTTTCAAGTGTTTTTGCTCAGGTTTCTAACACTAATAGTTCTTATCCGCATCCTGCAGGTTCTACTTTTACGCCTGTAACGGTTACTCCTGCCGCTCCGGCGGTAAATAACGCTAAAGTACAGCAAGAAGAAAGTTCTATCGCAGCGGAGAATAATGCGGCCGCGCAAGCGGTAACTAATACAAATAATCAGGTAAATAGCGTTGAAAGTAATCCTAAAACACAACAGGATTTAAACGCTAAAACAGGCACTAATACGACATATCAGGCGCAGACTGCAAATTAATAGAGGTGATTTATTATGAAAAAAATTAAAAAAACCAATAAACAAAAGCTTTTGAGGGTGTTAAGCCGCTTAACACTTATAATATTTTTATTATTTTTAAATATATTATTAATTCCTCAGACGGCTTCGGCGCAGATTATAACTTTAGATCCCGTGACGGCGGGGATTCAATCAATAATTCAGGAAATTACCGCCGCTAATACCGCCATTCAGGCGGCGGAGTCTAAAATACAAGTAGAGCTTTCAGCTCTTAAATACGTCCGGCAGGGTCAGCAGCTTATGAATCAGATCCAGAATCTCCAGCAGGAATCTTCAAGCCTGATAGGCGCAGTTAATAATATAGAAAGCACGGTTATGATGCCTGCGGATGAACTTGAAGGGCTTAAGAACTCGCTTATGGCCGAACAGGCCTCCATGAGTAACATTATCAATATGGAAAACGGCAACCCGTTAATGCAGGGATTTATGCAGAATTATCAAAATGTTTACGGACAAAATCAGCTTTTTAACGCAAATACCAACCAGTCGTATTACGGGAACGTAGCCGGTCAATATAATAAAGCGAACACTCAGGCTATGCAGACTGCAGGATATGCTCAGGGGATTTTAAATAATTCCACTCAGCAGCAGAATTTAATATCGCAGCTCGGTTCTAACGTGGCCGCCGCCCACGGAAGCGTAGCCGCTCAGCAGGCGACCGGACAGGCAGTAGTGGCTCTGACGGAAGAAGTCAATCAGACAAATAAATTATTGGCCGAGCAGGCGAAATTAGCGGCCGTCCAGGCGGGAACGAAGGATTCGCAGTCGGCGGCATCGGCTACGGCTTTAAGTACGACGGTTCCGGTTCAACCCACGCAAATGCCGGCAAGCGATTATCCGACATTCGGAAGTTATCCGAACGTAACTAATTTTGGAATCGGGAAATAGTTTTTTAAAGAGGTAATAATGAATAAAATATTTATAATTTTATCGTTTTTTCTTTTAGTAGCCGGTTTAGCCGGGAAAGCTTTTGCGAGCAATGTTTCCCGAGCAACTGCAGCAATTCAAATAATCGAAAAAACCTACGGCGACACATATGCCCCGAGCGCTTTTTCCGATTGCGAATTGCAGCCTGGATGTTATAACGCTCTCGTGGGGGTAGCGAAAAACGACGGCGTTTCGATAGGAAATATAACGCCAAATACTCCCCCTAAGAAGATTACTTCTTCTACGAAGAACGGCTCCGCGCCGACAAAGTCGTGGGGAGCGCCGGCTAAACCGACCGGCAAGGGATTTGTAAAAGATTTTTCATTGATATACCAGGTTCAGTCTGCGGTGTCGAAAGCGGGACCGCAAATAGCGCAAAACCTTGCTAATATTTCAGGGCAATTATTTGCGTATCTTGCGATTATATCTTTAATCGTCTGGGTTATTCAGAATCTTTTGTTCGGAGATAAAGGCATAAAAGAATTTTTCGTGTTCGCTTTGTTTATCGCATTCGTCAGAGGGCTTTTGGCCGGTTATAATTTATTCTTCGTCGGCGGAGTCGTTAACTTTTTTAATCAGCTCGGCCAGCTTGTCTCCGGCGCGGCAACGCCGATGGCGACGTTCGGTAATGTGTTTCAACAGGTTTATCTGGCTATTGGAAATATGACTTTTACAAGCAAGGGAGGATTACTCGCTCCTTTTTTGTTTTTATTTACGGTAACTATCGACCAGATTATTTTAATCGTAATGGCGGCCGTAGTTTTAGGAACGATTGTCGTAGTCCAGGTTTATATCACCATAGCCTTGATTACAGGCTATATATTCGTGCCTTTTATGATTTTTAAGCCATTAGAGTTTCTTTGGAACGGCTGGTTGAAATTTTTGATTTCTTCTTCGCTGGCGTATTTTATGATTTTTTTAGTTACGAAACTGCTCGCTACAACCCTGACTAATCTTACCGCATATAATTCAGGGTCTTTATCGAGCGGGGAAGTTATGGGGTTTTTACTGCTTCTGGGGATTTTCGCCTATCTTTTTATGAAAATACCGGCGATAGCCGGCGAAATAGTAAGCGGTATGCCGAATATGAGCGTATCGGGAGTGGCGAGCGCAATAATAGGCGCCGCAAGCATAATGTATGCCGGCGGACGTATTGCGGGAACGGCGGCTAAAACTGCAGGTCAGGTTGCCAAAGCGGCGGGCAAAGGCGGGGATAAATAAATTAATAGTTACTTTAGTATGTCATGAACCCCACGCCTAAAGGCGGGGGCTTGAAAGAGCCTGCATGATTAGGAGGTAACTTATGTTACAGCAGTTATTTAAGAGAACCTTTAAGGAACACACCAACGGATACTTCTCAAGTCCGTGGCAACTGTGGTCCGCTATTAAACAGAGAAAAAACTCTCAGTGTGGCGGACTTAAAAACCTCTCTTAACAACTCCGATGAGAACAAACTTCAACTAACAGGAGGTTTAAAAACATTATGTTAGTATTTGTAATCAGTAAAGAGGGTAAGCCGCTTATGCCGTGTAAACCGGCAACGGCAAGGAAACTGTTAAAGAAAGGATACGCAAAAGTAGTAAAAAGAACACCATTTATAATTCAGCTTAACTTTGAATGTGAAAACAAAGTGCAGGATGTAACTCTCGGCGTAGATACAGGATATAAGAATGTCGGCTTATCCGCCATATCCTGCAGTAAGGAACTATTCAGCGCAGAGGCGGAATTAAGAACTAACATTGTTAAGTTGTTGTCAGAAAGGTTAATGTATCGGAGAGGAAGAAGAAACAAACTCTGGTATCGCAAAGCACGGTTTTTAAACAGAGGCAATAAGAGTAAAGGTTGGCTCGCACCGTCCGTAGAACACCGGCTTAACAGCCATATTAAACTTATTAACTTTGTTAAGTCTATACTTCCGGTATCCCGAATTAATATCGAAGCCGCCGCTTTTGATATTCAAAAGATTAATAATCCTGAAATATCGGGAACGGATTATCAAAACGGAGTGCAAAAGGATTTTTGGAATATCAGGGAGTATGTGCTTTATAGGGATAACCATACCTGTCAGGCTCCCAGTTGCAAGCATAAAGACAAAATACTTAATGTCCACCATATCGAAAGCCGCCAGACCGGCGGGGACAGACAGGATAACTTAATTACTTTATGCGAAACTTGCCATAAGGCGTATCACAATGGCAAGTTTAAGTTATCGGTTAAAAAACATAAGAATTTTAAAGCAGAAACCATTATGTCAATATTGCGCTGGAAGATAGTTAATAAACTGCGGGAGTTGGGTAATACAGTTAATATAACCTACGGCTACATTACTAAATCTGCAAGGATAGCGTTAAAACTTGAGAAAACGCACAGCAACGATGCTTTTTGTATAGCGGGAGGAACAGAACAAGAACAGACTAATACTTATGCCGAAAAACAGACACGCAGGAACAACAGGGCTATTCAGCTCAATAGGAAAGGGTTTAAGCCGTCTGTTAGGAAAGTAAGATATATGTTTCAACCGAATAATATTGTTTGATTTAAAAATACGATATATAGTGTTATCGGGGTGCATAGTTACGGAAAAGCTATTAAATTAATAGATAGATTGAAAAATATTATCAATACTAATATTAAAAACGTCGTATTGGTTCAATATGGCAAGGGATTGCAATTTAACTTTTAAGAGGATTGCCTTATATCCCCATAGCTAAAGCAAGGGGTATTACGGCAATAACTTATAATTAATTAATCATATATTTGACATATTTATCAAGTTCGTGTATAATTAATTTATGAATAATAATAAATTAACCTTAAAATCGCTCTTAACTTTTCTTGACGACCTTGATTTAAAAAACAAGTGGATTATTCCGTCAAAAGCTTTTAGGGTAGTATTTGATGAAAAAGATAATACTTTATATAAAAAACTTAATTTTTTTGTTGAATCTGGAGTTTTAATGTATTTAACAAAAGGTTTTTATGCTAATAAAAGAGCAAGGTCAAAGACTGCTTTTTTTCTTGAAGAAATGGCAAAATATTTTAGACCTGAAGATTTATTTTATGAATCTCTTGAATCTATGGCGTCTGAATTTTCTTTAATTTCTCAGATTC
>JAJZJW010000063.1 GCA_021809845.1 bacterium | reverse complement strand
AGAACAGCAAAGAATTTAAAAAGTTAATATATCTGGTAAAAACTAATCCCGAAACTTTACGTAATAAAATAAATAAAATTGACATATATAAGGACGGCGAAACGATAGACGAAAGATTGATTATGGATAAGACAAAAGAAAAAATAGAGTATTTAAAATTAACGGACTTTGAATTAAATATTAACGAATATTTAAACGGGAATAATCACACACAAGAACAAATAAAAAAATGAAAAAAGAACGGAAAAAATCAAAAAATAATCAGGGGATTAACGGAATTTACCTTGACATTTTCTTTAACAATTTTAGTGTCAAGATAAAAAGGGGGAGACACATTCTCCCCCTTAACCCCTTTTTGTGCGCCCCGTCGGGATTTGAGGTTTGCCTTCGGCAAAACGCTTCGCTATCCTTAAAGCCCCGACTACCCCATCTTTTGTTTGCCTTCGGCAAAACGCTTCGCTAACAAATCGCCTACGGCGACCGCTGGGGTAGTCGGGGCTTTAAGGGTAAACCTTAAATCCCGACGGGGCGCACTCCCCCCGCCCCCCTCTAAAGAGGGGGAGATTGACCCCACCCCTGCCCCTCCCGTCGGGAGGGAAAAGGCAAAGACAAAAGCCAGAGGAAAAAAGACATATTAAAATAAAAAAACTTCTTAATCTAAAACGAGAGGATTTAAAAGTTATGCTGGTAAAAATCGAAGAGGTCGCCGAGATGTTGTCGATGAATAAAAGTTCAATTTATAAACTTATTTATCATGACGATATACCTTATACGAAAATCGGCGGGGCTTCTTTTAAATTTATTTGTTTATATTTTAAGTTTACGGATATATGAAATTTTTTCAAATGGAAAGATTTTTTTACTGTCCGCCGAGTGCGGAAACTTAAACCCGTTTAAAATCCGCATAATCGATTTTAAGGCGGTTTGTTTTTTAGTTAATGGTAAACTGCCTGTTTTAAGTTTAAGGGGGCTAAAAACGCAAATTAGAGCGGTTGTTTTTAATATAAAAGTTATTCACAGTCGGTTTTTGGCGAGCCACCGTTAAAATTTGACAACAATAAAGCCGTTATCAAATTTTAACTAAAACCGCCTGACCGAAAATTAGACAAAAAATATAAACAGGCTAAAGCCTGCAAGCCCTACGGGTTTAATTTTTTATCTAATTTTTTTGAATAACTTTCTCCGGAGGCGGAGCGGGGATTTTTAGAATCCCCGCTTAAAATCCGTATAATCGATTTTAAGGCGGTTTATTTTTAGTTAATGGTTTTTATACCTAAAAATGTTTTTCGTGCCTTAAAACGCAAATTAGAGCGGTTGTTTTTAATATAAAAGTTATTCACAGTCGGTTTTTGGCGAGCCACCGTTAAAATTTGACAACAATAAAGCCGTTATCAAATTTTAATTTAAATATATTTTATCACATTTTATATTTTTTTAAAATTATTTATTGACTATTTAGATATATTGTTATACATTATTAATTATTAAATTATATTGTGTGGATTAATATAAAAATGCAAACAGACCAAAAAGTTAAGATTGGAAATAAAATTAAAACCCCGTTCACTTGGGTTGAGAACGACCTTATACGGTCTAAATCCTTATCGGCGGAAGAAATAGGAGTATATTATACTTTTATATCCCTTTCGGATAATGACGGCTTGATTTTTAATACCTTAAAAGAATTATGCACGTATGGAAAATGTGGAAAAGATAAGCTCAATAGGATAATAGATAGTCTAATAAAAAAGAAACTGCTTTTAAAAATACGATTAAATAAAAAAAGTAATTTCTTCAGGGTTATTTTTCCGGACGAGAATTACGAAACCGTAAAAAATAATTTTCAAAAATATGCAAACAGGACAAACATTTAATCCATACAGGCTTTTCGTAGGGGCGTTCATTCCTAACGCTTTAATGCAATATACGGGATTAACGCAAGGCGCTAAGCTCACATGGGCAAGATTGGCACAATACGCCGGAGAAAAAGGAGAAGCTTACCCAAGCCTCGAAACGCTTGCAAATGATATTGGCGTAAAAAAATTGCAGGTAATACAATATCTAAAGGAACTGGAAAAAAAGCAATTTATTGAAGTTTTGCGGGCGGAAGGGAAAGATAAACTTCTCCACAAAACAAATCGCTATATATTTTTATGGCACGAAATTTTTAATTTACATACTTCGGCAGGGTTGCAAAAGCATACTTCCAGAGGTATGCAAAAGCATACTTCGGCAGGTATGCAAAAGCATACTTCCGAAGGTATGCAATACCATACTTCCGAAGGTATGCAAAAGCATACTTCCGAAGGTATGCAAAAGCATACTCAAAGAGAATCAATAGAAAGAGAATCAAAAGAAAAAAACACACACAAAGAAAAAGATGAAAAAGCCGTGTGTGAAAATGAAATCGAAAAAATTAAAAACACAAAAACTTTTCAAAACACCGAACCGGGGACTATCGAAAATCTTATCAGGAAAAATGGAAAAAAGGCGGTTATAGCGGCGGACTATATCGAAAAAACTTTTTCAGGACAGGCAATTAGAAATCCGGCGGGACTTTTAATCAAAACCCTTGAAAGAGGATTATATTCCGAACTGCCGCCGGAGAAAGCAAATAATTTAAACTCTGAAATAGACAGGATTAATGCAGAGTATAAAGGATTTACCGTTTTTAGAAACGAAAAAATTAAGGAATTTCTAAATATCGGCGGCAGCATTGCATTTTATACCGATAATTGCCTTCGGGAACTTCAATATACACCGGCTAAAAGCTATGAAGAATTTGTTGGGTATTTAAATAAATTTAGGGAAGAATTTAATACGTCGTAAAGTGTCCGCCGGGCGGACAGTAAAAAAACTGCAATAAAGGGGGAAATATGGAAGAAAATAAAAATAATTTTATAGGCATAGAAAAATTATCAAAAAATTTAAATTTAAGCAGGCAAAAAATCTACGATTTAATTAAAAATTATAAATTGCCATGCTACCGTTTCGGTAAAAGATACTCGTTTAAATTAAACGAAGTTGAAAGGTTTTTTAATACGAAAAAACTGCAATAAAGGGGGCGAGATGAAAAACGAAAAAGGAAAATACAGGGTCATCGTAAAAATTAACGAAATTGTTATAAGTTTTATAGCCGAAGATAAAGAACAAATGAAGCACCTTTATATATTTGCGATATTTTTTCGTAGGAACCGAATAAAGGTTCCTCTGTTATTAAAAACTCCCATATGTCTGTTTCGGTAAAATCAGCGACCAATTGAAATTTCTATATCAGGGAATAAATATTCCTGAGAAAAGCTTATATAATAAAAACGGGATAGATGCTACCGTAGAAATTAACGAAAAGGTTATCGTTTCCGTTGTTAATGAACTTTTAGACTGTCAAAGTTTCAGGTTGCCGGAATATAGAAAATATGTCGAAGAAATTTAAATATTCCGGGTCCGGAAAAAAGGGGGAATAATGGCTAATATTCAAAATGCTGAAAAGCAAGAACTAATAAGAATTATCGATTTTTTAGAAAATTTACAGCGCACTTGCGATGACGATGTCTTTGATTTAATAAAAAGCATAGTTAATGATTTGGATAAATTGTTTGTTTTCACGTATCCAGATACGGAAGATTTAAAAGATATGGACAATGAGGAACAAGAATAATGGGAGCGCACAAAGGGGTAGTATTATCCGAAAGGGATTATAGGCTTTTTAACTTTCTGCATAAATGCAGGTATGCAGACATAAAGCCTGCGATGAATATATTTCAAACGGACATTACTACCGTTAGGCACAGGTTAAGGAAACTTGAAGATTATAAATATATCGGGCGCATTAAATTAAATTTCATCAAATCAAGCTTATACTTCCTCGGAACAAAGGCAAAAATAATTATAGCGGAAACGCTGAACGAAGATATTCCAAAAAGACCCTTGAAGTCTTTGACGGATAAGTCAATAGTAAACCTAAAACATCATTTAAAAATATGCGATTTAGCAAGCATTTTATCGGCAAAAGGCTACGATTACGAAATAGATTTAACCGTAAAAAAAGCATATCCCGGATTTAAAATTATACCGGACATTGTATTGAAAAAAGATAATGAATTAATCGGGCTTGAAATAGAATTTGAATATAAAACGCCCACGAAATACGCAAAGAAATTATCCCAATTTCAGAACAGCAAAGAATTTAAAAAGTTAATATATCTGGTAAAAACTAATCCCGAAACTTTACGTAATAAAATAAATAAAATTGACATATATAAGGACGGCGAAACGATAGACGAAAGATTGATTATGGA
>JAJZJW010000011.1:80008-81433 GCA_021809845.1 bacterium | reverse complement strand
TGAGCTACTGGCATGATTATTACAGGCGTTTTAATATAAACTCCACCTGTTCTATACCTATTTTAAAAAACAATAAAGTAGAATATATATTTCTTCTTTTAGACAGCATGCAGAGTTCGTTCAGCGAAAACAAAATAGATAAGATTATAGAACTTGCGGGCTCCTGCGCAGGAGAAATAGCGGGCATAATAGAAGGTGCATTAAAGAGCGGCGAAATATCCGCTTCGGATATATGGGATAGAAACTATATTTCCGTTCCAGGTACAAACCCCCAAAAATACACAGCCCTTTTTACAGGTTTTGTAAAAAATCGTATTCAGCCGGTCCAGGATAAATATTTAAGAATGAATCCTAATTTCAGGTTTTTCGTCCTAACGGACAGCAACGGCTACGTTGCGGCTCATAACGGCATCAACGACCAGCTGTTAACGGGAGATTACAAAAAAGACCTTTACGGAAACCGCTCCATGAGAATCTTCGACGACCCTGTTGGCTTGTCGGTTGCGAGAAATACGGACAGATTTATCATCCAGACATATCCGAGGGATACAGGGGAGATAATGAGCGATGTCGGCGTTCCGCTGTTCATCGAAAACAGGCACTGGGGCGCCGTAAGAGTCGGCGCGGGCGAAGACCGCATGAATCTTTTGGAAGAAATCCAGTTAGACGTTTCGTTTGCGCTGGATAAAATAGACAACTATTTAAAACTGCTCTCTCTTCAGGAAAAACTTAAAATTGCGGCATTTTACGATGCTTTGACCGGACTGCCGAACCGGCGCGCCCTTACTGATGAATTGGAAAAAGCGATAGGAAGGGCTATCCGTCAGAAATGGCAAATAGCGGTAGCTATGGTAGATTTAGACGGTTTTAAGCCCGTAAACGACACTTACGGGCACGAAGCTGGAGACGCCGTTCTTCAGGTAATCGGAAGAAGGCTGCGTGATTCCCTTCGCAAAACGGATTTTGTTGCCAGAATCGGCGGCGACGAATTTGTTATCATTTTAGAGGACTGCAAAAATATAGACAACCTGATGCCGGTGTTTAAAAAGCTTGAAGAAAGTGTCCGTGTTCCGGTAGGTCTTTCAAAGAGTAATACGGTAAGCGTAGGGCTTAGCATGGGAGTCCATCTCAGCGTTTTAAACGATGCCGTAAGTGCGGATACACTTTTGCGCTATGCGGATAACGCCCTGTATCAGAGCAAGGAACATAAAGCAGACAGAAAATTATACTGGACGCTAACGGATAAATTCAATTAAACAATATATTATTTGAATTATATAGTATAATTACTTATAATTAGTAATTAAGTAATTAAGTAATTAAGTAATTAAGTAATTAAGTAATTAAGTAATTAAGTAATTAAGTAATTAAGTAATTAAGTAATTAAGTAATTAAGTAATTAAGTAATTAAGTAATTAAGTAATT
>JAJZJW010000011.1:60532-79998 GCA_021809845.1 bacterium | reverse complement strand
AGTAATTAAGTAATTAAGTAATTAAGTAATTAAGTAATTAAGTAATTAAGTAATTAAGTAATTAAGTAATTAAGTAATTAAGTAATTAAGTAATTAAGTAATTAAGTAATTAAGTAATTAAGTAATTAAGTAATTAACAATAAATAAATTAATTTTGTAAAAAAGGAGTATTTAAAATGTCCGTTCAGATTATCGACGCAAGAGGGCTTAAATGTCCGCAGCCTATTTTAAAAATTACAGCTAACGCTATAAAGATGAAATCAGGGGATATATTAGAAATCACGGCGGACTGCGCTACTTTTGAAAACGACCTAAGAGACTGGTGTTCCAGGTCTAAAAAAATGCTTATGTGGGTCAGAGAAGAAGCGGGAGCTAAAAAGGCGCAGATTCAGTTTTAGTCATATATAAATATACGGCAAAGCATAGTTTATCGTATGTCCGGTTTAGGTGTAGGTGTTACATCGGAACCGTATTGAGTGTTATGCGCCTTTTTAACTAAGGAGGTTTATCTATTATCTATGGAAGCATTAAATCTCAAAAAGTTTTTTTTAAAAAAGGAAAACCTCGCTTTGTTAGATGCTATTATCGCTCTTGCAGGCGAACCAGCCGCTGTTTTGGACAATGCCGGAAATTTAATTTCAGGCATTCAGCCCGCTAAAAAAACTTCTTTTTATCCCATAAATATCGAAGGAAAAACAGTAGGACAGGTTTCTGCAACGGCTTCGGGAAAAACGGCAGCGGAAAATATAGCTTTTATCCTTTCATATATTGCCGAAGCAAGGTCTATGGAAAGGTCGCTTGCGGACGAATTGCTGAAAAAATATAAGGAATCCAATCTGCTTTATAATATAAGCGACAAGATAGCACTTTGCACCGAACAGGCGGATATAGCCAATTATATTATAAGCGACCTTGCAATGATTATAAAATTTGAGCGCGCATCCATTATTACGCATAACGAAATATCCAATGTTTTTGAAATTCTTGCTTTTTATGACGACGGCAGCTATGATGAGACCGTCTTTAAATTTAAAAAACAAGCCGAACAGGTAGAAAAAATTAACGGCAAAGTTTTTAAGAGCGGCAGAGGCGAAATAATAAATAATATTATTTTGAGTAACGCCCGCTACCATTATTCTTTAATGTCTGCGCCTTTAAAGACTAAGGAAAAAATTATTGGGATTATCAACGTTTTTTCATTCAAAGGGGTTCAATATGCGGCATCCGATTTGAAATTATTTTTGGCAATAGCCTCTTATACTGCCAACTCCATAGAAATTACAAGGCTTTACAATGCAGAAAAAGAAAGGGTTAAGGAATTGCAGAAAAAGAATGAGGAAATAAGCGCGGCAAAAGAAATAGTCGTAAACGAAAATATTAATCTAAAGCAAAATTTGAGGCAAAAATTCTCTCCCAATACGATACTCGGCATCAGCGAACCTATAAAACAGATTCTCGATAAAATTAACAAAATAGCCGATATTCCTTCTAATGTTCTTATAACAGGGGAAAGCGGAACAGGAAAGGAGCTTGTGGCTAAAGCGGTGCATTACTCCGGCAACAGGGCGGACAAGCCGTTTATCGCCATTAATTGCTCCGCTATTCCCGAATCCATATTTGAAAGCGAACTGTTTGGCATAGAAAAAGGCATTGCGACCGGAGTAGATAAACGCAAAGGGAAAATCCTCGAAGCGGATAACGGAACCCTTTTTCTTGACGAAATCGCAGATATGCCGTTAGCGGGGCAGGCTAAAATACTAAGAATTATACAGGACAGGGAGGTCGTTCATGTAGGCGGCTCAAATCCGGTACGGTTTAATATAAGAATAGTAGCCGCTACAAATAAAGACCTTATGAAAGAGATAGCAAAAGGAAACTTTAGAGAAGATTTATTTTACAGGTTAAACGTAGTCAGTTTAAACATACCCCCCCTTCGCGAAAGAAAGGAAGATATACCTATTCTTATAAACTATTTTTTAAAAATAACCGCTTTAAAATTAGGAAGGCATGATATCAGGTGTTCTGCCGAAGCGGTAAGGGCGCTTGCCAGCCATGATTGGCCGGGCAATATAAGAGAGCTGGAGAATGAAATAGAAAGGGCAGTAGCCCTTTCTATTTCCGGCGATATAAATATTGGAGATTTATCTGAAAATATTTTGCGGTTAGGGCAGCAGCGGGACCATAATGCTCCGGACAGAAGAATTATGAGCATAGAGGAGCATGAAATAATGGCGGTAAGAATGGCGTTAGAGAGTTCTCGCTGGAATAAAACCGCTGCTGCAAAAATACTCGGAATCAGCAGGGAAGGCTTAAGGAAGAAAATGATAAAATTAGGCATATAGATATTATTAAATATTAAAAGGGGTAAACCGATTATGGAAAATCAACCTGATAAACCTGATAGAAAGCTAACCGGTATGGCAGATTATATAAAAAAGGTATTAGAACACGATTTTAAATATTTGTCCGATGTTCCGGATATACCAGATAAAGAACTTTCCTTATACATTAAAGCTCTTGCCGAAGAATACAAGAATTCTTTGTTGAGAGCCGAAGAAACCGTGCGCAATCTTGTAGCCGTCGAGGAAAAAAATGAAAAACTCATAGAACGCCAGAATGTCGTTTTAAATAATTCTCTTGTAGGAATAACAATGGTAAGGAACAGAATTTTTGTTCAAGTTAATAAAAAAATGGCAGAGATTTTCGGATACGATTCTCCGGAGGACATGATAGGCAAATCTTCCAGAATAGTTTACGCTTCTGAAGAAGATTTTAATAAAGTAGGCAATGATGCATATTCCACATTGAGCGCAGGAAAAGAATACAGGCTGGAATATATCGCAAAAAGAAAGGACGGCTCCGAATTCTGGTGTCTGCTGTCGGGAAAATCCATTAATCGCGATGACGGGGCGCTCAGTTCCGATTCAGTATGGGTTTTTCAGGATATTACCAAAGAAAAAGAAATAGACATTATGAAGACCGATTTTATATCGACGGTGTCCCACGAATTAAGAACGCCCCTTACTTCGGTTATGGGTTTTGCGAATATAATACGAAAAAAATTTAAAGACTCCATTATGCCCTTATTAGACGTAGAAGATAAAAAAACTAAAAAAACTACCGACCAGATAGAAAGCAATCTGGATATAATAATATCCGAAGGGCAAAGGCTTACCACGTTAATAAATGACGTTCTCGATATAGCCAAGATGGAAGCGGGCAAAATAGATTGGAAAGACGAAAATTTTGCCGTGAATGATGCCATAGAGCGTGCCATAGCGGCTACTGTTTCGCTTTTAGAGCCAAAAAGGCTTAATATGATAACGGATATAGAAAATAATCTTCCCGAAATATCAGGAGACAAAGACAGATTTATCCAGGTCATAATAAACCTTATATCTAATGCAGTCAAATTTACAAACAGCGGAGATATTACAATCAGGGCTAAAGTTGAAAGCGGCGCTATATTTGTGAGCGTTACAGACCAAGGTATAGGCATAAGCAAAGAAAATGCGGATAAAGTTTTCGAAAAATTCAAGCAGGTAGGCGATACGCTCACAGACAAGCCGCAGGGTACCGGACTAGGACTGCCTATATGCAAGCAGATAATCGAGCATTACGGCGGCAAAATATGGGTTGACAGCTTTGAGGGAAAAGGAAGCACTTTTTGTTTTACCTTTCCATATAGCAATAAAGAGTATTACGATAATAAAATAAGCGGCGTAAATAAAATGGACATTAAAAGTTTTATCGGAAAGCTTAACGACAGCGCATGGCAGTTGACCGAAAGCAGCCGGCCAGAGAAAAATATATTAATAGTGGACGACGACCCCGGTATAAGGGAACTTTTGAAACAGGAACTTGAAAATGCCGGTTATATAACAGAGCAGGCTGTCGATGGAATAGAAGCTTTAAGCAAAATAAAACGGAAAAAATATAATCTTGTTATTTTAGATGTTATGATGCCGGGGTTAAACGGATTTGACCTGTCGGCGGTTTTAAAAAGCAATCCCGATACTATGAATATGCCAATTATGATTTTATCTATGTTGGAAGACAGAAAAAGAGGCTTTGAAGTAGGCGCAGACAAATATCTTACCAAGGGAATAGATTCGCAGAATCTCCTGAAAGAAGTCGGCCAGCTTATATCCATAGGCAGTTCTAAGCGCAAGGTAATGATTATAGACAAAGACAAATCTATTTTTAATCTGCTTACGGACGTTATGCGGGAAAAGGGATATACGGTAATGGGCATTTCTTCCAAAGCAGATGCGGATTATATTGCAAAAATTAAGGCGGAACAGCCCGATATAATTATTGTAGATGAATTTGTAGCCCATGAAGAAACTACAATGAAAGCCCTTAAAGCCGCAGATGAATCGGGAAGCATGGTGACCTTTATTATAATAGGCGCAGGACACACAAAAAATTAGCGAGGTATAGAAAATGAAAAAAACCAATTCTTTTTTTAAAAAGATTATATCGCGCAGGAATACCGCAAAAATTTTAAGCGATATGGCGGCGCGGTTAAATATCAGGATATTAGTAACCGATGCCGGCGATAATATTATAGCCGATATAGGACAGGACGGCGAATTTGAAAAAAGCGGCAACAGCGGCAATAGTATGGTCAGCTACCCGATAAATGCAGGGGGAGACGACCAGATAGGATTTATCAAAGGAAGCGAAGGATGCGCATTAGTCGCTTCCGTTATTGACTGCATAGCGGAAATAGAGTCCGATAAAAGAGATTTAACCAGCGAACTTTTAAGCAAATATAGAGAAATAAACCTTTTTTACGATTTTGCCGAAAATATAAATATCCGCACAGATTTTAATGAGATGGCTAAGCTTACTTCGATGCAGATAAGCGAACTCTTAAATGCCGATTCAATTTTAATAATATTAAAAAATGAAAATACGGGTTTGCTCGAAGTTGTTTTTGCATTCGGAGAAGGCGCGGAAAAATACACTCCGCTAAAACCGGAAGATGCAGTTATACCGGAGCGCGTTATTCTTTCCGGCAGGGCGGAGATAGTGAACGACCTGTCTGCGGATGTTGAGTTGGCAGGGATATTGCCTAAAAAAACCGGTTCCGTTTTATGCACCCCTTTAAGGATACAAAACAGGGTGACTGGCGCCATATATTTAATAAATGAAAATCCAATCGCATATACATCCGAGAATTTAAAACTATTAATGGTTTTTAGTTCCCAGATTGCGGCTTTTATCGAAAACGGCAGACTGCTTCAGAACTTACAGGAAACATTTATATCGACGGTTTATACATTGGCGGAAACAATAGAAATGAGGGATAGCTACACGGGCGACCATACACGAAGGGTTATGAATTACAGTTTAGCCATAGGACGGAATCTCGGAATATCGGGAGACGAACTTGAGACGTTAAAACTTTCTTCCATACTTCACGATATAGGAAAAATAGGGATAAGCGATTCTGTTCTTTTAAAACCGGGCAAATTAAAAGATGATGAGTTTGAAATAATTAAAAGCCATACTATTCTCGGCGAAAAAATATTAAAAAATATTAAGCAGTTGAACCATATTATACCCGGGGTTAAGTATCATCACGAAAGATATGACGGAAAGGGCTATCCCGAAGGGTTAGGCGGCGAAGATATAAATTTAATGGCAAGAATAATTGCGGTTGCCGACAGTTTTGACGCAATGACTACCGACAGACCGTATAGGAAGGGACTTTCGTGCGATGCAGCCTTTAGCGAACTTAAAAAATGTTCAAGCACTCAATTCGACCCCGCAATAGTCGATGCATTTATCGAAGCTTTTCCGGATATTAAGGAAAAATAAGCCTGCAAAAATATAAAAAATCAATTTTTATATTGCAATGCAATTATATATATTATAATATAAAAAGCAATAGCGGTATAGTGACGATTTTTAACGTATTAATCTTAATAATGTTTGCAGACGGAGAAAAATATGCCCAAAATACTTATTGCCGATGACGAGCCTCATATAAGGCTGCTTATAGAACAAACGTTAGAGGACATTGAAGATGAAGGGGTTGAGCTTTTAATTGCAAAAGATGGGAAAGAAGCTCTAGAAATAATTAAAAATTATAAGCCCGATTTAGTTTTTCTTGATGTAATGATGCCGAAAATGAATGGATTTGAAGTTTGTCAAGAAGTAAAAAATAATCTTAAAATATCCGGTATATACATTATTCTTCTTACTGCAAAAGGACAGGAAGTGGACAGGCTAAAAGGCGCCGAAGTCGGAGCCGACATGTATATGACAAAGCCTTTTAACCCCGATGACGTTGTAGAAAAAGCCCGCGAAATATTATTCAAATAAAAGCTATCCGATTTATTTATTACCTTACCCCCGCCTGTATTTGCACATATTTTTAACCTCAACGTAACTTAAATTTAATCTGTTTGCAACATTTACATGTCTATTGCATAATATAATTACCCAATATTGCAAAACAAATTCCCCAAGCTTCGGGATTATTGGACTTTTTAAAGAGGATATGAAATTTTAGTCCGATTTAAGGTGTCCGATTTAAGGTGTCAGAATTATTTATTTTTATTTTATATTTTAAGGTGTCAGAATTATTTATTTTTTACATAATATACACATTATAATAAAGATTAAAGTACTTAAAAAACGTCTCAGATAATATTGTCTATATCTATTTCGATATCGCGCGGTTCAAGCATTGCATTAATTAAAGAGAGTTTTTTAAAATTTTTTAGATCATCCAAACAAATGTTCATTTCTCTAATTATACCATTATTTAATAAATACCGCCTTTTTACGCCGTTTAGCAGAAAACTTTTAGGAGTTATCCATTCTTTTCCATCGTACAAAATTATATTAGAATAAGACGTGTCAGTTATTAATCCTTTTTTAACTATCAGAATATCAAAATCACTATAATCACTATCGAAGGAATTTCTGTGAGCTTTAAAGGGTAAATTTGCAGATAAATTTGTGAAAGAATTTAAATGGTTTTTATCTTTGAAAAATTTCAAACCATTAAATAAATTATTAATAGAATCTCTATTTTCAAATTTTAGGCTGTAATCTATGTTTGATTCTACGAGTTTCAACCTTCTAATATTTTTTTTTATATATGGCAAAATTTCAATACTTTCTATTTTATTCGAATAAACAACCCTACATTTGAATATTCCCTTTTTAAACTCTGCAGCGGCTGGGGATGGAAGAAATTTTGCGATGTCTATAAGCTCGCTTTTCAGCGGATTTTTTTTAAAAAAATTAATAATAGTGTTATTGAGTCTTTTGTTATGATAGTCTATTAACTTGTAGATTCCGTTTTCTAATTTAACTGTTTCTATAAATCGGCACATATATTTTTCGTATCATTTCGTTGTATTCTTTTAGAGCGCTGCTATAAACCGTTATGCCCCCACCGCTTCTATAATATAATTTATTGTTTTTATTTTCAATAAATCTTATCATAACGGAACTTTTAAGGCAATTTTTTATTCCGTCGTAGTAGCCGAAAACTCCGCTATAATATCCCCTCCGTTCTAACTCTGCTAGTTTTATAATTTCTAAAGTTTTGTCTTTAGGCGCTCCGGACACAGAACCTGCAGGCAATAAACTTAGAAATATATCGCCGAATTTATTGATATAGTCATTCTTTAATTTACCTTCAATTTCAGAAACTGTTTGCAATAATAAACCGGAGTTGGTATTAATTTTTTCAATATAACGGAATTTATTTACTTTTACATCTGAACTAATTATATTTAAGTCGTTTCTTAACAAATCCACTACAGTAAGATGTTCTGCTAATTCTTTATCGTCATCCATTAAAATATTTTCAGCATTTCTCAATTTAGCATCAATTGTTCCTTTTACGGGATAGGTAAAAATTCTATTATTTTCATCTATATTAATAAAAGATTCCGGTGAAAACACTATAAATTCATATGCATCTTTTTTAAAATAAAGCTTATATTTTGCACTGCTTAGATAAAAAATCTCTTCTAAAGAGAAATTACCAATTTCTACAGGTGTTTTAAAAGTCAGATTTAATAGATATGAATTACCTTTTTTTTGCTCATCCGTTACTAATTTAAAGCTATTATTGTATGTTTCAAAATTTATGGGAAGTTTTTTCATATATTTATTATCCCATACTTTTTGCATAGCTGTTAAATCGTGTAAATCGTGTAGAGCTCTATTTTCATCAAAATTCTTAAACCCGTCTATATTGTATTTAAGGAGTATATTGCCGTCATATTTTTTATTTTTTTTATATCTTTCATGTTTGTCAAATTTAAAAAATTTATCTCTATAATCACATTTATCTCTATAATCACTATTATCACATTCATTACTATAATAATAATCACATTTATCACTATCATCATGGTAATCACGGTAATTATGGCAATTACGATAATCAGAATTAACATATTTATTTTGATTTTGTAAATAATCTGGGGCATTTGCATTAGACAGTATAAATATTAAAGGAAGTTCTAATTCAAAATCAATAATAAATACAAAACTTATTTTTTTATTTACGCAGTCATTCATTGAATTAAAGAAATTTAATGAATTTGATGAAATTTTGTTAAAATGCATTGTATTATTTTAGATAATTTTTATTGTATTTTTATTATAATTTTATTTTATTATAATTTTTATTGTATTTTTATTATAATTTTATTTTATTATAATTTTTATTATATTTATATTTATATTTATATTTATATTTATATTTATATTTATATTTATATTTATGTTTATGTTTATTTTTTATTTTGACTCAATGGCACATGGCAATATAATATCATAAAACCTAAAATTAGAGAAAATTAAAAATTTTATTGCATATGTTATTATAATAAACTATAATTATTTCAAGTTATTTATATAATTGTATAAATTTAGTTTTTTATAAATAATGTTAATTTTTGAAAAAATATTTAATATAAAATATTTAGAAATAATAATTTTAACTAACATTACAGAGAAGCCTCCCTCTGCAAGGGAGAGGTAATTCACCGAAGAAGCATCTTTCGTAGGAGAGGGCGTTACTCTTAACTAAATAATACAAAAAAGCATAGCATAGAAAGTAACAATGGGGAGGAGTTATCTTATGTTCCAAACATTCAAATCAAAGCTTTATTTAGGTTCTGCATTGGTTATAATTTTGGTTTTATTAGGCGGCTTAGGTCTAACTTTTTATCTTGGTTTTATTTCAAAAACCTACCAAAATACGAATCTGATTAATAAGACTTCTTCAAAAATTAAAACGCTTCGCGCTAACTTACTTACGATACTTTATTTATCCAGAATAAAAAATTTAAAATTAGCCGCAACCAAAAACAAAAAAGTAAAGGCATCAATATTGAAAAAATATGACGCTCAGATTTTAAATCTCTCAAATCAATCCAAACCTATTTTTAATGAGATTGGTTATGTTTTAACCGGGTACACTGAAGGATTTGCAAAAGTGCCGGCTAAAACTATTTTCGGCATTAATAAAAATAATTTAACAAATTTCTCAAGTGTTTCGACTCAAAAAACAATTTTAAGTCTCAAATCAAAATATTTAATTTTTAAACCTATAACGGAAAGAGTTTTAAAATATCCGCTTATGCTGGGCGGCGTAATGAGTCCTGAATACTTTGCGACGCATCTTAGTCCAATCATTGCAAATTTCAACACGTTAAATAATTCTTTAACTAAATCTATAGCTAAAAGAATAAAATTTGTAAACGAAGTTTCAATTGTTTCTTTAGTTATTGTCATAATTATGGCTATTTTAACAGTTTTATATATTAATAAATATCTAATCGGCTACTTAGATATCACATCTAAAAAATTAAAGATTATAGCTTCCGGTGATTTAACTTCAAAACTTAATCTTAAAGTTAAGCCGAAATCGGAAATGGGTATTCTTATAAATCATGTAAATCATCTTGTCGATTCTTTAATATCTAATATTCGGTCTATTACTGATGCAACAAGTTCTTTAAGCTCGCAGTCCGAAGAACTGTCCGCTTCTTCAAGAGAATTTGAACATGTAATAGAAGAAATGCGTTCTAAAGCCGAAAGCATTATTGAATCCATTAAACAGATGTCTATAGCTATTAACGATGTTGCTAAAAATTCAAGTTCTTCGAAAAAAGAAGCTGATAAAACAGAAGAGGCTGTTCAATCCGGAACAATTGCCGTACAGGACGTCAATAACGAAATGAAACATATAGTCGATACGGTTGATGAGACTTCAAGAACAATACAGGAACTTGGCTCTTCATCCGAAAAGATAGGTGAGATTATTTCAGTTATTAACGATATAGCCGACCAGACTAATCTTTTGGCTTTAAACGCGGCAATCGAAGCTGCCAGGGCAGGCGAGCAGGGCAGAGGTTTTGCTGTAGTGGCAGACGAGGTAAGGAAATTAGCTGAAAGAACCACAAAAGCTACAAAAGAAATAGAATCAATAGTTGTAAACATTCAAAACCAGACACATAACGCTGTTAAATCTATGGAAAAAGGAAAAGTCGACGTTAATAACGGCAGCCTCAAGGTTTCTAGAGCTTCTGAATCTATCCAAAGTATAACTGTTTTAACTAATAAATTAAAAGAAATGATAACCGGCATAGCCGCAGCCTCGGAAGAGCAGTCTATGGTTTCTGAAGAAATTTCTAAATCTTCGGAAGCTATTCTTGTAGCCCAGGACAATGCTACTAGCGGTTCAAAACAGGTTTCTGCTTCAAGTGAAGAGCTTGCAAACCTTGCCGTGAATTTGTCAAAATTAGTTGCAGTCTTTAAGGTCTGAGGATATTTTTTATTAAAATAGTATATGTATATGTATATGATATTTTTTATATGTTTATTTTTTTCGTATATAAAATTTATATATGCCGTTATCTTCGGCGGATTCTATTAATTCGTTGCCTGTTCTTTGGCACAATGCCGGAACATCGGTTGTAGAATCCGGGTCTTGTTATTATAAATTCTAAAATTTCTCCGCTGTTCAAACTCTCAAACTCTTTTCTCATTTTAAGAATTAGTTCTGGGCAGAATAAGCCTGACGCATTGAAAATTTTATAAGGAAAGTACTTTTTAAGTAATTTTTAATATTTATTTTATTGTTATTGTGTTATTTATTATGTTGTATTAGTACTCTTATATTGGTATTTTTAACAATATTTTAATGCAATATTAATTAAAAATAAGTATAATAGAAATATAAATCTATTTGTTTTATTGAATTAATACTGAATTAATATTAAACCAATAGTGCTCGCAATTTATTTGTTTTATTGGACTAGTATTGAATTATATGGGCGGACATCACTAAGCTGAGATGAAATTATTTTCATTATTTAAAAAAAGGAGTTATATATTAATATTTTTGTTTCTATTGCTTACCATTTTTTCCTTAAGCTCTATACTATTTCTGACATCACCTTATTTTGATAATATTGCAAGAAATTATGCGCAGAATTATCTTTCCAAAATGCTGCATAAAAAAACGACCATAAAAAAATTAAAAATTTCATTGTTTTCTCCCCAGGTTAGAATAACCGGCTTAAAATTAAAAGATTTTACATCAATAAAAAAGATAAATATATATTTTGGACGGTTTGATTTCTTCGGCAGAAAAATTATAATTAACAAAATTTATGTTGGTAAACCGGCAGTAAAAATAATTTTTAAAAAAAATAAAATACTTAATTATAACGGTTTTCAAAAAGTTCTAAAAACTTTTGCCAAAAAATCGTCTTTTTCGCTCTTATCCGTTGCAGTTAAACATATAGCTGTGCGAAATGGCGGCTTAAGATTTAAAGATGCCGATAAAAAACTTAATTTGACAGTAAAAAAATTTAAACTAGATTTTTTTATTAAAAGAAGCGGTAATGCTTTTTTTAAAAGCGCTTACGGGTATGGTCAATTTTTAAGTTATGATGCGCCATATATCCATTTAAGAACAAAGCTCTATAATCAAATTTTTTCTTCTTCTTCAACATATATTCATATTTTTAATCGTTTTATTAAAGTAAAAAATCTGTCTGTCGGAGCAAAATATTTCAAAACAGTTTCAAACGGTATAATTTATTTTAAAAAACATATTTCGGGCAAAAATGTAACAGAATTTTCTAAAAGAATAAAAAATTCAAATGATTTAGTAAAGTCAACAAGTTCGGTAATATATTCCGCTCATAATAAAAAAAAGAATAGAACGCAACTCATAAAACGAAGCGGTAAAAGCGGCATCGGAACTAATGAGAATTCAGCTTTTCATTTCATCCCTATTGCTTTTATTAAAGGGTTTTATATTACTTCCAAACTGAGTATCCCGCACTTATCCAAACTTCCTGAAAATATAAAGCCGTTTCCGATTAACGGTGGGTTAAAAGTAACTATCCGCGCTTCCGGAGATTTATTTAGAAATTTAAAAGTAAAAAGTAAAGTTCGTCTGATTAATTTTGTTTTTTCCGGCGCAGATATTACAAAAGGTATGATACTTGCAAATTATTCTCTTGATTTGGCAAAAGAGCTTAAATATGCTAAACAGACCGAAGCGGCAGGGTACCATAAAAGAAGAAATATTTTTCATCTCAAAGGTATTGTCAAATTTCCTGAAATTAAATTAAAAATGTTTGAAGGCAGATTTAATTCAAAAGGGCAGCTCAATTTAGCCGATATGCAGGGTAAATTTAACTCTAACTTAAGTAACCTGTCGATAGGAAATATTATAGATTTTTATGATGCTGAAAAGATTCCTCAATTCACAGGCAACGTATCCGGAAAAATTAAAACATTTATGAAAATTGGAAAAAATTTCTATGTTGCCAACTTGGAACGTCTTACAGTAACAAAACCTGTCGAGTTTTTTAAATACAGGTCGAAAGGCGTAAGAAAAATTATTTCCATAAATTATCTAAATAATATTAATGTAATCGGAAATACTTTAATTAATAATAATTCTGTTGTGCTCAATAATATCAGGGCAGATTCAAAATATTTAAAGGCGGATTCTTCGGGTGTTATATCCTACCAATCTAAATTAGGAAGCTTATCTATATTAATAAACGGTAAATATAAATCGATGCCTAAGATAAGTTTATTAAAAAAATATAGAAGCAGATATTTTAATCCGATTTCTTCAGGGACCATAAAAGTCGGTATGAAAGGAGATTTTCGTTCAATATCTTATTTTTTAAAAGGAGATATAAAATCATTGTCGCTCAATAAATTTTTTAAAGGCTACGGCGGAAAATTCAATATAAATATTTTACCGAACGGAGCTGTGTATTTTAAAAAAATTTTACTGAAAGAAAATCGTTACGAAAGCAATAATAATAGAAGTAATAATAATAGAAGCAATAATGGTAACAATAATAATAGCATAAATAGTAATAATAACAGAATCAATAAATCTGGTATAGTCAATTTTTCAGGAAAAATATACACGGTCAATAAGAAAAGTCTTATTAAAGCCGATTTTAACGCTTTGCATATATATTTCAGAACTAAGAATATTGCCGGTATTTTTAATGCCAAAGGTAAAATAGGCGGAGCTTTTTCTAATCCTAATATTTATACTACATTATTTTCTAGAAAAATAAATATTTACCGGCAATATTTATACAATTTAAATTCAAATTTAATAATAAATAAAAGAAATTTAAAAATTAGAAGATTATCCATTATATATAAGAATGATATAACGCATAACCGTATACATAAAAAATTAGCCGCATCTGCAGCCGCCGCTTTCGCCGGCAAGCAGGTTTATTCTCCATCGATTATTCACTGTTCGGGAACTATTAACTTTAAGGCGTCAAAAACCAGAAATTATAATTATAATGCAAATATTTACGCAAATAATATAAACCTTTCAAGTCTGTATTTTTTTGAAGCTCTCAATAAAGATAAAAATAACGGTAAAAATAAAAACAGAAATAGAAGCAATAAGACAAACAGTATAAATGCCGCCGACGGCAACAATAATAGCAGTGATAATAATGGGAGAAATAATAATAGCAGCAATAATATTAGCAGCAATAATAATGGGAGTAACAATATTAATATTAAAGGGTTTCTGAATTTTAATCTCCATATAGGCGGCTTTTTTAAATTTCCCGCCATAAGCGGGAATATATCGGCGAACGATTTATATTTAAATAATTATTATTTAAATACCGTAACTGCAAGATTTTTGTCATTAAAAAATAAAAAAATAAAAATAAAGCTCAAGGCTCTGAATGGTAAAATAATGACTAATGCTTCAGTTATGCTAAAAAAAGATTACCCATTCAGATTTTTGTCGAAAATAAAAGATGCCGGTGTTATTTATAAAAAAACATTAATCGTTTTAGACGGGGGTGTTTACGGAAGCGGAAATTTAACCTCTATCGGCAGTTCCTATATTTTTAGCAAATTAGACTATTTATATATAAAACACGGTTCTTTGTTTTTGAAAAACGTAAAAAATATACGCCTTGCGTACATGAACCATAATTTGACAATAAGCGGTTTTAAACTTAAAGGCAACTTAAATTATTTCCAGCTCAGAGGCAACATTACGAATAAATATTATAATCTTATTATTAATGCCAGCACAAGCCTCTCTATTTTAGATTTTTTCTCTAATAAGATAATTAATTCTTCAGGATTTATTTCCAGTTCAGCCGTCATTTTCGGTCATATAAAACATCCTGAGATTTATGGCTATGCAAATATCAAAAAGGGATTAATTGAAACATCGGCAAATACTATGTACACTATATCGCGTTTAAAAGGTCATATTACTTTTAATAAAAATTTGCTCATGATTAATAAATTGCATCTTAGGCTATTAAACGGATTTTTTTCAGGAGACGGTTTTATACGCATGAAAGATTTTAAGCCTGTTTATTATCATTTAACAACTAAATTTAACTCGGCGGTTTACCGTCAGTCAAATTATTTTTACGCAATTACAGGCGGAGTCTTAACGTATAACGGCAATAATAAAAAAGGACTTATTTCAGGAAACATAAAAATTAAAAAAGCTATTTATGATAAAAAGATTAATTTTTCATCTTTCCTTATAAAATATAAGAGATATAATTTTATTAAACCTGTAGTAAAAAAAAATGTGTTTAATCCTTCGTTAAATATTAGAGTAAAAGCAGATAACAGTATTTTTATTAAAAACAATATAGCCGACGCTGTTTTTAATGCAGATTTAAATATTTTAGGACGGTTGTATAATCCAGTAGTAACGGGTGTCGTAAATGCTAAAAAAGGAAACATTTATTTTCGCGGCAACAGATTTAGATTGTATTATGCAAATTTAGATTTTAATAATCCCTATAAAATATCACCTTCATTCGCTATATCGGCGTACACGCACATAAGTCAGTACATTATCAGAATGAATGCGGACGGTTCGCTTTTAAATTTCAACGTTAATTTTTCCTCGACGCCGCCTCTTTCAGAACTTTCTATAGTTTCAATGCTTGCTTTAGGTGTTACCAGTAATTCTATTTATGCCAATTCAGCGGGAAACATAGCGGCATCTGAGGCGGCTTCCGCAATAGGCGGCGGTCTCGAACGTAGTATTACCGGAACTATTTCAAGCTATTTCGGTTTTAAGAACTTATCCGTAACGCCGTCATATTCTGCTATAACGCATAATGCGGCTCCCCAGGTGCTTGTAACGAAAAAAATTACCCATAACTTATCGGTTTCCTACAGCAATATTATTTCATCTCAATCGTCTCAATCTGTTACGCTAACATATGATATAACTCATCATATATCTTTAGTCGGTGAATGGGAAAATAACGAACTTGCGCCGAATAATTCTAATATTTACAGCGAAGTAGGCGGAAATATCGAATTTCATTTCAGATTTTATTAATTATTTTTTTGTTTATTTTTATTGTATGTTTATAATAATATACAATACATATAATATAATATTAGATATATTAAAAACTATAGAGAAATTGCATAATTACATACCGTTTTAATTATATAATATAATTGTATAGCTATTTAATAATTCTTTAACTATGTAATTATATAACTGTTTAATTATATAATTGTTTAACTGCGTAACTATAAGCTATATACTCACATAATTAAATAACTATATAGCTGAATAAATATATAACTATATAACTGAATAAATAAAACGTGAATAAACATATAAATTTTATATCTATAATCGATTCTTTTTTAAATTTTTTATCTATTCCTATAATAATATTATTAATATTATTAATCTGTATATTTTTTAATCCGCTCGCTTCATACGGTTCACACATTAATGCCGCTAAAAATAATATAAATATCGCCATTGGCGAGGTCGGCGGCGGCTCAGTTGACGTTTATAGCACTAGTTCCAGGACCGTATCTAGTTCTGGTTCTCGTTCCAATCCCGTCTCTAATTCTAATTATAGTTCTGTCTCCGGTTCTAGTCCAAGTTCTAGTCCTGTATCTAGTTCTGTTTCCAACCCTGTCTCCAATTCTAATTCTAATACTAGTTCTAGTTCTAATTCTGGTACCGGTTCGAGTTCCGTCTCTAATTCTAATTATAGTTCTGTCTCCGGTTCTAGTCCAAGTTCTAACCGCAGCTCCGGCTTAATTTATTCTTTGCCGCTTAAAACGAAAATAGAGTCGATATCATATCGACTGCCGTCAAATATTAAATTTAAATCAATAAAATATTATATTTATATAAAAAAGGGTCAGTATTTCTCAATGGATAACATTGAGAAAACAATCAAAGCACTTTACAAAACCAAACTTTTTTCCAACATAATGGTTTTTTATAAATATAAAAATAGAAAAATATATTTAAAACTTCTTTTATTTCCCGAAGTTTATATAAAAACAATAACTATAAAAGGGCTAAAAAATTCGGGCATCAGTAAAAAATTAATATTGAACAGAATTAGACTGAAAATCAGAGAACGGTATTTGCATTCTTATAAAAAAGAATCAATAAAAATAATAAAACAATTATTGAAAAATTCCGGTTATCCTTTTGCACATGTTTTACTAAATTCTTATGTGCTAAGAAAAAATAAAAAATATATAATAAATATAAATATAACCTTAAATAAGCCTGTCTTGATTTCAAAAGTTTTTATACACTGGAAAACCTTTTATCCTGCGAAGATTCTTTCTTCGGCTATTAAACACATTTCAGGCAAACCTCTGAGCAGGTCTTTAATAAAAAATTTCAGAAAGCGCATAAGGCATATTTATATCAAGAAAGATTATCTGAATCCAATAATAGAACCTACCGTAATAAAATATATAAATAAATATAAAACTATATTATTATTCTCAATTCATCCCGGATATAAAATATTATTTCATTTTAAAGGAATTAGACCGTATAATGCAGATTTTATTAAAAATAATGTTTTTACCGTTCGCAATGTTTTCATTTTTGACAGAGGAACTTTCTTTGCATTTAAAAAAGTTTTAAGGAATTTTTTTAAAACAAAAGGCTATTTTTTCAATAAAATTTCCTTTAGAGAAATAAAAAATAAACATAACAGAACAATTAATCTATTTTATAAAGTTAATAAAGGTTATAAAGTTGTAATAAAAAATATAATAATTAAGGGCAACAAACCTTTTAGCATTTCAGAGATAGATTCTTTAATGAGGACGCATGTGTCTTCACTATTTGCTCCAGAGTTTTTTTGCGAAAGAAGATTAAAAAGAGATATTGAAAATATAGAAAATTTTTATAATAATCAGGGCTATTTGAGCGCTAAAGCAAATTACAGTCTGAAATTCGGTAAAAATAAAAAATCAGTAACAATATATATTAATATAATAAAAAATATACGTACATATATAAAAAGCATCAGTGTTACGGGTCTTCCTTTGAAAATAAAGAATATGGTTGCAAATTATTTTAAAAAAATGAACGGTGAGCCGCTTAAAATTTTAGATGCGGATAACGGAAAAAATTTAATTGAAACAGACCTTTCCAACAACGGTTATATTTTTTCAAAAACAAGATTGCGGATAGTTTATTTAAAAAATAAAAGCGAATGCCGGCTGTATTATTCAACGCAGAAAAGTCAGAAGGTTATTATAAAAAATATTTTTATTACCGGAAATACCATAACAAAAACAGGATATATAAAATCACTTGTTTTATTTAAAAAAGGTCAGGTTTATAATCAAGACAGAATAATGAAAACTCAAAACGATTTATATAAAACAGGTTTGTTTAATTCGGTTGCTATAAAATTAGAAAACCCTGAAAATATTAAAAAATATAAGAACATAATTATTCAGGTAGAAGATTCTAAACCGATAAGTTTAAGTTTTGGAGCAGGTTACGGAACATATACAAGATATAGGGGCTTTTTCCAGATTAATGACGACAATCTGTTCGGTTCAGGAAAATCTCTGTCTATGCGGTTTTCAAAAAGCGCCATATATACCAATCTTTTATTCGATTATTATGACCCTGCTATTTATAATTACAGAGGTCTGGCATTTAATGCTGAGGCATTAGATTCCGATATTATCACTCTCAACTATACTTTGCATAAAGAAGGAACATCTTTTTCTTTAATAAGAAAATTTAATCATAATTTAAAGGGTTTATTGTCTTACAATATGTCATACGACAATCTGTCTGGGTTAAATCCGGGCGTCGATGTCACCCCTCGCGATATCGGTTTTACGAGGATAAGCTCGCTGGAAGCATCGCTTATTTATAATTCTAAAAATAATGTATTTAATCCTACATCAGGTAATCTCACAAATATCAGATTTTCTTATTCTTCGGCAATATTGGATTCACAGATAAACTTTGCCGAATTATTTGTTCACACGGAACAATTCATACCGTTTGTTTATAATACTGTTTTAGAATATTCCTTGAGATTCGGATATATAAGACCATTGGCGCCGACGGCTCAGGTACCTATTAACGAAAGGTTTTTTCTTGGCGGCAGAACTACAGTCAGAGGATTTCCGCAGGATTCTATCGGCGTAGTAAATCAGTACGGCTATGCTGAGGGCGGAGATGTTATGGAAAACTATAATCTTCAGCTAAATATCCCTATATATCATAATATTGAGTTATTTGGTTTTCAGGACGGCGGCAATGTTTTCTTGACCCCGTCGGATATTAAACCTTTAGCCTTATATAAATCTGCTGGAGCGGGTGTAATGTATTTATCACCGATAGGACCGATAAGTTTTTCATACGGTTTTATTTTGACAAGGGAACCTTACTGGCCGTCGGGAGGGATTAATTTTACGGTTGGAACATCTTTTTAGAAGATTTTGAATTTTCAGCATATAAAATGCTGATATAATAAAATACAATAAGAACTTAGTACAATAAGAACTTAGTACAATAAGAACTTAGTACAATAAGAACTTAGTACAATAAGAACTTAGTACAATAAGAACTTAGTACAATAAGAACTTAGTACAATAAGAACTTA
>JAJZJW010000011.1:52643-60522 GCA_021809845.1 bacterium | reverse complement strand
TACAATAAGAACTTAGTACAATAAGAACTTAGTACAATAAGAACTTAGTACAATAAGAACTTAGTACAATAAGAACTTAGTACAATAAGAACTTAGTACAATAAGAACTTAGTACAATAAGAACTTAGTACAATAAGAACTTAGTGCAATAAGAACTTAATAAAATAACAAATATAGATGTTAATACGTCCGTATTGACGTATTATGTTTCAACTCTATTATATAATTATATAGTTTATATTATGTTAGATAAATATTAGGTAAATATCACATAAATATTAGATTAAGATGGATATATTATATTCTAAAGGCGGATTAAAAAAAGGTTTTTCTACCGGAACAGTTAGCGCAGGTGTAATAAGGTCGTCGATACGATATTATTTTTCTAAAAAAAAATTTGAAACTATTTCAGTCGATATGCCCGGAGGCGAATCGGTCAATATTGATGTTATAGATTTATCATGCAGATTTTTAAAAAACGGAACAAAAATAACTACCGCCGTTATTCAAAAATTTTCCGGAGATGACATAGATGTCACCGGCGGTATCAAAATATACGCCGATTTTATGATTATTGGCAAAAAAGTCCATAAAAATTTTAATGTTCGTAATAATAATAAAGGTGCACACGGATATGAATATGATAATGACTGTCATAATGATTCTGATAAAATTATTGCTGAAGTTTTTGAAAATGATTTAGAAAATTATTTTAACGAATTTTACCATAATAAATTAACTTTTTATGATAAAATTATAAATGCCTTAGCCACGGATTTTTTCTTATTATCGGCTGAGGGTATAGGCATAGTTACTAAACAGGGGCTACCGGTCAGAATAGGATATCCTGCTATAAATCCTGTTCCGCTTGACATGATAAAAAAAAATGTATTAAATGAATTGGACGCCTTAAATAAATTGGACGCCTTAAATAAATTGAATGTCTTGAATAAATTGAATACCCCAAATATAGTACCTGGATTTAATGAAATAAATGAAAATAATAAAGCGCATAACTATTTTAAAAATTTTTTTCTATCGGTATTATATATCCCTGACGGAGAGGAAGTTTCAAAAAAAACTTTAAATTCTAGGCTTGGTATAATAGGCGGATTAAGCATTTTGGGAACTACCGGCTATGTTGTTCCAATATCTGCAAAAGCATGGCTTGATACTATTAAATCATCATTAAATTTTTTATCTGAAAACAACATAGATTTATGCGTGTTTACGCCAGGCAGATTCAGCGAAAAATGCGCTATGAAAATTTTTGGAAATCTGTCCGAAGCATATTTTATTGAAATAGGCGACTTTGTATCATATTCAGTGAGAAAGGCGGCGGACTTCGGAATTAAAAATATTATTTTAACGGGTCAGTTCGGGAAAATT
The DNA here is from genome assembly GCA_021809845.1 of bacterium. Taxonomy (GTDB): domain Bacteria; phylum SZUA-79; class SZUA-79; order Acidulodesulfobacterales; family Acidulodesulfobacteraceae; genus Acididesulfobacter. The sequence goes on along the minus strand of JAJZJW010000011.1, from coordinate 59,133 downwards.
GTTAAAATATCCCAAGGTGAAAGGAATACAAATGCTAAATACAGCCGGCTAAATCTAAATTATATAGGAGAAATAATTAAAAATATTGAATATGTGCAGCGTGCAGCTTCAGTTGATTATTATGAAGACGATTTTAGCATTGTTTATGAAAAAGTGATTAATTCAAATACCTCAAGAGAAGCATTTTCTTATATAGAAGGCATAAAAAATGAAATTGTCAAAAAAGAAATAATTAACAAAATACTTTATAATGCAAAAAATAATATAGAAAAAATAAATAATAATAGGGTAAAATGCAAGGTAATACTTTTATCATATTCAGGAGAAAAAATATTTGAAACTAAATAAAATTTATATAATCGGTGTTTCAAAATGCTTCAACGCAAATATTACGTTAGAACAATCTATTTTAAAAATTTCTCATATTAATTCCATTTTTGCAAGAAAAGAAGATGAGCATCTCTTAAAAAAAGTTAGACGCGAAAACAATATTATAAAAAGTTCCCAAATCTTTTACGGCAGTAAAATACACTTTATATTAGACTATATAACAGAAAATATAAGTAAAAAAAATATATTGGTTTTAGCCGACGGAGACCCTAATTTTTTTGGAATAGCCGGAACTATATTTAACAATATAGATGAAAAGTTTAAAAAATATATAGAAATTATTCCGGCGGCAAGTTATATGCAAAAAGGTTTTGCGTCCCTTAGAATGTCCATGTCCGATTCTGAAATAATAAGCCTTCACGGAAGAAGCATTGCGAATCTTTTTAAAGCCCTTTATACATTTAAAAATATAGGTATATACACGGATAAAATTAATAATCCGCATCAAATTTATAAAATTTTATTGGAGAAAGGTTTTAGCGGTTTTTATAAATTTCATGTTTTAAGCGAATTGTGCTCTCGTAATGAAAAAATATTGTCTTTAAATATTAAAATAGAACAAAATCCAAACAAACTGACTATTCAAAAAGCGTTGGAAGAATTTGACGATACTAAAAACATCGTAATTTTAGAACGCAGTTTTAATAAAAAAAACAGTATTATCAAAAATGTTAATAATATGGGCGTTGTTAATTATGATAATTGTAATAATAGTCGCATGGCAAAGAATAGTGCCGGAAATAATGCTATGTATACCGATTTTCATGATTTTCATAATGATGCCGGTATTGTTGACATAGGTGATAATGTTAATGCCATTGTCAATGCAAGTGTTAATATAAGTGCTAATCTAAATGCTGATGCAAGTGCTAATCTGAGTGCTGACGTAGGTGATGATGTTAATCTTAATGCTAATGTAAATGCCAATTTAAATGCTGATGTTGGTGCCAATATATTGGGAATAAATGATGATGATTTTATTCACGGCAAAGGAGAGCCCACAAAAAAAGAAATACGCGCGGCTGTCTTAAGTATGCTCGAACTTAAAAGGAACAGCGTTATGATTGATGCGGGATGCGGAAGCGGAAGCGTCAGCATTGAAGCTGCTGCTGTTGCCGCAGAGGGTATGATTTATGCGATAGATAAAGATAAGATAAAAATAAATAATTTATTAAAAAATATTAAAAAATTTAAAAGACCCAATATAGAAACTATACTTGGTAATATGCCCGCAATTTTCAATAATTTAAAGGATAAATTTATAGCTGAACATATTCAGTCTGATTGTATTTTTATTGGCGGAGGAGGCTTATTTATATACGATATTATACAATCTTCCTTTGAGATGCTTAAAATAGGCGGGATAATTGTTGTAAATTGTGTTATGCTCGATACGCTCAATAAAGTAATGTCATATATAGAAAACAATAAATCAAAAATGAGATATGAGCTTATTTCTCTAAATATTTCACGCTTAGAATCAATATCTTACAGTTCTTATTTTAAAGCGTTAAATCAAGTATACTTGATAAAAATAATTAAAAACTAATAAAGTAAAATATAAAGTAAAAATAAATATAAGCTCAGGTTTAAGATAAGATTTATGCTAAAACAAAAATAAAATTTAAAATAAGATTTCAAATATAATATAAAGTAAGATTTACAGCAAAAAATAAAAAAATAATTAAGATAATAAAAATAATAAAATAAGATTTCAAATATAATATAAAGTAAGATTTACAGCAAAAAATAAAAAAATAATTAAGATAATAAAAATAACGAAGATACTAAAAATAATTTAATATTTATAATAATGAATAATTATTTGCTTAATATTGTTGGCTTAGGTCCGGGAGACCCTGATTTAATAACGTTAAAAGCTCTCAAAACACTGAAAGCGAGCGATTTTGTTTTTTATCCCAGGGTTTTATATTCAAATAATAATTTTGCTTTAGATATATTAAAGGCTAACCTAATCGATATTTGCGATTCTAAACTAATACCTTTAGATATAGAAATGAAAAAAAATTTTAATCTTAATAAAACACTTTATGATGAAAATGCATTAAAAATTTTTCAAAAATTAAGAAAAAATTACATATGTTCCTATATAACTATAGGAGACCCTGTTTTTTACAGCACTTATACCGAACTGTCTAAATCACTGAAGCAATTAGCGGATAATTCCGATGCAGCGTTAAATATAAATATAATTTCAGGAATTTCATCTTTTAACTATCTGCTAAGCTTAATTAAAGAACCGTATGTTATAAAAAAAAGTTCTGTTTTAATTACTGTACCTATTGACAAAACAGATTTGGAACTTGAATCTGAAATTAATTTTATTAATTTCGCAAAAAATAAACCGTCTATGATAATATATATGAAAGCCGGAAATTTTGTCTATAAATTACTTGATATATATAAAAGAATGCTTTATAGCGATTTTAAAAACGATAAGCTGAAATTTTACTTATTAGAAAAATCTGCGCTGAAAGATTGCATTAATTTAGATTCTTATCTTCAATCTGATACTCGCTGCGCTTATGATTATTTTTCTATTTTGGCGGCAATTTTTATATAAATTTTTAAGAGTTAAAATATAACGAACGAAACATTGATATTAATTTAATATTAGTACATTTTTAGTATATTATTAGTATAGGTTAAATTTATTTAAGAATAAATTAAGAGTATATGGGGATAAACTAAAATAAATTAATAATAAATAAACTAAGAATAAACTAAAAAATAAATTAAAAATAAACTATGGATATGCAATATATTGAAAAATACAAAATTTATTTTATCGGCGCCGGTCCCGGCGACCCTGAGCTGTTAACCGTTAAAGCATATAAAATATTAACGGCGTCCGGTTGTGTTTTTTATGCAGGCTCCTTAATAAACAAAGATTTATTAAAAATACTGAAAAATAACTGCGTACTATATGATATGAGCGGTATGTGTTTTGGGGAAATTGCAGAGAAAATCGAGGAAATGTATAACGACGGTATTATAACTTCAGTTCTTCATGCAGGGGATTCCTCGCTTTATTCTTCAATCAGCGAACAGACGGCTTTACTTGAAAAAAAACAAGCCAATTATGAAATAATTCCCGGAGTTACAGCCGCTTTTGCAGCTTGCGCTTCTAACAAATCTACGCTAACATTGCCTGGTGTTTCTCAAGCTGTAATATTTTGCAGGGCAGCAGGCAGAACTGGAAAATTGCCGGACGGACAGGATATAAAAAGCCTTGCGTCGCACAAAGCAACTATGGCGATATATCTAAGTTTTGGATTGATAGATTCCGTTGTATCGGATCTTTCGGAAAATTATGACGAAAATACCTATTGTCTAATAGCAAAAGACGTGTCTTTAAAATCAGAACTACTTATAGAATGTAAATTAAAAGATGTTTTAAGCATTGTACGAGCCAAATCGATTAAAAATATGGCGGTGCTGCTTATAGGAAATGCGCTGGCAGGCAAATATTCAACAGACCATAAATCTAAATTATATGACGAGAATTTTTTTCACACATTCAGGAAAGCAAAAGAAAGCTGATAAAGCCGGTAATTATGTAAATAAGGCGGCTGTATTCGCATTTACTGAAAACGGTAAAAAACTTGCATCAAAGCTTTTGGATGGATTGCACAATTATTATAAATACAGGGGTAGCAGTAATTGTGAAAGCTACTGCGGTGATAATTGCGATGGTAATTACGATAGTAACAATGATGGTAATTACAATAGCAACAATGATGGCAATTACAATGGCAATAATAATTCCAATAATAATGATTGTAATAATTATTACGATTATGAAAAACGCAACAAAAAAATCGGCGGTAAAGTTTTTCGTAAACAGAATACATGCAATTCCGATGTTTTTGAGTTTTTTAATTATGATAATTGCAACTACAGCAAAAATATAGAACATGCTTTTAACGAATATGATTTTTTAATTTTTTTTCTTTCGCTTGGTGCGGTCATAAGGCTTATATCTCCACATATAAAAAGCAAGCTTTCGGACCCGGGAGTTATAGTTATTGATGAAAAAGGCAATTATGTTATAAGCGCACTTTCCGGTCATATTGGAAGAGCTAATGAATTATGCACCGCGATAGCTGAAATTACCGGCGCAGCTCCGGTAATAACGACGGCTACAGATATTTCGGAAAAGTTTTCTTTGGATATGTTTGCAAAAAAATTTAATCTGAATATTGAAAATAAAAATTGTATAAAATACATTAATAAATCATCATTAAATGCCCAAAAAATTATAATTTTTATTCCTGAATTTGACCCTATTCTTGGCACAAATGAAGATTTTAAAAATGAAATTAAGGATTATTTTGCAGATTTTACTCAACCTTTTCAATTTATCTGCAAAAAAAACGATATAGAAGAAATATTAAAAGCGTACTATAATAAATCAATTATTAATAAGCCAATTTATAATGAGGAAAATATAACTCCTAATAGTGGCTATAATCTAAATAGTGACAATAATCCTAATAGCGACAATAACAAGATGATAATAAACATAAATAATGCAAATTATAATAATTCGGCAAGTTTAAATATTATCATTATCTCTTACAAAACGGACGTTCTGAATCTGAGGATGCCGGATTTTGTATTTGATGACTTTTTCTCTGCGAAATCGCATTACAATCATAATATAAATATATGCAGATTATTCCCGAGAAATTTGTCAATAGGAATAGGATGTAATAAAAATACAACGTTTGAAGAAATTGAAAATTTTGTTCAAGAAATATTTAATGAAAATAATCTTTCTACGTTAAGTATCAGAAATGTCTCTACGATAGATATTAAATCAGAGGAGAAAGGGATTTTAGAATTTGCCGGAAAATATGCTCAATATATTGATTTCTTCTCAAAAGATGAAATTAATAATTTTTGGCATAAATATAAAAATAAAGATGATTTAAATACAGATTTAAAGGTTGATGGTTTTACCAATGAGCATAATGCTATGTCAGCCTGTTTCCGCTATACAGGTGCATATTCTGTATGCGAACCGTGTGCGCTTTTATCATCCGATACAAATAAGGAGTTACTGCTATGCAAAAAAAAGAAAATGAATACTACAATGGCTGTTGCGATATAACATCCGATTTAAACCACAGCACGTCGTACGGAAAAATTACTTTAATAGGGACTGGACCCGGCGATATTAAGCATTTAACAAAGGCAGCCGTTGAGGCAATAGAAGAATGCAGCGTTATAATAGGATATTCGACCTACTTGAAGCAAATCAGCATTTTACTGCGAGAAGAGCAGGAAAAAATGCAATTTAATATGAAAGATGAAATTACGAGATGCGAAACAGCTATAAATAAATCCATGGAGGGTAAAAGCGTCGCTATAGTTTCAGGAGGCGATGCCGGTATTTACGGTATGAGCGGGCTTCTGTTAGAACTCTTAGAAAAAAAAATGCTTATAGGTAAAATCCCTTTAGATTTTATACCTGGGATTCCGGCTTTTTGCAGTGCCGCATGTTCTGTAGGCGCCCCTATTATGAATGATTTTTGTGTTATTTCGCTTTCTAATCTTTTAACCCCATGGGAAGAAATTGAAAAAAGATTAGATTTTGCTTCAAAAGCGGATTTTGTCATTATTATTTATAACCCTAAAAGCGCTAAAAGAAAAGAAGAGTTAACAGCAGCTAAGGAAATTTTGTTAAAAAATATTAACAAAACCAGACCTGCCGCAATTGTTAAAGCTGCGTCCAGACCGGACGAAGAAGTTGTTATAACAACTCTTGAACACATAGATGAATTTTCTTTAGTTAGTATGAATACAACTATCATTATTGGCAACGGCACTACATTTACAAAAGATTTTTATATGATAACAAGAAGGGGATACGGCAACAAGTATAGATTATAAATATAAAATAATTTTGGCAACGGCACTACATTTACAAAAGATTTTTATATGATAACAAGAAGGGGATACGGCAACAAGTATAGATTATAAATATAAAATAATTTTGGCAACAGCACTGCATTTACAAAAGATTTTTATATGTTCACAAGAAGGGGATACGGCAACAAGTATAGATTATAAA
>JAJZJW010000011.1:0-52633 GCA_021809845.1 bacterium | reverse complement strand
ACAAGAAGGGGATACGGCAACAAGTATAGATTATAAATATAAAATAATTTTGGCAACAGCACTGCATTTACAAAAGATTTTTATATGTTCACAAGAAGGGGATACGGCAACAAGTATAGATTATAAATATAAAATAATTTTGGCAACAGCACTGCATTTACAAAAGATTTTTATATGTTCACAAGAAGGGGATACGGCAACAAGTATAGATTATAAATATAAAATAATTTTTTGAATTGCAGCGCAGTTAAAAAATGCCAAATAATATATAAAGATATATAAAGTCATAGTCCTCACGCCTAAATTTGAGATTTCTGGTGAAATAATTACTTATATAATAATTATTAAGTTCAAATAAATATTTATAAAAAAAAGGGGTAATACAATAATATTATGAAGATTTTAATTACGGGCGGCGCAGGTTTTATCGGTTCTAATTTATGCGAAAGATTGTTAAATGACGGCGACGAAGTTTTGTGTATGGATAATTTTTTTACCGGTTCCAAAGAAAACATAAAAGAATTTAAAGATAATTATAATTTTGAATTAATAAGACATGATATATCCGAGCCTTTTAATATTGAGGCAGATTTTATTATCAATTTGGCGTGTCCCGCTTCAGTTCCGTTTTATCAGAAAAATCCTCTTAAGACCATGAAAGATAATGTTTTTGGAATATTTAACGTCATGGAGAATGCAAGAAGATTAAATATTCCGGTACTGCATACCTCCACGTCCGAGGTTTACGGCTCTCCGTCTGTTCATCCCCAGCCAGAGACTTATAGCGGCAATGTTAATCCGACATCTATAAGGTCTTGTTATGATGAAGGGAAAAGAGCGGCAGAAACTATTATGTTTGATTATCACAGAACTTACGGCACAGATATTAAAATAGTACGTGTTTTTAATACGTACGGTCCGAAAATGCTTGAAAATGACGGAAGGGTGGTTTCCAATTTTATAGTTCAGGCGTTAAAAGGAATAAATTTGACTGTTTACGGAGACGGAAAACAAAATCGTTCTTTCTGCTATATTTCTGATTTATTGGACGGGATTATGTTTTTAAAAAACTCTAAAAACTTTACAGGTCCGGTTAATCTTGGCAATACTTACGAGTTTACGATGATAGATTTCGCTAAATTGGTATTGTCCCTGACCGGTTCTAAATCAAAAATAGCATTTAAGGAGCTGCCTAAAGATGACCCTATTCAAAGAAAGCCTGATTTAACCCTTGCAAAAGAAAAATTAGGATATAATCCCAAAGTTGATATAGAAACAGGCTTAAAATTAACTATTAAATATTTTAAAAATAGATTAGGATTATAAACTTAATAAAAAACCGTTAAATGCTGATATTATTTTTTAGTAAAATTAATGACGTCTATAATCGGAAGGTAAATAGCGAGCGCTAAAAATAAAACCATTCCAAATATAACACTCAACAAAATAGGTTCTATTGATGCTTGCAGTATGGTAAGCTGATGGTCTAAATCTTCGTCAAAATAGTCGGCTACTTTATTAAGCATTTCATCTATATGACCCGTTTCTTCGCCGACGCTTACCATTTGAATTATTATTGGAGAAAAAATTTTTGAATCTATAAAACTTTGTGTGATGGATTTGCCTTTTGTAATTTCTTCCTGCAATTCATCTATTTTTTTTGTAAAATATTTATTATCCACCGCATTTCTTATCAGTTCAAAAGCACGGTTAACGGGTATTCCGCTTTGAAATAAAAGACCGAATATTCTTGTAAATTGACCCATGAGCGATTTATAAAAAATGCTTCCGAATATAGGGATTTTTAATTTGTATTCATCCCACCATAGCCTGCCGCTTACCGAGTTTAAATAGAGTTTGACGGAAATAATTATCGCTGCAAAAATTGCCAGCATAATATACCAGTAATTAACAAAAAAATTGGAAATAGCGACTAAAATTCTGGTTTCAAGAGGAAGCGGCACGTTGAAACTACTATAAAGCATTGCGAATTTTGGAATAACAAATCCTATTAGAACGGCGGTTGCAATAATTATGGCAGTAATAACTAATTTCGGATAAAATGTGGCGCTTTTAACTTTTGTTTTAATAGTCATCTCTTTTTCCATAAGCAAGGCTATTCTGACTAAAACATCGTATAATAAACCCGTCGATTCGCCAACCTCAACCATATTAACATATATTTCGGAAAATATTTTTGGATGATTGCTAAGACTTTTTGCAAGTGTCTGACCGCTTTCAAGGTCATCTTTGACCTCTTGAAGAACAGTTTTAAATTTCTTATTTCTCGTAAATTCTATCAGAGAGGTTAAACTTTTACTGATAGGAACGCCTGACTGATATAAAGTGGCAAGCTGACGAGAAAAAATAATTATATCTTTTTTTGATATAGATTGAAAAGAAGGTAAAAGTTCGTTCATAGAAATACTTGATTTTTCAACAACCGATAATGGAATCAGTTGAAGATTTTCAACGTTCTTTTCAGCGGCAAGCAGTGATGCCGCTTCAATTTGACCGACAATCAATTTACCGTTTCTGCTTCTCGCCCTATAAATATAAATTGACATTTGTTATTAAATTGACATCCGTTATTATTTATTATTTATTATGATTATATAATTTTTTATAAATTACGTATTTAAATATCCTGTGTTGCCTGAAGTACTTCTTCTATAGTGGTAAGTCCTTCCAGCGCTTTTATTATGCCGCATTTTCTTAGCGTGGTAAAACCATTTTTAACCGCTGTACTTCGTATTAGAGAAGCATCGGCTTTTTCTAAAATCAATTTTTGTATTTTATTGTCAGGAACCAATAACTCATATATGGGAATTCTTCCTTTAAATCCTGTGCCTCTGCATTCTGGACACCCATTTTCTTTATAGAAGTAAACTGTTTTATTTTCCGGTAAATCAAGTTCTTTTATTAATTTGACGTCCGGCTCATAGGGTTCTTTACATTTATCGCAAAGTTTTTTTAGCAGTCTTTGACCCACAACACCCACAACAGCGGATGCTATTAAAAATGGTTCTATCTCCATATCCATAAGTCTTGATATTGTGCTAGAAGCGTCCTGCGTATGAATGGTTGAAATTACAAAATGACCTGTTAATGAAGCCTGTATCGCAATTTTTGCGGTTTCTATATCCCTTATTTCTCCGACAAATATAATGTCGGGGTCCTGTCTTAAAACTGACCTTAAAATATTGGCAAAGGACATTCCTCCTTTAAGATTAGCCTCAACCTGATTTATATATTTTATTTTATATTCAACCGGATTTTCAACAGTTACCAAATTTTTATTTATTTTATTTAATTCTGACAATATGGAATATGCAGTCGTTGTTTTTCCTGAGCCGGTAGGTCCGGTTAAAAGAAATAAACCGTATTTTTTATTTATAAGTTTTAAGAGTTTATCTTTAGTTATATTATCTATATACGAAGATTCAGATATTTTATTTATTCTGGATGATTTGTCTAATATTCTTAGTACCGCTTTTTCTCCGTTTATTGTAGGTAATATAGAAACTCTTATGTCAAGTTCTTTTCCAGAAAGTATAATATTAAATCTTGAATCCTGCGCATTTCTTTTTTCAGCAATGTCCATGTTAGAAATTATCTTAATTCTTGCAATCAAAGGATTCATAAATTGTTTTGGAAGTTTTTTAGTTTCAAAAAGTTCTCCGTCTATTCTTTCTCTTATTAAAATTTCATCTTCTAACGGTTCAATATGTATATCTGAAGCCTTGTTTACCGATGCCGAAACTATTAGTTCGTTAACTAATTTTATTATGTTAATATCTTCGGATTCTATAATTTCTTTATTTATTTCATTGCCTGCAGGCGCATTAAAGACGGAAGATACGGAAGATGCAGCAGCAGCGGTACCAGATTTTTGCGATTCCATGTTTAAATTCAAAGCTATATACTCTGAATTACCAGCTTTTATTATATCTTTTGCGGAATACACGAACTCGATAGCTCTGAGTATTTCTTGTTCTCTTGCGACCGCAATCTCAATATCAGTGTTCACAGCTTTTTTTAGAGCATCACCGGCAAAAACATTTAAAGGGTCTGATAGAACTACCGTCAAGACATTTTTTGAAAGACTAATTGCAACCATTTTAAACTGTTTTGCAAGAGCTTCGGGCAAAATTTTACCTATTGCAGGGTCTATGGCGATTTTGGATAAGTCTATTTTTTTAATGCTAAGCTGCTGAGATAAAGCGTTAATTATCTCGTCTTCCGATAGGATATTAAGGGAAATTATAGCTGTTCCCAGCCTTATATTTCTTTTTTTTGCTTCGGCAAGCGCATATTCTAATTGCGTAGGGTTAAGCAAACCGGAAGCAACTAAAATTTCTCCAAGTTTTTTTGATTTTAATAAATTGTTTAAGATTGCCATATTTTTATATTTTTATATCTTATATTTTTATAGCGTTACATTATTATCATACTATATATGCTAATTAATATAATAATAATTATATGCTAATTAATATAATAATAATTATATGCTAATTAATATAATAATAATTATATACTAATTAATATAATAATAATTATATACGAATCAATATAATAGTAATTATTATATACTAATCAATATAATAGTAATTATTATATACTAATTAATATAGTAATAATTTATTTTTTTATTGTATTATAGAATTGCAAGATTCATAAATCCGATTAAATGTATTGATATCAATCTGGCCGGGAGCGGTGGCAAATCCATCGTCTATTGAACAGTATGACAAAAAAGACCCGTAATTTAATGAAAGAATTCTAGTTAATTTTCCTTTGTCCCCCATTCCGAAAATTATAAATTCAGGATAATTTTCAATATCTGAATTTCTGATTTCGTTTATTTTGTTGCAAATAAATAATATATCAAGCATTTCCTGCTTTGATGCAATGAGCGCCGCCATTTTAAAAAAATCTGCTTTCAGATAGCTTGCTTCAATGTAAAATTGCATTGCTTTTTCTAAATTAATAAAAGAGTTGAAATCATGCACCGATAAAATAACCTCAGAATTTTTACTATGCGCAAATTCTATAAATTCGGCAATTAAATAATGGTCGAGAGTGTCTTGTTCAATATCAACTGTTTTTATTCCATTGTCTATAAGTTTTTTTAAAAATAATAATTTATTTGTTGCGGCTAGTTTATTTTCAGCTATATTTTTATCTATTATATCAGTATTGCTTGCAATATTTTCGGAGTAATTGGCGCAGTCGCTTTTTGCTCTGCTATTTATGCTGCCTTTATTATGGATGTTCCTTCTTGTTGCTATTACAGGCAAATTAAATTTTTTGCTGCATGACATTATTTCAGGAAGGTATTTGCTGAAAAGTAAATCTTCTTGAAGGTCTATTAAAAGGTCAAATCTTATTTCAACGCATGAAAAATTATTGTTTGCAGCATATTCCATAACAAAAATAACTTTAGATACTTCTATGTTTCCTATAGAGACACAAACGTGCGGCTTTTTATTAGTTTCTTTGTTAATTTCAGATAAGAGCATATTTTATATTTTACACTTTTTTATTTTATGTTTATTATATTATATGAATACTTAATATTATTTTCTGTACAGTTTATTATATTATGTAAAATTAATAATTATTATTTTTAATTCACATATTTATATAATATTTATCATTTATTGTTGTTTATATCAATAAAATTATAAGTTAAGGTATGTCAATTTTGCATTAATTTGTTAGTTAAATTTTCTTTTGCGTTATTTATTTTTTTCTGATGCGAGGACTCCGCCCATACCCCACTCATCTTTCGGGAAATCTTCCACTGCAACCCAGACATGCGAAATATCCAAGTCTAATGATTCAGCAACAGATTTAGATACCGATTTGATTAATTTTTCTTTTTGTTCTTTTGTTCTTCCTTCCAGCATTTTAATAGATATAAAAGGCATAATATTTCTCTCCTTTGTGTTTAATTTGTTGTTTTAATATTAACATTATGTATTATAGATTATAGGTTATAACTATATAAATATAAATTACAGATTATAAGACAATTTTTCATACACCCCCCTTGACCCCCGAAAGCAATATATATAAATATATTATATAATAATTCTCCATAGGAGGGAATTAGGGGTATCAACGTCGGTTGTCTGCGAGGCATGTTTAAACTGCCTGCTTCACTCTATGGTATTTCTAAACCGCCTATTCCAAGAGAAGAATCCTTCTCGTAAAATATACCAAAAAAAAACATAAAATACAATCAGAACATATTTTATGAATGCAGCTAAAAATATATTTTGACATTTATATAATTATATATTATAATACATAATAGGTAAGGTGAGCGAAATTATCACCATAGAACGTGTGCTTAATGTTTTTCATCTTCAAACTCCTTATTTAATGTCCTCCTACCCGCCGAATTATTAAAAATATTCTCTCGGCGGGTTTTTATCTACTTTAGTCAAATTATTATAAATTAAATTAAAACTATTTATTAAAAAATTTATAATAATAAAATAATTACAGTAAAATATATATCAACATAAAAAAATTATTGACATGATAATTTTTTTTAATTATACTTGTTTAATCGCTTAGAAATAAAATAATCTTTTCATTCCCCGATAGCTCAGCCGGCAGAGCAAGTGACTGTTAATCACTGGGTCGATGGTTCGAATCCGTCTCGGGGAGCCATTTAAAACCTTTTTAAATAGCCTAATTATTAGTGTTCCCCGATATTCCGTTATTAAAAAATCCAAAATTTACATTGACGTAATAGCTAGAATTTTATAAAATTTAGACATAAGTACGCAAAATTCTAAAAGAATTTTGTAAGACCGCAGGACGAAAGCTAAGCGGTAATTTTTATTGAATTTCATGAGAGTACATTTACGGGGACAAACTAAATAAATAATCTTACAGAGGATATATATTATGAGCAATAAAGCTAAAATAAACGGTATGGGGGCAATACCCCGCTCAGGCGGGGTCGCATTTCGCGTGTGGGCGCCCAATGCGTGCAGAGTTTCCGTCATCGGAACATTCAATGAATTTGACGGCGAAAGAGATATCATGCAAGCCGAAGAGGATGGTTACTGGTATGCTGATGTGGCTGAGGCTCATGCCGGTGATCAGTACAGGTTTCTGCTGACCACGCCGAATGGCGAATTCAAGCGCATAGACCCTTATGCCCGCGAAGTAACCAGCTCGGTTGGAAACGCTGTCGTTCATGATCCAAGCTTTGACTGGGAAGGTGACAGCTTCAAGATTGCGCCTTGGAACGAACTTGTCATTTACGAACTTCATGTCGGCACGTTCAATGACGAGAAATATACTAACCATAAGGGTGAGTTTGCCTCGTTATCGGAGCGTATAGGATATTTTAAAAATCTCGGTATCAATGCTATCCAGATAATGCCGATAGGAGAATTTGCCGGTGACAAGTCATGGGGCTACAATCCATCCCAAATCTTTTCCATTGATACCGACTACGGCGGTCCTCTGGAGTTTAAAAAGTTTGTCAAGCGTGCCCATCATGAAAACATAGCGGTAATATTAGATGTTGTTTATAATCACTTAGGTCCCAGCGACTTAGATATTTGGCAGTTTGACGGCTGGTCTGAGAACAATCGCGGAGGAATTTACTTCTATAATGACAATCGGGCTATCACGCCGTGGGGGGAAACCCGCCCGGATTATGGTCGCGGCGAGGTACGCAGGTACCTTTCGGATAATGCTTTAATGTGGCTTGAAGAATATCATATTGACGGTTTGCGTTTCGACTGCACTCAATTTATCAGAACTGTTGACGGCTCAGATAATGATGATCTGCCTGAGGGTTGGAGTCTGCTCCAATGGATAAATGAGCAGATTGCTCAGAAATATCCCGGTCGCATTACTATAGCCGAGGATCTTCAAAACAATAAATGGCTCACTAAAGACTCCGGAGCCGGCGGAGCAGGATTTGCTTCGCAGTGGGATGCAATGTTCGTTCATCCCATCCGTGAGGCAGTTATTACGCCGCAAGACGAACAACGCTCGTTGATTGCCATACGTGACGCGATCTTATATCGATATAACGATGACGCTTTTGACCGTGTTATTTACAGCGAATCGCACGATGAGGTAGCAAACGGCAAGGCACGCGTGCCGCAAGAAATCAGTCCAAATGACCCCAAGGGCTGGTATGCACAAAAACGTTCTACTATGGCTGCTGCCTTGGTTTTCACTGCTCCGGGCATCCCAATGATATTCCAAGGGCAGGAGTTTCTTGAAGGAGGATGGTTTCGCGATACGGTCCCTGTCGATTGGGCTCAACGTAAAGATTTTCATGGCATTGTTAGATTGTACCGTGACCTCATCAGGCTACGCCGCAACGGCGATGGATATACGCGCGGTCTTTGCGGGCAGTTCACGCAAGTTTATCACTTGCATGACGAGCACAAGGTTATTGCATTTCACCGCTGGGACAAGGGCGGACAATCAGACGATGTGGTTATAGTTGCCAACTTTTTCCACGAACCGCAGGATACTTACGTTATCGGCATGCCCGCTAAAGGTTTATGGAAGCTCCGTTTTAACAGCGATTGGCAAGGCTACAATGACGATTTTAAAAACCATCCGAGTACTGATGTTATAGCCGAGACAGAAGGCAGAGACGGGCTCCCTTGGCATGCGGCAGTTTCTATCGGCCCTTACAGCGTGTTGATTTTTTCGCAATAAGATTTATTTACTGAAAAAAAATTCTTTAAAAGTACATATAACTGTTTTTGCGTATTTAACATTTAAGTGGTGCAATTTTTATGGGAGTGTCGGCAACAGAAAAAATAAATCTCAAGCCGAGAAATTAATGTTTCTCTCAGAAATATGCATATTCCGCCGTTATATTACCTGGAATAGATATTCAAAATCCCAAAAAAACTTAACAGCCATAAAATCACAGCAATAACGACGATAATATTTATTATCGACTTAATAGGAGACGCCATAGGTATATAGGTGTTAACGAGCCAGAGGAGCACGCCGATAACTATCAGCGACAGTATTACTTGGATTAAAGGTGTCATAATAAATCTCCATACATAATATTAAGGTATTTATAATCTGCCGAGCAGGAGAAGAATTAAAACTATCACCAGAACTAAACCGATAACTCCGCCGGGACCATACCCCCATTTTTTACTGTGCGGCCATGTCGGCAACACAGTAAAAAACAGGACAATTAAAACTATAAGCAATATAATAGTGAACATCAGATATTCTCCTATTTAAATATCACTTCATTGCCGGGTATTGGTATTTATTCATTTTTTTGGGAACAACCTTTACATACTCGCAATAACCTATGAAAGCGGCATGCTTAAGATTATCGTTTCCCGTGATATGTCCTATCAATAGTAATCTTAAACTTATGCAGGCATTGGCTCCGAGACTCGGCGCCTGAGTTTCTATAGAATTAACTATATTTTTAATGTTGATATGGCTGTTTGTAAAATAATCGCCGTAATCATCAACGATTCTATAACCAGGGATTTTAGGCAGCATAGATATTCTGATATCCTGCTGCGCCGATGTCTGTGTCGATGCCGAAGCTTTCGGCAGATAGATGAACACCGACAGGCAGGCAAAAATTAAAATAAATAAAATTTTTTTAAAATCTTTCATGATTTCACTCCTTTTTTTTTTGATTTTTAAAAAACTAATTCTTTTACTTCTTCTTAGTGACGGGCGATTGGACTTTGTACCCCTGTTTTGCCGCAAGGTAACCAGTTGTTCCCGCAAGGCCTCCTACTAATAAAAGACCGCAGGCACTCACTAAATTCATTACGGCCAATATTATTATTGCTATTATTGCTAGCTTAATACCTTTCATTTCTATTCACCCCCTCCTCTTTCTAATTATATTATTATTATTATTTATAAAATAGCAAACGCTACTCTTAAAATATTGTTTTGCTATATATATATATATATATATATTACTATTATACCGCAAAAAAATAAAAGTCAAATATTAGTATTTTTATTTGTTAAAATAATATTGATTTTTTTAAAACATATGATATACCAATTAGGTATATATACTAGGCAAAATATTAAAAAAAACTATTATCTATCCGGTTTCATTTATTTTTTAAAAGTTAAATTAACTTAAATTAACCTAGTTGCCGCATTAATTCCGCTTTTGTCTGATATAATTTTTGCAATTTTGAGTTAAATTTTTACCAGCAATACTGCCAATACTGCTTAGTCCATTCGATACCTGCGCCGAGCTTGTATGCAGCATGCTGCGGCCAGTCAAGATTTCTTAATAACTCTCTGCTAATCTCGATAATATCGGCAAATGCCGGCTTTGTAATAAGTTCTACACATGAAACTGCGATATTAATCTTTTTCCTGATTTCTTTTGCAAAATCAAGCTGATAGTCATAATAAATATTTATTAACTCGATTTTTGACTTTTCAGATTTTCGGGATATTATTTAAGTAAGGATATTGACTTTTAAGCGCAGGGGTAATTTTTACGGCGAATCAGGCAAAAAACGGCTTAAAAAAATTGCCGGTATTACCGCAGAACCAAAAATTTGTTTTTTAAAAATATTGTAGTTATAATATTAAGTTAATTAAGGGAGAGGAGTTGTTGATGAAGCATGTAGATTTACTCACGATAGGCGCCGGCGGCGGCGGATATCCGGCTGCATTTAGAATTGCCAGAGCTGGGGAAAAGGTTGTTATGATTGACAGCAAAGGTGTGATGAGCGGCAATTGTTTAGAGCAGGGGTGTGTCCCTTCAAAAGCGGTCAGAGAAGCTGTAGAGGTATATAAACTTGTGCAAAAGAGGGAATATTTTGGTTTAAAAGGCGATAATATCGGATTTGATTACTCAAAAATTATTGATTTTAAGGATAATGTTCAGAAATTCAGATATGCTCAGCATGCGAAGGAACTTGAAGAAGTTTCGCAAAATTTAAAACTTATTAAAGGCTCTGCTTCTTTTGTTGATGAACATATCGTAAAAGTTACTAATGAAGATTCTGAAACACTTTATAATGCAGATAATATAATAATTGCTAGCGGGGCAGCGCCTTATATACTTCCGGTTGAAGGGGCTGAACACTGTATTACCAGCACTGAATTATATATTCTTAATACGAAGATTAAAACTCTTTCAAAATCTATTGTAATACTCGGAGCGGGGTATATCGGAGTTGAAACCGCAACTTTTTTCAACGAGCTTGGTGTTAATGTTACTATCATTCAGAGAAGTAAAAGAATACTTACGGCTATAGATGAAAGATTTGCTTCGCTTATTCAAAATTCATTAGATTCTAAAATTAAGTTAGAATTAGGAACGGAAATTAAAAAAATTGAAAAAATCGGCGTAAATGGCGGCTATAATTATAATGTTTCATATACTAAAGACGGCGTTCTAAAAACAATTAATGCCGATTTAGTTCTTATGGGATACGGGAGAAAACCTGTTATACCGGAAGGAACGGATAAAATAGGCATTGATTTCGATGCAAAAGGCAGGATAAAAATTAACGGCGCTATTCAGACTAATATTCCGCATATTTACGCATCGGGAGACGTGAACGGTCTTTCAATGCTTTTTCACTCTGCCGAACGTCAGTCATTAGTGTGTGCCAATAATATTTTCGCTGACAATACGCCTGTAGATTATATGGATTTCAATGCAGTACCGACTACCGTCTTTACATTTCCAAAAGCTGCATACGCTGGTATCCTGCCTGAACAGGCAAAAAAAATGGGCATTGATATCCTTCAATGTTCATACGACTTTGTCGCAGATGCGAAAGCTCAAATTTATAACGAATTGGATGGAGAAATAAGAGAATTTTTTGATGCTAAGACATTAAAAATTATTGGCGCGTGGGTTATAGGAATAGACGCCGAACTTTTAATTGGCGAATTAGTTACCGCAATACAAAATTCATTAGACGTCCGCATAATAGCGAGCCTTCCTAATCAGCATCCGACAAGCAGCGAGGGCATTGCTAAAGCTGCAAGAAAGCTGCTGTAGCTGTAATAGCGAGGGCATCGTTAAAGCAGCTTATTTAGTGTTAATCAAGCAGCGAGAGCATCACTAGAGCAGTTTATTTAGTGTTAATAAATCATGTCAATCCCATTCAATTATTACCCGCTACGTTTTAATTTGTTATTTTAATGTTATATAATTTATTTACATTGTCTTTGGGGTTCAAGGAGGGGGGGGATGCCCTTTGCTTCTTTTTTTAAAGATTAATTTACAATTAATTTTAAAATAAAGAGATATATTAACTTAAAATTTAATTTTTGGGTGGGGAATTTATAATACTGTTAACATGTATAACATGTAGCCATTTAATCTTCAAATAACTTAATCCAAGTGCGCAATGCAGTTTATGCAACTTTAGGCTTGACATGTTTTAAAATATAAATTATATTATATATATATGTATATTTATATATATATTATTTTTTTAGTCGTATATTTGTGAAATCTGTTATATTATTATAATAGAGCATTATATAAAAATAAATTATATAAAAATTATATAACATTACTGAGGTAAAAAATATGGCTGGACTAAATATTAAAAGTTATAAAATAAGATTTAATTTAAAATTTTTATTTGCCTTGTTCTTACTTCTTATGCTGCCTATTATTTTTTCCGGATGTGCCAAAAAACAGATTCATATTAAGCAGAGCAAACATATATTTAAAGCATCAGCTATAAAAATGAGATATAAAACAATAAATAAGTATTTAAGTTCTCCGGGAAATGTCTATTCCTTAAATAGCAGTATAATATCTGCGCATATAATGGGTTATGTTAGTTATGACCCGCTTCACTCAGGCGAATTTGTACATAAAGGAGAGCTGCTTCTTAAAATCAGCGCTCCTGCGATAGGTTCTAAATATTTTGCTGCAAAGGCTAATTATTTGAATGCGAAAACAACTTTTGAAAGGCTCAAAAGGCTATATAAAGAAAATTCAATTTCAAAACAAGCATTTGACAATGCACATATGAGCTATAGAGTTGCAAAAGCTAATTTAAATGAGGCATTAAGTTATCTTAAATATAAAAATATTTATTCGCCTCTTACAGGCGCAATTACACAAAAAAATGTTTCTGACGGAAATCTAGTATCGCCAGGTCAAATACTTTTGACTATACAAAGTGTAAATTCAATAATATTTAAAACAAATGTTAATGTAAATTATTATAAAACTTTATTGAAAAATAGAGATGTTAATTTAAAAATTAATTCCATAAATAAAAAAATAAAAGGCAAAATTATCACAGTGGTAAAGTCTGCAAATCCTTATTCTCACACCGTGCTAGTAAGGATTAAAATATTAAATACTTCTTCGGAAAATATATTACCAGGCATGTATGGTGTAGCTTATCTTAAAATCGGACAGACAAAAGCTATGATTATTCCTTCATCGGCAATGTTTAGAAAATTGGGCATATACGGTGTTTATATAGCAAATAAACAGGGGAAAGTTATGTTTCAGCCTGTTAAAAAAGGTCCTGTTTATAACAAAAAATACATAATTATTCTAAATGGTTTGCAGCCAGGTTTAACGGTAATCACATCAGGAATAAATAAATTAAAAAGCGGGGATTACGTTTCGCCAGTATATCAAAAATAATGCGAGTTTTCTATATGGCGAATTAGTTCAAACATATAGTTTAAATATATTTTACTTCAAATATTTAGTTTAAATATATTTTACTTCAAATATTTAGTTTAAATATATTTTAGTTTAAATATTTAGTTTAAATATATTTTAGTTTAAATATTTAGTTTAAATATATTTTAGTCCAAATATATTTTAGTTCAAACATATTATATTAATTAATAATATAGCAAGTTGGAGTTTTTTAAATATGGAAAAAAATTTTAGCGCTAAAATAACCGAATATTTTATAGAAAACAAGATTACGCTTCTGTTGATATTTTTTATCATAGGTTTCGGTGTAATTGCAATTTTGTTGACTCCAAGACAGTATAATCCTCAAATAATAGTTCCTGCGGCAAATATTATTGTCAGGTTTCCCGGTGCCACCGCAAACGAAGTTCAAGATTTGGTCAGTGACCCGCTTGAAAGGAAAATGTGGCAGATTCCGGGCGTCAAGCATGTTTACTCCATTTCTACGAATTCCGAATCTGTGGTTACGGTTCAATTTCATGTGAATGCTGACAGAAATAAAAGTTTAGTTGATGTTTACAATAAAGTCTTCTCAAATCTTAATGAAATGCCCAAAGGCGTGATGCGTCCGTTAATTAAACCTATAGATGTAAATCATGTTCCGATACTTGACATAACACTATGGAGCAAAAAATTTTCAAACGGTAAATTAACCACAATAGCAGACAGGGTCTTAAATAAATTAGATGCTGTTCATGGAACGGGAGTGACATTTCTGAACGGCGCCAGATACAAACAGCTCAATGTGTATCTGAACCCTGTTAAAATGAGCGCGTATAACATTTCTCCATTGATGCTCGCACAGGAATTAAAGAATACAAATGTTTCTGTGCCTGTCGGGTTTTTACAAAATAATAATAAAAAAGCATTTGTAACCGCTGGCGGTTATTTTCACCATGTAAGTTCCGTCAAAAATTTTATTGTTTCAGTGGAGCATGGTCGTCCTGTTTATTTAAAAAATATTGCAAAAGTCAAATATTCATATAAATCTTTAAATTTTTTATCTGAAATCGGTTTTGGAAAAAATTATTCTGAAATAAATACTCATGACAAAATTATACAAAAATTAAAAGGTTTATATCCGGCAGTAACTATTGCCATTGCTAAAAGGCGAGGTACAAATGCGGTTACGGTAGTAAACAATGTATTGAATAAATTTCATTATATAGCCAAAACTGTTATGCCTGCGGGAGTGCATTATGTTATAACAAGAAATGACGGTAAAAAGGCGAATAATGCTGTTAATAATTTATTGTTTGAACTAATTTTAAGTATTGCTATTGTTATAACGCTGCTTCTTTTAATATTAGGCTGGAGAGAAGCGCTTGTTGTTGCTTTTACAATTCCATTAATGCTTTTTTTGACCCTCGGCATAGCTTTTGTATTTCACCAGACATTAAATAGAATAACGTTGTTTGCCCTTATACTGGCTTTAGGATTATTGGTTGACAATGCAATAGTTGTTGTTGATAATATTGAAAGAGTTTTTGCGCGAGAAAGAAATATATTGCCTACTTACGTTATAGATGCGGTCAACGAAATCGGAAATCCTAATTTTTTTGCTACCCTTGCTGTTATAGCTTCTTTTATACCAATGCTTTTTGTTACGGGAATGATGGGTCCGTATATGAGACCTATCCCGTTTAACGTACCTATATCCATGATAGTATCTTTGTTTGTCGCATTATCCATTGTTCCATGGTTTTATCTGAAATTAATGTCAACAAACAAAGGATTTGAACTTCTTAAAAAAAAGGAGAAAAAGGCTGAAAATAAAAAAGGTAAAGGCAATTTATATGCTAAAATTATTACCCCTTTACTTCTCAGCAAGAAAAAAAGGGTTATTTTTATAGGAATTATAATAGTTTTGTTTTTAGCCTCTATTTCCTTACCCATTGTTAAATTAGTGAAATTTAAAATGCTGCCGGTTGCCAACACTAACACTTTTCTTATAACTATAAATACCAAACCAGGTTCGTCATTTGAAAAAACTAATTTAGTAACAATGAATGTAATTAATTATTTAAAGAAAATAAAACAGGTTAAAAATTATACGGTAGATGTCGGAACACCTTCAGTCATTAATTTTTCAGGTTTATTGAGAGGTTCCGATTTTAGAAATGCGAGCTGGTTTTCTGAAATAAGCGTAAATTTGGTAAATAAAAATAAACGGAATACGTCTTCGCATCAACTTGTCTTAAATATTTTGCCGGTTGTGCATAAAATCGGAAAAAAATATAATGCAACAATAAAAGTTCTGGAGAGCCCACCCGGACCTCCGGTTAAATCTACCATCGTTGCAGAAATTTACGGCAGCAATTATAATGAGCAGGAAAAGCTGTCATTGGCAGTTGAAAAACAAATGAAACTTACTAAAGGCGTGACGGATGTAAATTCGTCATATAAAAAACCTATAAAGAAAATAGAAGTTGTACTGAGGCGCAGAAAAGCTGCCTTACTTGGAATAAATACCGAAATGGTGGCAAAGACGCTCTATTTATTAAACTACGGCATGTCAACAGGGACGCTGCATATTAAAAATCATCTGCATCAGGTTAATATTTTCTTAAGGATGCCTCTAAATTACAGAAAAAATGCAGGTTCTTTATCGAATATATGGATTTTTGCGCCTGCTGCGAATAAACTGATTCCTTTAAATTCGGTTGTCAGAATTAAATACACATATTTAACAAATATGATTTATCACAGAGATTTAAAACCGGTAGTTTACGTCTACGGCAAAGTTGTAAAAAGAAGCCCTATGTATGCCAATATAAGCTTAATATTGCATTTTCTAAAGCACCCTTTGCCGGCAGGATATCACATAAGATGGGGCGGAGAATGGCATTTAACCTTAAAAGTTTTTGCCCAGTTAGGCGCTGCTATGCTGATTGCTATCTTGCTTATATATGTCCTTTTAGTAGGATATACAGGTTCATTTATGCTGCCTGTAATTTTAATGGGCGCAATTCCTCTGGAAATGATTGGTATAATGCCCGGTTTTGCATTTATAAACGTTTATTTTACGGCTACATCAATGATAGGCGCAATAGCATTATCCGGTATAGTAATAAGAAATTCTCTTTTGCTGCTGGAATTTATTACTAATAAAAAAAAGGAAGGCTATGATATAATAGATGCTCTCGTGGAAGCCGGCTCTATGAGATTCAGACCGATACTAATCACCGCACTCGCCGTAATATTCGGTTCGGCAATACTTGTAACCGACCCGGTTTGGAACGGACTGGCGTGGTCGTTAATTTTTGGCATGTTTGCATCTACTATGCTAACTTTGATAGTTATTCCTGTTATTTATTACATGTTTGAAAAAAAGTCATGGCATAAAGAAGAAACTCATGAAAATTTATAATAATAAAGAAATAACATAATAATAAAGATAGAAATATATAATAATTAAGGGATAACATAATAATAAAGATAGAAATATATAATAATGAAGGGATAACATAATAATAAAAAAAGAAATATATAATAATAAAGGGATAACATAATAATAAAAAAAGAAATAATAGCTAAAGTCCATTTGCCCCCGTTATTTTCAATCTGCGGAGGTAACATAATAATAAAGAAAGGAATTATAAATAAATGAGGTTAAATCATGGCGGTTAATTTTGAAATTACACAAAATAATATAGGTATAGTAGATTTAAGTTTCGGAGATAAAAACGAATTATATATACAGGAAATGAATGAACTTATTAAAGTAATCACAGAACAAATTTTGGGGCAATACAGCATAAGAGCTATATTAATAAAAAGTTCCAACCCGCAATATTTTGCCGTCGGTCCTTCTATCAAAAAGATTAAAGACTTAGATAAAAACGACGCCAGGTATTTTACCACTGTTTTAAATAAAACTGTTAGTCATATCGAAAATATAGAGGTTCCGGTTATTGCAAAAATTGGGGGAACAGTTTCAGGAATAGGTTTTGATATAACAGCCGCCTGCGATTTCAAATTTGCGACAATTGAATCAACATTTGCCGATTACTCTGTCAGATGCGGCATTGTTTCCCCTTCCGCATTAATAAGCAGGCTCATTTTTTTGATTGGCGCTCAAAGGGCAAAAGAAATTGCATTATCAGGCAAAAGATTTTCTGCTGAAGAAATGCATTCTTTCGGCTTTTTAACGAATGTATTAAAAAAAGAAGACTTAGACAGTTATGTCAATAATTTTTTAAATGATTTTAACGAATTATCGTCTGAATCATTAAAAATAACTAAAAAATTTTTTAATGAAATGATGCAGAATCAAATAAAAAATTCTCCATTTTCCATGGTTGATGTATTTTCAGAACTTTTTCATTCCAATAAATTTCTCAGAACGCATTTAGAATCAATTATCAATCTCAATTTATAAATCCTAATTTATCATAATTCTAATAAATTTATTAGGACGCATTTAGAATCAATTATCAATCCCAACTTGTAAATCCTCATTTGTAATAATTTCTAGTTCTTTTATATTTTGACATATTATTATATATAGAATACATAATTTTATGTATCTATATATAGCTCGTGGTCAAACAAATATCTATTTAGTAAATGTTATTTTTTGATAAATATAATTATTTATAATTTTAGTCGCTTTAAAAACAAATAAAAACGATAAGTTATATATGTATTAATTTTTTTTTAAATTTTTTTTTATTTTTTGCTTGACAAACTGGATTAGTATATTCTATATTTAGAATATACGGATATTGAAAATTAGACTAATAATGTTTAATAATTGCTAAATTTAATAGTTGCTAAATTTAATAGTTGCTAAATTTAATAGTTGCTAAATTTAATAGTTGCTAAATTTAATAGTTGCTAAATTTAATAGTTGCTTAATTTAATAATTATAATTTAAATAATTTGAAAAGTCTTGTTTAATTATAAAATCAGGTTTGAAAAGTGAATCAAAATTATTGCGATAACGAAAATAATTTAAATAATAAATGCAAAGAATTGGCTAATATATTTAAATTATTATCAAATCCCACAAGACTCGGCATTCTTTGCATAGTTTGCGATCAGGAAGTTAGTGTGAATGACATATCTTCCGTGTTAGGAAAATCCCAATCCAATATTTCCCAGCATTTATCGGTTTTAAGAAATACAAATATGGTAGATTTTAAGAGGGAAGATAATAAATTGCTGTATTTTCTCAAAAATACCAAAATAAGTCAGCTTATAAAAGACATTAAAGATGTTCAGAAAGCCAGCGATTTAAAAGAATTAAAAATATCTCAGCCTGCTTCAAGCAACAGTAGCTATAAAGGCTAAAAATCCCACTGCTGTTTTGTCAGCTAGGTTGGCAAGTTTGTTTCACTTAGTATTATATGTATTATATTGGCAAGTTCGTTTCACTTAGTATTATATTAGCAGGTTTATATCACTTAGCGTTATAAATAGTTAACAGTCTAACAATTAAATAAGAATTATGAACAAGGAGGATATTCTAAAATGAGTGAAGAAGCAAAAAATCCGATTACGGAGAAGATTGAAAGTACCAAAGGAGGACATTTTTATAAAGAAATCATGAAAGATTTCCGAATTAAAGAATCTCTGCATGGCTGTCTTAATTGTGGTACCTGTGTTGCAAACTGTCCTGCAGCTGCTTTTTATGATTACTCTCCACGCGAAGTGTGTCAGATGATGATAGAGGGTGATGAAGAGACTATCGAAGAATACATGAAGAGCAAAATATGGAATTGCGCTCAATGTTTCAGCTGCAAATACAGATGCCCAAAAGAAAATTCAGCAGCCGATATCGTTATGACCATGAGAGAAATTGCAGTAAGAGAGGGATTAGCCGCAGAAGCTCTTGCGGGTTACACAAGAATAGCAAAATTAGTTTTAACACGCGGAAATCAGCTTGCACCTGACATGTTGTCTCCGGATGCCTTTCCTGATTGGGGTCCAAGAATGATTGAATTATCTTCAAAAAAAATGGAAATGAGAGAAGAACTTTTTAAGGGATTTCCAGGAATGAACGTCGTCGATAGAGCATGGGCGGCTGAAGATTTTACAATTTATGAAATGCAAAGAATTTGGGAAGAAAGCGGCGCATTGGAAAAAGTAGGAACAGTGTTCCCGTTTTTGGTTGATATAGTGCAGGACGACATGGAAGATAAAAAGGAAGAAATGGAAGCCAGAATTGAAGCAAAAAAAGCTAAGTTAGCTGCAGCAGGAAAATAAAATATAACTATTATTTACTTTAAATAAATTTTTGTATGTTGTGTTATTATGAAAATTTATGTTGCTCTAAAAAAATAAAGAGTAGTAAATATTTTAAAGTTTTAAGTTTTACAAGTTGAGCTGCTCTAAAAAAATAAAGAGTAGTAAATATTTTAAAGTTTTAAGTTTTACAAGTTGTGTTGATTTTAAAAAATAGATAGTAGTAAATATTTTAAGTTTTAGAAGTATTGAGTATAATATCTATCTAAATTTAAATAACATATTTAGATATCATAATTGATAATTAATAACATTAACAACGTAACATTAAAAAAAAGAAAGCTATATTAAATTAACAAGGAGGGCATTATCGATGTCTTACGAAATAAACGACGTTAAAACCGCCATTAATCCTGGAAAAGGAATGAGCTATCATGTACATGATATAAGAGCGGAAATGAAAAAACTGGAAGAAGAAGGAGAAATTAAAATCGGTCATATTATTGGACCGTACAAGGAAGAAGAAGTTATGTACGGAATTAAAAAGAAGATTCCTCTGGATATGCATTATCAGCATAAGAGCTGCGGGCAGTGTGCAAACTTGCCGGGCGTTCCAAGATCTAATTTCTATTACAGGGACAAACTTGGAATTAAATATTATAACGATATGCAGCAAACTTCCTGTACTGCTTGGAATTACCATGCATCCGGTCTTGGAAACCTAGTTCAGCTTGGAGCTGTCGCGGCAAGAAACTGGCATAGAGCTTATGAAGAAGGCTATAACTTCACAATTCATTGTGTTACGAGCTTTGGAAATTATCTTGAAATGAGACATTTGCTTGTCGGCAATAAAGAACTAAGAGATGAAGTTAAAAAAATACTTGCAAAGTTAGGCAGAGAATTGGTAATTCCTGAAGAAATTGTGCATGACAGCGAAATCGCATATGCTTTAAGAGATAAGATTTTAGCTAATGCCGATCCTAAAAGACTTGAAGGAATTAAAGGCTTAGTTGGAGTTGAACATTACGGCTGCCATTTCTTTAAACAGGTTTCCGATGACATAATAGGCGGTAAAAGACCTATTGTTGTAGGCGGTCTGGCTTCGACACTTGGCGTTCAGATGGAAGAATATTCTAAATGGTTTATGTGCTGCGGATTTGGTTTCAGACATATTCTTGTTAATAGAGAATTTACTAGATCAGCTCAAAACATCAAACTGAAAGCTATTAAGGAAGAAGTTAATCCTGATATGATATTAGTTAATTGCACAGGATGCGGAACGACCTTTGATAAAACTCAGTGGATTCAAAAGGCTGTCGGAGAAGATTATCATTATCCTGTTATATTTTATTCCCAGCTTGCGGCATTGGCATTAGGAGCTCATCCGTTTAAAGAAGCAGGTCTGAATTTCCATGTTACGCCTGTGGAACCGCTACTTGATAAAATGGGAATTTCATATAATTAATTAATATAATATTTTTTATCTAACTAACATTGTCGGAAAGTCCCCTTTCGCAGGATAGGGGATGGTAGTCAATCAATGGTTTTAAAACATCGCCAGTAAGGCGATACTACCGCAAGAACTGCGGGAAGGGTTATCCACTTAAAAAACCCATAGCGTCGGAAACTGAGGTTGCATAAAACATGATGTTTCCTCATATAGAGGTTGCAACGGACTAAACGAAGCCCCTTCCGTAAGGTAAGGTGCGGTTCACATTATTAATAAATATATATAAATTAATTTACACAAGAATGGCATATTCTCCTGAAACAGCAAGTTGAGTTTTGCTATGTCAGTGCTTGATTCTGTCTTATATCTAATTTTGATATTATATATGAGATATTGCCAAAAAAACTATTTAAATATATTATTCATTAACAAGGAGGTATTTTAAGGTGAAAACAGTTTTAGTTATCGGCGGAGGAGTTACAGGTCTTAAAGCATCGCATGAATTAGCACAAATGGGATACAATGTTTCATTAGTAGAAAAGGAAGACTTTCTTGGCGGGCAGGTTGCTAAACACAAGTATTATAAATTAGCGCCTGATATGCGTTTAGTAAGTGAAGTTCTTGACCCTGTTATTAAGAATGTAGAAAGTAATTCTAATATTAAGGTTCTTAAACATTCTACAATCACCGCATTGTCCGGTAATGCACCTGAATTTAAAGTTAAGATTAAAAATTCAAAAGGCGAAGCTGAAGAAACCTTTGGCGCAATCGTCGTAGCTACCGGTTTTGAGCATTTTGATCCAACCGTTAAACAAGAATATGGTTACAGCAGATTCAAAGATGTAGTTACAAATGCAGAAGTTGAAGAATTACTTAATCCAAACGGACCAACAAAAGGCGAACTTAAAAGACCGTCGGATGGAAAAATTCCTAAAAAAGTGGCAATATTTCAGTGTGTCGGTTCAAGAGACAAGCAGGTTGGAAATCCATATTGCTGTAGAGTAGGCTGTGTTGTTTCGACAAAACAGGCTATAGAAATTAAAGAAAAATATCCTGATACAGAAGTTTTTGTATATTATATGGATATGAGAATGTTTGGAAGAGGATGGGAAGAATTATACGGAAAAGCTATGGAAGAATATGAAGTTATCTTTACAAGAGGAAGAGGCGCAGAAGTAACTTTAAAAAATGAGCAATTATCTTTAAGAGCTGAAGAAACTATTATGGACAGACCTATTCAACATTCTGTTGATATGATAATTTTAGCGGCAGGACAGGCACCCGGAGACGGCACTATTGAAGCGGCTAAAATACTTGGTATCAAACAAAATGAGTACGGTTATTTAGCACCAAAAGATGATTTTCTAAGCCCGAACGAATCTTCAAAAGCCGGAATATTCATTGCCGGTGCAGATAAAGGTCCGTTGGATGTAGAAAATTGCATAGTTGAAGGCGCTGCCGTAGCTGCAAAAGTCGCTTCATCTTTAAAATAATTTTAGAAGAAATTAAAATTCTAACAAAGAAATAATTAAGGAGTTAATATGGCGGAAAATACTGATAAAATGGTCATTGACGGCGTAGAGCTCGTAGGTATTTGGAAAGAGTTCATGCCGTCAAGAATATTATATGAAGATGTTACTACAGAATTTCTTGACGAGGTTAAAAAATTGCCCGGCGGTTCCACAATTGCTAGGTGTTATCAATGCGGAACATGTACCGGAGGCTGCACATTGCCGGAATTTGTCGACAAATTTAATCCGCGCGGCTTTATAAATCTTGTCAGAAGAGGACATTATGATATTTTAGTGTCCGATTATAAAGACTTAGTATGGAAATGCGTTTCTTGCAATAGATGCACTCACAGATGTCCTAAAGGTGTTAATACCCAGGAAGTTGTGAGAGCAATTGCAAAGTTCCTTGAAGACAGAAAAGTCTTTGGAAAACTTACGAATGATGAAGCCTTTGATGAAATATTCATGGATGAAGTTCTTACCGATGGAAGAATAGATGAAGTCAAAATAGTTAAAGATTTCTATTCAAAAACTGGAAGACTTAAAGATATGATGAGCGGTGATCAATTATCCTTAGGCTTTAAAATGTTTACAAGCGGGAGAATCAAACTATTTGGAGGCAAAATTAAAGATTGGAAAAAAGTCTCCCAGAGGTTAAAGGAGGAATTACAATGAAATTAGGTTATTTTCCAGGCTGTTCACTAAAGGGAATGGCAAGAGCATATGACGAATCAACAAAGATAGTTGCCGAAGGATTTGGCATTGAATTAATGGAAGTAGATGATTTTAACTGCTGCGGAGCGCTAGAAGCAAAAGGTTCCAATGAGAAACTTTCATATATGCTTCCGGCTAGGGTTATGGATTCTGCCAAAGGCAGATTCCATGTAGACGCGGTAGTAACGCCTTGTAATGGCTGCTATCATAGTTTGCTGAGAACTAACGCTGCTATGAATGAAAATGCAAATGCCAAATCTGATGTCATAAGTTTTTTAAAAGACGTCGGTTACGGCTCTTATGAAGGTGATTTAGACGTTAGACATTTTCTTGAATTATTTTATAATGAAGTAGGACCCGAAAAAGTAAAAAACGCAGTAAAAAAATCTTTAAAAGGTTTAAAAGTTGCCTCTTATTACGGTTGTCTATATGAAAGACCTAAAACTATAACTAAAACCGGTTATAAAAGCAATAGAGACGATTCTGAAAATCCATATTTTCAGGATGAACTTCTGGCTGCTACCGGAGCTGAGGTTGTAAAATTTGATGCTGCTGCATCATGCTGCGGAGGAGCTCATGCCCTTCAGGATGAATCATTATCCGCAACATTATCGGCTACTATTTTATCTGCTGCAAAAAAAGCGGGCGCTGACATTTTAGCTCTTCCATGCCCGTTATGCGGAGCTGCATTAGATATAAAACAGCCTGAAATAGTCAAAGTTCACGGAAATGATGCAAAAATTCCGGTTGTTTATTTTACACAATTGATAGGTCTTGCTATGGGAAAATCTGCTAAAGATTTAAAGCTGACCGATCCTATTTCTAATCCGATGGAAGTGTTAAAATCTAAAGGATTGGTTTAAGTTTTATATTGAGAACCTATAACCATAAGATAATAAGCTTATAATTCAGATTATCTTATATATTATTTTATGCCTATCTTTTAATTAGTAGTTTAATGATTATTAATTAAATTATAGGCATTTTTTTTTAAATAGATTTGAAAATAATTTTTAACTAATAATTATTAATTCAATTATTGATAATTTTTTTTGAATATATTTGAAAATAATTTTTAACTTTTGTCAAATTTTTTTAAGTTTTTATTGTCAAGCAAATAAAAATGTAGTATCATAATTTTTATAAATTTTATTATCTATTTCAAAATTTAACAAAAAATTATTTTAAGGAGAAAAGAATCTTATGGCTAAAATGAATGGATGTGATATTCCAGAGGAACTTTATTACAATATTGAGAAGCATGTTTGGGGAAAAATTGAATCTGACGGTACAGTTTTAATGGGTATGACAAGTGTTGCGGCAAGCCTTGCGGGAAAACTTTTGTACATAACTCCAAAAAAAGTAGGACAAAAAGTTGCTCAGTTAAAATCTGTCGCTACTGTTGAAAGCGGAAAATATGTCGGTCCTGTTCCTGCACCTTTCGGCGGAGAAATTCTTGAAATTAATGAAGAACTAAAAACAGACGTTTCTCCTATTAACAGCGATCCTTACGGCAAAGGCTGGGTTTGTAAAATTAAGCCTTCCGATATTGAAGCAGATAAAAAAAATTTACTGACAGGAAAAGATGCTGTAGAAGCTTATAAGAAAAAAATCGAAGCTGACGGAATCAAATGCGAATAATTGAACCTCATTGTTAAAATTATATAGTTTAAATTATATGCGTCTGTAAATTAACACTAAACATGTATATAATTGTTGAGTAAATTTTTAATAAAAATATTAATATTAACTGATTAAATTTATTAATAAAATAAATTTTTTCTTTTATATAATTATTGAATCCATTTTTAATAAAAATATTAATATTAACTGATTAAATTTATTAATAAAATAAATTTTTTCTTTATTATGATTTTGTATATGCAGTTTGTATATGTATTATATAGTTTATATATAACATTTATAGACGCGTTGTTTTAAATTAAGACGGGAGGATATTTTATAATGGCTATTTTAAATGAATGCAATATTCCCGAAGACCTTTATTATGATATTGAAAATCAGGTTTGGGGAAAAAAAAACGATGACGGAACATTCACTTTCGGAATGACCGATCCTGCACAATCACTTGCCGGAAAAATATTGTATGCCGATGTTAAAGCTGTCGGAAAAATAATAAAAAAAGGGAAAAGCGCTGCTACTATTGAGAGCGGAAAATATGTCGGTCCGTTTCCTATGCCTTTCTCAGGAGAGATAGTCGCTGTCAACTCAGAATTAGAAAGAGACTCCCATATAATTAATTTGGACCCTTATGGAAAAGGCTGGTTAGTTAAATTAAAGCCTCTTCCTGAAGCTGCATCAGATATAAATTTATTGCCTACCGGTGAAACTGCCGTAAATGCGTATAGAAAAAAATTAGAAGATGAAGAAATAATTTGCAAAAAAAGATAATAAAAAAAAGAGATAAATAATATGAGTTATTATGAATTTGATAAACAAATAAGCTCTAAATATATTAATAGTTTTAATATAAGAAAAAATAATTTTGATAATGTAATCCATTTTTATGCCCCTAGTATAAAAGCTTATGAAACAGAAGATTTTAAAAATGAAAAATCAGATTCGTTTCCTCCGTTGTCGATAACAGGCAGTTCATGTTCCTTAAAATGCGATCACTGTAATGCCGAAATATTGAAATCTATGGATTCTGTAATAACTACCGATGATTTATATTACAGAGCAGCTCAAATTTTTAAATCAAAAGGTAAAGGTTTTTTGCTAAGCGGCGGCTCGAACTCTAATGGTATTGTAGAAATTTTGCCCTATATTGACACAATTAAAAAAATTAAGGCTGATTTTAGCCTAAAAGTTATAGTTCATTGCGGCATTATTACGGAAGAGATAGCCGATGGTCTGCTTGATGCCGGTGTTGATTCTGCTATGCTTGATATAATTGGCGATGAAGATACCGTTCGTACCGTTTATCACTTAAAAGCCGCGGTTAAAGATTATGACAATTCTTTAAAATACTTATCTGAGAGAAATATTCCATGCTCGCCTCATGTTGTTATTGGTTTGAAGCATGGCAAAATCGCAGGTGAATTTAACGCAATAGATATTATATCGAAGTACAACATATCTTCTTTAGTTCTTGTAGGATTTATGCCTATGGGTAATACAAAAATGGAAAATGCAGTTCCCCCTGAGCCTGAAGAAATAGGCGATGTCTTTATATATGCCAGAGAAAAATTTGCTAAAACTCCTGTTTTACTGGGTTGCGAAAGACCATACGGGCTCAATAAATTTAAAATAGAGGAGCTTGCCGTTAAAGCCGGATTAAATGGAATTGCATACCCTTCCGAAGGCGTTATCCCTTTCAGCAAAGAGTTGGAACTAAAACCTTTATATTCCGATGTCTGTTGTTCGTTGATTTTTGCCGAAGAAGCGTTGTCTAAAATTAATATAGGCGGTTAAATTAATATTAAACAATTAATAGTTAATAATAAGTTAAATAATTAATCATAACTAATTAATATTAATAGTTAATAATAAGTTAAATAATTAATCCTAAATAATTAATATTAAATAATAAAATGTTCAGAGTCATAGATACCGGAATTAAAGATTTTTCTTATAATATCGCTATGGATAAAGCAATGCTTGATTTAAGAAAAGATAATTTGATTCCTGATACTTTACGTTTTTTGACTTTTAAACCCTGTACGCTTGCAGGGTTTCATCAATCTGTGTCCAATGAAATAAGAATAGATTATTGTAATGATAAGAACATTGATATAGGACGCCGTATCACCGGCGGCGGAGCAATATATTTTGATGAAGCGCAATTAGGGTGGGAGCTTGTTTTTTCCTCAAAAACTCTTAAAGCAGCAAATTTCCAAAACTTAACTGAAAATATATGTAATGCATTTGTATCCGGTATTAATAAATTGGGTATTAATGCAAAGTTCAGACCTAGAAATGATATTGAAGTGGAAGGAAAAAAAATATCCGGTACCGGCGGGACGTATGATTCATCTATATTTTTTTTTCAAGGCACCTTGCTTTTGGATTTTAATCCTGAATCCATGGTAAAATCATTAAAGATTCCAGTAGAAAAGTTAATATCAAAAAATTTTGATTCCATATCCGCAAGGATAACTTCTTTAAAGAACATACTTGGGTATATTCCTGCTCTAGAAACTGTAAAGTCTGTGATTGTAAAAGGATTTTCTGACTATTTTAATATCCCGTTCAATTATGGAACACTTAGCGCGGAAGAACACGATTATATACTTGAAAATCAAAAGTACTATAAGTCGGACGAATGGGTATATGCATCTGATAACGAGCTATTAGAAACTAAAACAATTAAAGATACATACAGATGCAACGGGGGAATATTTAAAACTTTTGCTAAAGTTGATTATAAAAGAAAACTCCTAAAATATATTTATTTTACTGGAGATTATTTTGTTATACCTGAGAGAGCTATCGCTGATTTAGAAAGTTTTTTAAAAGATTGCGATACTAACGAATTAGTTTTTAAAATAGACGAATTTTTCGAAAAATATACACCTGAATTTCAGAATGTTTCAAAAGTAGATTTTTTTAACATAATTAACAATATAATAGATAAAATAGCCTTTCTTAATGATTTTGGAATTAATGAAGACGAACTTTCACGCTTTATGTTTGTAAATGGAATGCAGCTATGCGATATAAAATCGGTAAAAGCTATTTTATTGCCTTATTGCGCTAAAAAAAAAGGTTGTGAATTCAGAAATGCCGACTATTGTTCTATATGCGGCGATTGTGAAACTGGTACGGCTTACAAATTTGCGAAAGACTTTAATTTACTGCCTATTACAATAATTAATTTTGAAAATCTTGTAGAAACATTAAATAAATTAAAAAATAATAATATAAATTCATATATAGGCTTTTGCTGCAAAGAATTTTATATAAAACGCAATAAAGCTTTTAAAGATTCGGGAATTAAGGCTTTACTTATAGATATATCTTCCCCTTTATGCTATAATTATAAAAAAGAAGAAGACGCATACAAAGGCATATTTGAGGGCGAGACCCTGCTCAATGTAAATATTTTGCAAGATTTATCCAAGATTATAAGCAAATAAAAAACTAAGATATGATTTTTAGATGAATAAAAATGGAGAAATTTATATGAATTATAATGAAACAGGCACGGCTGCCGCAAACGTCGATTTAGAAACGATTCATTTTGAAGAAAATTTAGATTCTCATGCTGCAGAAAATTCGCCGGAATATCTGAAAATAAGTCTTGCTGCAGCAATGACACTTGGAATGGTGCCGGGGCTATTTTATAGGAATGCATGTCTTCACTGTGTTAATGTTCTTTTAACTTATGATGATGGATGCAGGGCAAATTGCGCTTATTGCGGTTTGCAAAAATCTAGAGAAGGAAATTATAATGATAAAAGTTTTATAAGAGTTGATTGGCCTGCATTTAGGACCGAAGATATAGTCAAGACCACACTTGCTAAAAAGGACGTTGTTCAAAGAATATGCATCTCAATGATTACTCATGAAAATGCTAAGGAAGATACCTTTACACTGCTGCAGAATTTTACTAAAAATCTTCATTGTCCGACTTCCATTCTATTAACACCTACTATACTTAAACATTCCGACATAGATAAATTTAAAGAATACGGAGCAGATATGGTTACGGTTGCTCTTGACTGCGCTACACCTGAATTATTTGACGAATATAGGGGTTCAGGCGTTAAAGGTCCGCATAGATGGGATAAGTACAATGATACTTTGGATTATTCCGTGTCTGTTTTTGGAAAAAACAAAGTAGGATGCCATCTTGTTGTAGGGCTTGGAGAAACTGAAAAGGATATGATTTATAGGATGCAGGATGTAAGAAATATAGGTGCTCGTTCCCATTTATTTTCATTTTATCAGGAGAAAGGTTCGAAATTAGACAGTCATCCGCAGTGTCCGGCGGGTCAATTTAGAAGGGTACAGGTGGCTCGGCATATTATTGATTATGATATGGGTAATGCTGAAGATATGAAATTTGATGCGCAAGGTAAAATAGTGGATTTTGGAATTCCGTTCAAAGATGTAGCTATGATAGTTGAAACAGGAACGGCATTCAGGACTACCGGATGCCCCGGAAAATCGGAAATTTCCGCCTGCAACAGACCTTTTGGTGATTCTTCACCCAGAAATATTAGAAGTTTTCCATTTGAGTTAAATGCTTCGGATATTTCAAGAGTCAGAAAAGAACTTTTAGAATATTGATACAATATTGATTCAATGATTGTTAATTCAGTGCTAAATAGAGACAATTAACTAATTGGAAATAATTATAAATAATTATAGACAGATACTTTTTTATTAATAAAGTATTTATTATCTTAATTAGCGTAGTAGACTTTTTGGTGCAGCATTTTTTAATATAATTTTTAAATGAAATGTTTAAATATGAATGATAAATCTTAAAAATAAACTCGTTGGAGAATAATATGGCAGAGGGCGATAAGGTAGCAGTAAAAGTTAAGCATCTTCACAATCTACAAAATCAGATAATAACGGAAAAACATACAATAATTACTGATGAGCCGAAAGGTTCCGGCGGAGATTGTCTTGCTATTAACCCTGTGGAGCTTGCAATGGGAGCGGAAGGAGCATGCACAATTTCAGTCATTATGATGTTTGCAAAAAGAATGAAATATGATTTAAAAAATGTAGAAATAGACGTAATTCATGAAAGAGTCAGGGTTGAAGAACTTAAAAACGCTGGCGCAAACATTGACGCTGAACGCGGATATGCTCATAAAATTACAAAAAAAATAAAATTTGAAGGAAATCTTGACGAAGACCAGATTGACGAGCTAAAGCGTGTTTCTAAAAGATGCCCCGTTCATACAATGATTGAAAACAGGTCTTATTACGATACATCATTTGAATATAATGAAATAAAATAGGAGAATATTACCATAAATGCATAAATTTAATCCTGCCAACCATCAAAGATTAACTTCTAAAGAAAGATATGAATTGATGCCGCCACAGCATACAATTGATGAAATTAAAAAAATTGTTGATGCTTTATTAAGTAAAAGCGGTCAAAAAGAAATAAAAATAGCTGATATTGGATGCGGAAGCGGATTTTTTACAATTCCTTTAATAAAAACAATTGCCGATATTGAAAATATTGATACAAAAATATATGCTTTAGATATCAGCGAAGAAATGCTTTCTTGTATTAAAGAAAATATTGAAAGTGCCAATTTTAGCAAAAATCAAAAAAGCTGCGCAATATTAACAAAGTGCGAAGAATCAAACATTGCGTTGGAAGACGAATCTATGGATATTATTTTAATATCCAACGTTTTTCATGAGATAGAACATAGATTAGATTATCTTCGCGATATAAAAAGGGTACTAAAACCAGGAGGCTATTTATTTCTTATCGACTGGGATAAAGAGGATAAAATATTGAAAATGGGACCGCCTGCAGAAGAAAGGCTTTCCTCACCTGAGGCAATTAAATTATTAAGTGCCGCCGGATTTACCGATACAACTGAGCTTCCACTTTACGTTTCTTCATTCACTATTAGATGCAAAAAATAAATTTATTATGATTGTAAATATTAGAAAATATTAACTTCGCAATTCTAACATTATGTCATTATGTCATTATGTTTTATTTGTTTTATTCTCTTATAAAATAAATTTATAGGATTACAAAATTATACCTAACCTAATAATAGCGTTATAATCATATATGTTAAAAAGCTGCAAATTATAAATGCCGTATTTTAATAA
The DNA here is from genome assembly GCA_021809845.1 of bacterium. Taxonomy (GTDB): domain Bacteria; phylum SZUA-79; class SZUA-79; order Acidulodesulfobacterales; family Acidulodesulfobacteraceae; genus Acididesulfobacter. Next base: position 21,267 of record JAJZJW010000011.1, on the reverse strand, counting down.
AGGAACCTCGTTTTTTTTAAGAAAATTAAGTTATACTGTTTCAGAATTCAAACTTATTGAGCGTGGGGATTTAATTCTTGCGGCAGTCAGCGGCGGCGTTGATTCTCTATCTTTATTGTATTCTCTTTATTTTTTAAGGCATATATTGGGTATTGAGATAGCATGCGCAGTATTTGACCATGAAATAAGAGAATCGTCATATAAAGAAGTTGAATATTTAAAAGATTTATGCGATACTTTATCCATCCGGTTTTACACTGACAAGGCTAATATTCCTGCGGAGTCAAAAATTAATAAAAAAAGCATTGAAGAAACGGCAAGAAATTTCAGATATAAATTTCTTTATAAAACTGCAGACAAAATACATGCCAATAAAATCGCTACGGCTCACCATCTTGACGATTTTGCTGAAAATTTTTTGATGAGAGTAATTACAGGCGGCGGAAGCGGTTCTTTAGCTGGAATAAAAGTTAAAAATGACATAATTATTCGTCCTTTTATTAAATTTTCCAAAAATGAAATTATTGATTTTGCTATTTTAAATTCAATTAAATTTTTTGAGGACTATACTAATTATCAGGAAGATATCTTCAGAAATAATATAAGATTAAATATTATTCCAGAATTTAAAAAAATAAATCCATCTTTCCTTGACACTATATATAGAACTTCGGAAGTTCTTAGAAAAGATGATGAATTTATTGAAAATTATGCAAAAGAAATTTTTAAAAATACGAACTTAAGCACGGAGTATGAAAATTCCGGCATTTTAACTTTTAATATCTTTCAGTTGCTAAAAATTCCGGAGGCGGTTCTATATAGGTTGTTTAAGCTCATTCTATATGAAATGTCAATATGCAGGAACGAAACGAATAACAACAACAGTCTTCAAAATTGTGATAATAACGTAATTAATAACGATAGCCATCTATATGATAATCGAAATAAGACTAAAGATGTTTATGCCGATATAAATAATATTAACACTGCCTCTGAAAATCTTAACATTATAGATAATAACAATAAAGACCTTAAAATAGTAGCCAAAAATTTTCATAAAAATAGGCATCTGTCCCCAATTAAAGATGGTGCTGAAGATTTTATTTCATACAGCAATTTTAAAAATCTTTTAAATATTATAAAAAGCAGTAAACCGAATATATTATTTAATCTTAATAAAAATGTAAGGTTGGTTAAAAGTTATGAAAAAATAATTTTTGAAAATATAGAAAATAATAAATATTTCAGCAACTTCCATGGTGTTAATTATTATATTCCTTTAAATTATAAATACTATGAATATTTAATTAATTATGATGATATTATTAAAAATAACAACAATAATATAAAAACAATTAACAAGCCGGTTATTAGTATAAAGGCAGATAATATAAAGACTATAAAAAAGACAATCAACAAGCCGGTTATTAGTATAAAGGAAGGTAGTATAAAGACAATTAACAAGTGTATTATTCACATAAAAGAAATAGATGTTGATTTTGTAATAGGAAAATTGAATAGTAATAACACAAAAATGATTATAAATAAATTAATTAAAAAAAAATTTAAACAGAATTTATCTAATGCAATATTGTTTGATTTTGATAAACTGGTATTTCCTATAAAAATTAGAAATTTTATTAACGGCGACAGATTTATTCCACTTGGGATGCAAAATGAAAAAAAAGTTAAAAATTTTTTTATAGACAAAAAAATACCCGAATTATTCAGACGTAGTTTGCCGCTTATTCTGTCAGGCGGTAAAATTGTTTGGATAGGGTTTATTATGATGAGTGATATTATAAAAATATCCAAGTCGACAAAAAACATCGGATATTTTAAATTATTAAGAAATAATAAAAAAATATCTAACTAGCACATTTTATCAGCATAGTAAACAGAAATTTAAAAACAATATATTTGTCGTGTTCGTGTTCTTGTTTTTATTATCATATTTATATTGAAAAAAAACTTTAAATATGACATATTTAATATTGAATATATATTAAATATATTTTTATATTAAAATATGACGTACGTAATATTGAATATATATTTTGCAATATAATTATAGTATTAATATTGAAGATATACTGAATACACTTTACACTTATACAGGTTTGCAAAACATCGGCGCGACAGGTCTCTGTTTATATATAAAACAGAATGATATTAACAATTAAGATAAATTATGCAGTACAAACTATAAAGAATTAAGGAGGATATTCTAATTTGAATCCCAAAATTAAAAATATTTTATTATGGGTTTTTATTATTTTTTTAATGATATTTATATTTACAATGTTTAATCACCATAAGCCTAAACCGAAGAAAATAATATTTTCATCATTATTAAATAATATAAAAGAAGGTAAAATAAAAAGTATAACGATTGAATCTCATAACATAATAGGAATATTCAAAACAGGTAAAAAATTTACATCGTATGCCCCGTCGCATTCCGGTTTAGTTCCTTTGTTGGAAAAACATAAGGTGCCTATAACTGCTAAACCGGTGCCGAGTTCGCCATGGTATATGTCGTTTTTATTATCATGGTTGCCTATGATTCTTATTTTATTCGCATTCTGGTATTTTTTCTGGAGACAAATGCAGGGAGGAGCCGGAAAAGCAATGTCTTTTGGCAAATCTAAAGCCAAATTAATGGACGAATCCGCTAAAAAAATAACTTTTGCAGATGTTGCGGGTATAGATGAATCTAAACAGGAGCTTGAAGAGATTGTAGATTTTTTAAAAGACCCAAAAAAATTTACTAAATTAGGCGGCAGAATACCTCACGGAGTACTGCTTGTAGGACCTCCAGGCACTGGTAAGACGTTACTTGCAAAAGCAATAGCCGGAGAGGCAGGCGTTCCTTTTTTCAGTATAAGCGGTTCCGACTTTGTAGAAATGTTTGTAGGGGTTGGCGCATCAAGAGTAAGAGACCTTTTTGCTCAGGGTAAAAAAAATGCTCCATGCATAATATTTATAGATGAAATTGACGCCGTAGGAAGACACAGAGGCGCCGGTCTAGGCGGGGGACATGACGAAAGAGAACAGACTTTAAATCAATTGCTTGTTGAAATGGATGGGTTTGAAGCCAATGACGGAGTTATTTTAATTGCGGCTACCAACAGACCCGATGTTTTAGATCCAGCTCTTTTAAGACCCGGCAGATTTGACAGACAGGTGATTGTTCCTAAACCGGATATAAAAGGAAGAGAAGGTATACTGAAAGTTCATACCAGAACGATACCTTTGGACAAGGATGTAGACCTGGGAATTATAGCAAGGGGGACACCCGGATTTTCCGGCGCCGACCTTGCAAATATGGTAAACGAATCTGCTCTATTGGCTGCGAGAAAAAACAGAGCGAATGTTACAATGGAAGATATGGAAGAGGCTAAGGATAAAGTTATGATGGGAACGGAAAGACGCAGTATGGTCATTAGCGACAAAGAGAAAAAAATAACCGCTTTTCATGAAGCGGGACACACTATCGTCGCAAAAATGCTTCCCGGAAGTGATCCTATACATAAAGTTACGATTATTCCCCGCGGTATGGCGATGGGATTGACCCAGCAGCTGCCGATAGATGAAAAGCATAATTACGATGAAGAATTTCTTTTGAATGAAGTAGCCATTCTGCTTGGCGGCAGAAGCGCCGAAGAATTAATATTTCATTCTATGACTACCGGCGCGTCTAATGACATTGAAAGAGCTACAGATATTGCAAGAAAAATGGTTTGCGAATGGGGAATGAGCAAAAAGTTAGGACCGCTTACATTCGGAAAAAAAGACGAGCAGATTTTTCTTGGAAGAGAATTTGCTCAGCATAAAGACTATTCCGAATCAACCGCGGTTGTCATTGACGATGAAGTCAGAGATATAGTAGAATCTAATCATAATAGAGCTATAAAAATCTTGACCGATAATATGGATATATTGAAAGATCTTGCAAATACCCTGATTGAAAAAGAGACAGTTAACGGAAATGATATAGATGCTATAATTTTAGCGCATAAACCGGATTATAAAAATAGCGATTTAAAAGATATTCCTGCTGAAACTATAACGGAGTAAAATTATGCATGCTTATCTTGTTGACGTTTTTAATCCTCAATTAGCTATAAGCGAATTAGATAAAATAGGCGTTTCAAAATCCGGAAAGCATATCATGTCTAATAAGCTTATTTTTATTGTTATTAAGCTAAAAAATATAAACTCTACTGCATTGAATATACTGAAACAGGAAGCGTTAAGCATAGGAGCAGAATTAGCAAACCACCGAGATGTTATAACAGGAAAAATTAATATATCTGACGGCATTTTGTTTGGCACTTTAGTACAGCTGCACATTATTGTAAAAAAAATAAAAAATCAGCAATTTGGCCTTAAAACACTTTCTTCCGATATTGAAAACATATTAGATGCGGTCAGTATTAATATTGACCACATAGACCCAAATAATTCTGATTTAAAATTTAAAGTACTAAAAACAAATAAAAAAAACTTAATATTAGGGAAAGCTCCTTTAATAATGGGAATTCTTAATGTTACTCCAGATTCGTTTTCTGACGGAGGGCTCTACTTTAATTTTGAAGATGCCGTTAATAGAGGGTTTGAAATTGCTAATGAAGGAGCCGATATAATTGATGTTGGCGGCGAATCCACAAGACCGGCAGCCGAGTTTATAGATATTCAGACAGAAATAGACAGGGTGTGCCCGGTAATTAAAAAATTATCTGAAAATATAAATATACCCATTTCAATAGACACCAGAAAGCCTGAAGTTGCAAAAGAAGCAATTTTGGCGGGGGCTGCTATAGTCAACGATGTTTCCGGTTTGACATATGAACCGGACGATATGATTAATGTCATAAAATTATATGATGTTCCATATATTTTAATGCATTCAAGGAATAGAAATCCCCAAAATATGCAGATTGATTTAGAACCCTATGAAGATGCAGCTTTTGATATTATTCAATATTTCAGCAAAAAGCTATCATATTTAAAATCTGAAGGTTTTGATATAGATAAAGTAATTTTGGACCCTGGTTTCGGTTTTGCAAAATCGGCAGAAGATAATTATAATATTTTAAATTATATATTATCTTTTAAAGCGCTGAATTTGCCCGTTCTAGCCGGTGTTTCAAGAAAATCGTTTATTAATAATATTACAGGAAAGCAAAAGGACAATATGCTTATCGGCAATATCACTTTAGCAACTTATCTTATGTTACAAAATATTGATATTATAAGAGTGCATGACGTCAAACAGACTAAAACGGCTTTAAATATTATTAATGAATTAAACGGCGATCTTATAAAATTTCAGTAACCTCGATTTATATTCAATATTAAATTTTATATTAAATCTTTTATATGCTTGCTTTGTTGCTTCAAAATTTTGGATGGCAGGATGTTGTCGATATATTATTTGTTGCTTTTATAATATATCGCATATTAATGCTTATCAAGGGCACAGGAGCTTTTCAGGTATTAATCGGACTTATTGTAATCTTTTTAATTTTTTTAATAGCAGTAATTTTAAAACTTTACGCTACGGAATTTATTTTTAGTGATTTTTTAAGTTCAATAATTATTGTTATAATAGTACTTTTTAGAAATGAGATAAGAAAAGCTCTGATTGATGTCGGGAAAAATCCGTTTGCTATCGCCCGAAATAAACTTGAAAAAGTGAGTATTATAGAAGAAACTTCACGTGCAGTAATAGAGCTGGCAAATAAACGGATAGGGGCAATAATTGTTTTTGAAAGAAATGTGTTTCTCGGAGATTATTTAAAAATAGGGGTAAAATTAGATTCTTTAATTTCCAAAGAGTTGCTAATTAGTATTTTTACTCAGCCTTCCCCTCTTCATGACGGTGCGGTTATTATACAAAAAGGCAGAATTTCCGCCGCTTCTTGCTATCTTCCTTTGTCGACCGATGAAAATATAGACCAGAATTTTGGCACGAGGCATAGGTCTGCTATTGGACTTTCGGAATTAACAGATGCATTTTCAATAGTAATTTCAGAAGAAACGGGATATGTTTCGATAGTAATGCCTAAAAAGATTATTAAAATTTCAAATATAGATGAGTTACGAGTTGTTTTGTTCAAAAATATCTCGGAACAGACGAATGAAAATAAATTATTAATAAAATCGGTTTATGAATTAATTTTTGGTACTAAGAAAAGCGATAGCGATAGTAATAGTAATAGCAGTAGCAGCAGCAGTAGTAATGAGAACGACGGCGGCGATGATGAATAAAAATTTAAGAAATATAATAAATATAATAAAAGATAATTTCTGGCTAAAATTAATTTCTTTGTTTATCGCTATTTTTATATGGATATATGTTATAGGCGGGAAAAAATACGATATTAATTTGCATGCTGGACTAAAGATATACGCATTGCCTAAAGGTCTTGCCATTAGCAATACTTTGCCGAAAAAAATTATAGTAAAGCTGAGGGGTTCAAAAATTTCATTTATGAAATTAAATAAAAAAATATATTTCAGGATTAACGGCAGCTCTCTTTTAAGTAAAAAAAATACATTAATATTAGGTCAGTCATATTTAAACCTGCCTTCAGGAATAAGGGTTGTAAGAATTTATCCTAAGATTATTCCTGTCATCATAAGCAGAGTTGTTGTAAAATATATAAAAATTTTGCCTATATTTAAAGGGAAATTTAAAAAAGGCTATTATTTAAAGAATATTTCTTTTTTTCCTCAATATGTAAAAATTAAGGGTCCTAAAGATATTGTAGATAATCTTTCTGTTATTACAACTAAAAAAATAAATATTAGTAATGTTAAAAATAATAAAACAGTCAGGGTAGGTTTACTTGACCCCACAAAATTAATTAAAATTTTATATAATAGAAAAATTAATGTAAATCTGATTGTAGGCAGGATTAAAAAAAATGCGTAAATTATTTGGAACCGATGGTGTAAGAGGTATTGCAAACAAAGAACCGCTAACGCCGGAAAATACCTTAAGACTTGGAATGGCGCTAATATATGTTTTAAATTTAAAATCTCCCGGTAAAAAATTAAAAGTAGTTATAGGAAAAGATACCAGAATTTCAGGTTATATATTTGAAATGGCTCTTTCTTCAGGTATTTGTTCCATGGGTTCAGACGTGTATCTCATAGGACCTGTGCCTACCCCGGGCGTTGCTTTTATAACTTCAAGCATGCGGGCGGATGCGGGAGTTGTAATTTCTGCTTCGCATAATCCTTATTATGATAACGGTATAAAATTTTTTGACTGTAAAGGGTTTAAATTTCCTGAAGAGATTGAATATAAAATTGAGGATATTTTTTTTTCGTCTATACTTGATTCATATAAACTGAGACCTGTGAATGCTAATGTGGGCAAAGCACATAGAATTGACGACGCAACTGGCAGATATATAATTTTTGCAAAATTGACATTTCCGAAAAATCTTACGCTAAACGGACTTAAAATTGTAATTGATTGCGCAAACGGGGCCGGATATAAAGCAGCTCCGGAGGTATTCAGCGAATTGGGAGCGGAAGTCGTAGTTGTTGCATCAAGACCTGACGGCTTAAATATAAATGAAAAATGCGGTTCTACATATCCCGAATTTATAAGGTCTGAAGTTCTAAAAAATAAAGCAGATTTAGGCATTGCATTTGACGGAGACGGCGACAGGGCAATTTTTTGCGATGAAAACGGCAATATTTTATACGGAGATGAATTTCTTGCTATTTGCGCTTTATATATGAAAAATACCGGGGAATTAAAAAATAACGGAATTGTAACGACGTCTATGTCTAACATAGCACTTGAAATATTAATGAAAAAAAACGATATTGATATAATTTATGCCGATGTCGGCGATAGGTACATAATGCAAAAGATGGTTGAAAAAGAATTTAATCTTGGCGGTGAACAATCTGGGCATATAATTTTTTTAGATGATGCAAATACAGGAGACGGGATAATATCCGCTTTAAAACTTTTAACTATTATGATAAGATTAAATAAATCGCTTTCGGAACTAAGAAAGATTATGACGCCGTATCCTCAGGTTTTAATAAATATAGATGTTCCATATAAAAAAAATTTAGATGAATTATCTAAATTTAATAAAAAATTTAACTATTATAACAAAATATTAGAAAATAGAGGAAGAATTTTTATAAGATATTCAGGTACGCAAAATTATTTAAGAATTCTCGTAGAAGGTGAGGACGGCGAAGAAATTAAAAAAATCGGGCTTGACCTTAAAGAAGAATTGCTTAAATATTTTTAATATATTTTTTAATATATAGATTAATATATAGATTAATATATTTTAATGCAGTTTTAATGAATAGCTTTAATATACAATTTTAATACATATTTGAATATTTTCTTTTTTTATATTTTATACATTTACAATTTATTTTTTTGGGAGACCTTCGAATTTATATGAAATTAGGCGTTAACATTGACCACATTGCGACACTTAGAAACGCACGCGGAGGAGATTTTCCATCGCCTCTTCATGCCGCTTTTACTGTTTTAGAGGCTGGCGCTTTTAATGTAACTTGTCATTTAAGGGAAGATAGACGGCATATAAAAGAAAATGATATAAGATTGATTTCGGAACAAACGAAAAGATTAAATTTGGAAATGGCTGCTAATGATGAAATAATTTCCATAGCGCTTTATGTAATTCCAAGGTCTATTACGCTTGTTCCTGAAAAAAGACAAGAGCTTACTACGGAAGGCGGTCTTAATGTTGCTCTCGATATTGAAAAATACAAAATAATTAATAATAAATTCAGGTCAAAGGGTATAAACGTATCGGCATTCATCGAACCGGATGAACTTCAAATCGAAGCCGCAAAAAAAGCTGATTTTAATTTTATTGAAATTCACACAGGAAAATATGCACAATATATTGACCTTTATAAGCGGAAGGAAGAGCTGTCGAAAATAAAAATGGCAGCGGAATTTGCTTTGAACATAGGGCTTAATGTAAATGCCGGACATGGATTAAATTATGAAAATACCGGAGAAATAGCCGAAATAGAAGGACTATATGAACTTAATATAGGTTATTCTATTGTAACGCACGCCATATTTGCCGGTCTTAGCAATGCCGTTAGAGAAATGCTGGAAATCCTTAAAACAGCTGAACTAATAAAACATATCCGACAATAAGAATAATTAACAATAAGAATAATTAAAGGATTTTATAAGTGATTAGCGGTGTAGGTATTGACATTGTAGGCATAGAAAGAATTAAATACATTGTGGAAAATTACGGCGAAAGATTTTTAAATAGGGTTTTTTCGCCAACCGAATTAAATAACATTTATAAAATTAAAAATAAAGGTAATATTGAACAAAAAATAGCCGGTTTTTTTGCGGCGAAAGAAGCTTTTTTAAAATCTTTACATATAGGACTTTTTTCTATTCCTTTAAATTGCATAAAAATATCTAATAAACAAAACGGAGCCCCGTTTTTACGTATAGATGATAAAATAAAAAAATTTATCTTAGATACCTACAATATTAATATAGGCACGATAAATTTATCTATTTCTCATGATAACGGTTCAGCAATAGCCATCGTAATAATAGAAAATATGTAATTTTTATGCACTTAAAATAAATATATATTATATTAATATATAATCTCAGTATTATGTAGTTACAATAAATGTGTAATATTGTATTAATATAATATAATAAGATTAAGTATTATCTAGTTAAAATAAATGTAAATATTATATATATAATATAAGTATTATGCAATCTGCGTCTGCAAAACTTATAATAATTAATATAGTAATCAGTAAAAAATTAGAAAATTAATTTTATTATAATGAAATTATATTATTCTGAAAACTTAAGACAGATAGATTCTAAAACATATTCGGACTTCGGTTATTCTGAAGTTGTTTTAATGGAAAATGCAGGTTCCGGATGTTTTAGAGAATTTCTTAAAGTTTATAATAACGAAGCTCTATTAAACAACAATTGCGTAATTTCTGTTATCTGCGGAAAAGGTAATAACGGAGGGGACGGTTTTGTGTTCTCACGGTATTTATTTAACGCAGGCTATAACGTAAAAATAATTATACTCGCAGAGCCGAATAACTATACCGGCATTGCTAAACAGAATCTAGAAATATTAAGAAAATTAAATGCCGAAATAATTCTTGCCGTCAATGCTCATGTTCTTGGCATGTTATCTGAACTATTAAACAATACGGATATACTCATAGATGCCATTTTTGGAATAGGAATAAATAGGGAAGTTATAGGTTTTTATAAAAATGTTATAGAAATCATAGAAAGCAAAAACAATTACGATGTTATATGTTTAGATAATCCCAGCGGTTTTAATACTGATAGCGGTTTTTATTTGGGAACAGGAATAAAAAATAATATTAAAAAAATATTTACGTTCGGCGGTTTAAAAACCGGATTTTATCTGAACGAAGGCGAAAAATTAAATTTACATGATAAAACAATATTAATAGATATAAATCATCCGCGTACTTTATTAGACAAATACCATGCAAATATTGAAATTCTTGAAGAAAAAAAAATTGCGGCTTATTTGCCCGAAAGATTGCCTTTTAATACAAAATTTGATTATGGTCATGTGCTAATTATAGCAGGCAGTCCGGGAAAAACCGGCGCCGCCTATATGTCTTCTTTATCCGCATTTAAAGCGGGGGCAGGGCTTGTAACTTTGGCAGTGCCTTATGAGCTTAACCAGATTTTAGAAATCAAAACATCTGAAGTAATGACTTATCCTGTCATTAACGACGGTTCGGGCTGTTTTACTATTAATGGAGCTGATGATATTTCAAAAAATTTGTTAAAAAACAAAACTGTAGTTGTTATAGGTCCGGGACTCGGATTAAAAAAAAAGACGGCTGATTTTTTATATTATATGCTCGAATTAATTGAAGTCCCCATTGTCATAGATGCTGACGGATTAAATTTAATTTCTGAAGATATGAGCTTTCTTAAAAAGTTAACGCTTAAGAATAAAAATATTGTATTGACGCCTCATTACAAAGAAATGGAAAGACTTACTAAAATAGACAGAAAAATAATAGAAAAAGACCCTGTTAAAATCGGAGTTGATTTTGTCAGGGAATATGGCGTGAGTTTATTATTAAAAGGTGCAAGCATGTTTGCATTTAGTAATGATTTAAAAGACAAAGCAATTCAGTATAAACACAGCCCATTGCTTGCAAGCGGAGGAAGCGGCGATGTTTTAAGCGGTTTAATAGGTTCTTTTATAGCTCAAGGTCTATGTTTATATAAGTCAATCTGCTTATCTTCATATTTATTGGTATACTCTGCAAATAATCTTCAGAAACAATACGGCGAATCAGGCGCCGGTGCAGTTAAAATAGCTTTAAACATACCAAATGCCGTGAGATTATTAAGAAATAATAAAAATAATAATATAGAAAATAAATAAAATATTGAATATAAATTTAACAAACAATTTTAGGAGCAAAATTTTTATGATTACCGCCAAAGATATAATGAGCACCGATTTAATAACAGTGCATAAAGATACCGATAAATAAAATAAATAAAATATTGAATATAAATTTAACAAACAATTTTAGGAGCAAAATTTTTATGATTACCGCCAAAGATATAATGAGCACCGATTTAATAACAGTGCATAAAGATACCGATATAAAAACTTTATCTAAAATATTTATAGATAAAAAAATTAATTCGGTTCCTGTTGTAGATGATGAAGGTAAACTGATAGGCATAGTATCGGAAACAGACCTCGTATACCAGGATGCAAGTCTTCACATACCCACAGTTTTTAGTATATTTGACAGCATTTTTTATCTTCAGAGTTCTAAGCATTTCAAGGAAGATTTGAATAAAATAACAGCTTCAAAGGTTGGAGATATTATGACCGGCAAAGTTTTATCGGTTAAGGAGAACGAATCTATATATAATATCGCCAGCATAATTACCGAAAAAAAGTTTTATTCTATACCTGTCGTTGGCAATAACAACGAATTGAAGGGGATAGTTTCACGATTTGATATAATAAAATCTATGATGGATGATAATAAAGATACAAAATGAATTTGCCGTTTAAATATTTATCAAAATCGTCCGCCGAAACGGAACAAAAAGCAGAAGAATTTGCAAGTATTGTGTCCTGTGGAGATTTTATTCTTTTAAAGGGAAGATTAGGGGCGGGAAAAACAAAATTTGTTTCAGGCTTGGCTAAATATTTTTGTTATGCTAAAAATACTAATATCGTAACCAGTCCTACTTTTAGTTTAATGAACAGATATTTTTGCGCTCAAGCTCAACATAATAAGGAGATAATAATTGACCATTTTGATTTTTACAGGTTAAAAAATTTGTATGACCTTGAAAATTCAGGATTTTTTGATTCTTTATCATCTAACGATACTTTAACAATAGCGGAATGGGGTGATAAAATCGGCTTTGATTATACAAATATTATAAAAAATTATTATTTTGAAGTGAATATAACTGCCGATGATGCAGACGGTGAGTCTACAACAGATAATTTATGCAGAGAAATAATTATCGAAAAAATAATAATAAATAATAATAAATAATAATAAATAATAATAAATAATAACAAGTAATAACAAATAATAATAAATAACAACAAATAAATAAAGGAAATATTAATATGGACAATTTTGATATTTGTGTTATAGGCGGAGGACCTGCAGGCTATGTCGCAGCATTAAAATCGGCTCTTAATGGTATGAAAGTTGCTATAATTGAAAAAGATAAGCTCGGCGGAACATGTTTAAACAGAGGGTGTATACCTACTAAGGTATTATATTCAAAAGCTAAATTTTTAAGCAGTTTAAAATCCGGTATGAATGGTTTTCATATTGTTCAGTACAATTATAATTATGAAGATATTATAAATTATAAAGATGAAGTTGTTTCTACATTAGTCGGAGGGGTTGGTAAACTCCTTAAAGCCAGAAATGTCAGCGTTTTTAACGGAACTGCTTTTATAGTATCGGCTCCTGTTAAAAAAAAAAATATTGACGCAGTAATTAAAATTAAAGAAAATAACGCTCAAAGCGAAATAGAAATATCGGCTTCCAATATTATCATTGCAACAGGCTCATCCCCTGCAATGATTCCTGCATTTAACATTGACCACGCTAATATTATAACGTCCGATGAGATATTAAATATAAAATCTGTGCCTAAAGATATTGCTATTATTGGAGCAGGCGTTATAGGGTGCGAATTTGCAAATATTTTTAACGAATTTCATTCTAAAGTTATTATGATTGAACTGTTGCCGTCCATTTTAAGCACAGAAGATAAAGAAATTTCTAAATTTACACATAAAATACTAACATCAAAGAATATTGAAATAAAAACTTCCGTTGAAGTTGCCGATATATCAGTCGGCGGCAGGGGAGCCGTTGTTTCATTAAAAACCGGCGAAAATATTGAAGCGGAAAAAGTATTAGTTTCTATAGGAAGAACATTAAATACCGGCAGTTTAGGTTTAAAAGAAATAGGCGTAGAATTAGATGCCAAAGGTAAAATAAAAACCGATGCGCACAATGAGACGAATATTCCAGGCATTTATGCCTGCGGTGATGTTATAGACGGTCCCATGCTGGCACATAAAGCATCTTACGACGGGGTTATAGCTTCTGAAAATATTGCCGGAAGAAAAATTAAAAAAAACTATTCCGCGCTGCCATGGTCTATTTATGTTAGTCCGCCTATCGGCACGGTAGGAATGAAAGAAGGCGATAAAGGCTCAGAAAATATAAAGTATAGGGTCGGACGTTTTTCTTATGCAGCTAACGGAATTGCTCTTGCTATGGAAGAAAAAGAAGGGTTTCTGAAGGTTTTAACGGAAGAAGAAACGGGCAGGATTATAGGTGCTACAGGAATCGGGGCTGATATGCCGGAATTGATAGCTGAAATTACCGCTATAATGCATTTTAACGGAACCATAACTGATACGGAATTTATTATCCATTCTCATCCGACTTTATCGGAGATAGTCCCGGAGGCCGTGTTGGATTCAATAGGAGAAGCTATTCATAAATATAATCCTAGAATGTTTAAAAAATAACAATATTCCCGCCTTACATCCCCTATCTTACAAAAGGGGACTTCTTGGCGGAAAAGTTAAAAAATAAGAGGTTTGTTTATGTCCCTTATAGTGCAAAAATTCGGCGGAACTTCAATGGGAAACGTAGAACGGATAAGGCATGTTGCGTCTCGCGTAATAAGTGAGAAAAATAATAATAATGACGTTGTTGTAGTGGTCAGTGCGATGAGCGGCGAAACAAACAGGCTGTTGAATCTTGCTCTTGAAATTGGCGGAACGCATAATAATTTAGCGACCGATATGATAATCTCCACAGGAGAGCAGGTTAGCGCAGGATTGTTGTCAATAGCCTTAAATAACGAAGGGTATAAGGCTGTTCCCATGCTTGCGCATCAAGTCAAAATTAAGACTGACGGGACTTACGGTAATGCACGAATTTTTTCTATTGATGCCGAAAATATAAAAAAACAATTAGAAAATAATAAGATAGTTGTAGTCGCAGGTTTTCAAGGGATTGATGATTGCGGATGCATTACAACCCTTGGAAGAGGCGGTTCAGATACCACGGCAGTTGCTATTGCAGCTGCTTTAAATGCGGAAAGATGCGATATTTTTACAGACGTGGAAGGCGTTTATACTTCAGACCCTTCTATTGTTCCGGAAGCAAGAAGGTTAGATGTGATTTATTTTGATGAGATGATTGAAATGTCCAGCTTAGGCGCAAAAGTTTTGCAAATTCGTTCGGTTGAGTTTGCAATGAAATATAAAGTTAATCTATTTGTAAAATCTACCTTTGTTGAAGGACCGGGGACGCAAATTAAATTTTCAAGTAAAGGAGTTCGTATGGAAGAATTGCAGGTTTCAAGTGTTGCTTGCGATAAAGATGAAGCAAAGTTATCTATCAGAGGTATTCCTGATAAACCCGGAATTGCAGCGGCTATATTCTCCAGCATTGCCGATGCAGGTTTAGTAGTCGATATGATAATTCAGAATATTTCAGTTGAAGGATTAACGGATTTAACATTTACCGTTACTAAAAAAGACCTTAAAAAAGCATTGGAAATTACTCAGAATATGGCTAAAAAACTTAATGCAAAAGAAGTATTATCGGATGATAAAATAGCTAAAATATCTGTTATAGGCGTTGGAATGAGAAATCATTACGGAACAGCATCTACTATGTTTTCCGCTCTTTCTAAAGAAAATATTAATATAATGATGATTTCTACTTCTGAAATAAAAATATCATGTATAGTAGAATTAAAATATGCAGAACTCGCAACGAGGATATTACACGAAACTTTTAACCTTGGAATAAGTAATAAATTATAAATAATAAATAAATTTCATAAAAGAACAAGTAATAAATCATAAATTAAATAATAAATAAAATAATAAATTATATAAATAAATTTCACAAATAATAGTATATAATTAATAACTCTAATAACTTGGAAAAAATCTTGGAAAATAATTGTGTTAATAAAAATATCGAAATATATGATACGACTTTGAGAGATGGGACACAGGGCGAAGGTTTTTCACTTTCTCTAGATGATAAATTAATGATAGCGGATATCCTAGATGAACTTGGTGTTAAATTTATAGAGGGCGGCTATCCTTTATCAAACCAAAAAGATAATAAATTTTTTGCATTATCGTCAAAGAAAAAATATATAAATTCTATAATAACCGCTTTCGGCAGTACTAAAAAGAAAAATTGCAAGGCGTCTTCTGATGTTGGTCTTCTAACATTATCCGATTTAGATATTAAATATATCACTATTTTTGGAAAATCATGGGATTTGCATGTTAAAGAAATTTTGAAAGCTTCATGCGAAGAAAATTTAGAATTAATTGCTGATTCCATAGATTTTTTAAAGCAAAGCGGAAAAATTGTTTTTTTTGATGCAGAACATTTTTTTGACGGTTTTAAAAATAACGAAGAATATTCAGTAAAAACTATTCATTCAGCATTGTCTGCAGGCGCAGAAAAGGTTGTGCTTTGTGATACTAACGGGGGCACGTTACCACATGAAATTTTAAATATAATTAACAAACTATCCGATTTTTATAATATTAATGTTAATAGATTAGGAATTCATGCGCATAATGACACTGATTGTGCTGTTGCCAATACTATTTCGGCAGTGTTATGCGGTGTTAATCATGTGCAGGGAACAATAAACGGTTATGGAGAAAGGACAGGAAATGCAAATTTATCGTCTATAATACCCAATCTTGAATTAAAATTAAGTTTAAATTGTATTCCTAAAAATAAATTAAAAGATTTAACAAAAGTATCCCGTCTTATAGATGAAATATCTAATAATATCCCTGTTAAAAATAAACCTTATGTCGGCGAAAGTGCATTTGCTCATAAAGCTGGAATTCATGCAAATGCAGTTCTTAAAAATCCCTCGTCTTATGAGCATATCGATCCTTTCTCGGTGGGCAATGCCCGCAGATTTTTAATATCTGACCTTTCCGGAAAGGGAAATATTGAGGCTAAAGCAAAAGAACTAGGTTTTGATTTAAGCCGTTTTGATGAAGAACAGTCAAAAGCATTACTTAATAAAATTAAAGAAATGGAAGATAACGGATTTAATTTTGAAAGTGCCGACGGTTCATTTAAGATGCTTCTCAATAAATACTCTTCTGAAAAATATAGTAATTATTTTAAACTAATATCATTCAGGGTTGTAATGGAGAAGAATGTATTAGAAAACGCTGCCGAATATAACGAAAATAACTATAGTATCTCAAGCGAAGCGGCTGTTACGCTTTATATTAACGGCAAAATTGAGCATACCGCTGCTATTGGAAATGGTCCGGTCAATGCTTTAGATAATGCTTTGAGAAAATCTTTATTAAAATTTTATCCCGTGCTAAATGAAATGAAGCTGTCAGATTTTAAAGTTAGGGTGATAAACGGTCGTAACATGAAATCTGGAACGGGGTCTTTTGTAAGGGTACTCATAGAATCTTCCGATAAAACTTCAAAATGGACTACTATAGGGGTATCTGAAAATATTATTGAGGCAAGCTATCAGGCTTTAGCAGACAGCATTAATTATAAATTAATTAAAGAAAACATTTAACCGCTCAAAGTTAATCACTCGGCTTATAAGAGTATAAGTAAGATAATTTTGTCGGAATAATAAATATAATATAAGGAAAAATTAATGATAGATTTTGATAAAATCAAAGAAAAAGGATTTCTGAAGGCATTTTTTCTTACTTGGAGAAAATCTCTTTTTTCTCCTGAAATTTTTTTTGGAGAGATAACATCAAGCGATAATGTGCTGCACCCATATTTTTACGCGATAATTTTTGGATACATTAATCTTATGTTCTCTTTTTTTTGGGAAATATTTTTCTTTAAAATTGGTTTCTATTCAAATTATTCATTTTTGCCAAAAATTCCATTATTGTTTGCCAATAAAGATGCTGTTACTTTATTTATAATATTTGGAATTCTAATATTATTAATATTTTTTGGGATTTTATATAGCTTATTCTTATTGCTATTAAGTATTATTTTGCATGGTTTTATTCTTCTGTTTGGCGGCAAAAAACATTTTAGATATACGTTCAGGATAATATGCTATACGGCGGGTGTTAATATTTTTTCGATAATGCCGATATTCGGTTATAATATAATTTTATCATGGTTTTTTGCTCTTACGGCGATAGGCATTAAAAAAACTGATGATATCTCTACTGCAAAATCAATTATTGTAGTATTGCTTCCCTACATCTTTATATCTTTAATTATGATAACTTTTATAATTAAAATAATCACGCCTGGAGGATAACATTTTTTATCTTCTTAATTATATTTCTATTATCGCAATAATAAATATCCGAAACGGTCTTTTTATTAGAGGCTCACATTTTTTATCTTCTTAATTATATTAGTAGTAGATTTTCCATTAACATAATCTACAAGAACTACTTGTCCTCCACACGATTTGACTATATCTGACCCTGCTACTTCTTGTTCTTTGTAGTCGGAGCCCTTTACCAGGTAATCCGGTTTTATTTTGCCAATTAAATTGTATGGTGTGTCATCGCTGAAAATGACGACAAAATCAACCGATTTTAAGTTTGAAATGATATATGCTCTGTCATCTTCAGTAACTATAGGTCTATTATTTCCTTTGAGCTTCTTGACAGAAGAATCGCTATTTAGACCTACTATTAAAATATCGCCTAATTGTTTTGCTTTATTGAGATACGCGACATGCCCGGCATGAATAATATCAAAACAGCCGTTGGTAAAAACTATTTTCCTTGATTTATTTTTCAGTTCGGCAACCAATTTAGTCAAGACCTCTGTATTATAAATAATTTTATCCATTATCGGAATTTATTACCGCAAAAAAGATTGAAATAAATATAAAAAAACTATTAATATAATATAACTCTGGCTGCTAACAATTCAAAAAAGAAACCCGCATTATTAAATAAAACAATTTATTTAATAATGCGGGGAAAATGGAGAAAAAGAATACATAGTTTTAATCTAACAATTAATATGAATAATGTCAATAAGAATTTTAATAAATATTAATAAAGGGATAATTACACACGAGCGAGCTAAAAACTTAACAAAAAATTTAATGCAAAAATAAACAAAAATAAACTTGAAATCGATTATTAATAAATGTTAATCTATAATCGTTGCAATAAATAAATGTTAAGCAGTAAGTAAAAAAAATGCTGTATTTTATAATTGCAATTTGTGGTATATTTATAATAACGATAATATTCATCACTTACTGATTTTGCGAGTGGAGTATTGTAAAATTATAAGACAGATATTACTAAATATTAAGACAGACACTGCTGATAAGTACAGGCATTTGCTAAAAAGATTGTTGTTCGATATTAATAAAATATTATAATAGCTCTACTGTAAAGAATTTTTTTTTCAAGGAGAGGTGTCCGAGAGGCCGAAGGAGCATGATTGGAAATCATGTATAGATGTGAGTCTATCGAGGGTTCGAATCCCTCCCTCTCCGCCAGCTTATAGTTATCATAATATCTTTGGTTTAAATGGTCATAACCACACTAATAAATACGGGTGAGGGGGGCTTGAGAGAAACCCAATTATGATTAGAGCACATGACTTCGGGCGTATGTTGCAGTTAAAGACATGACGATAAAATAGATTGTTATTTTTTATTTATTATTATTATTATTATTTTATAGATATGGAGGTATAAAAAAATGTTTGGTTTTTCTCCTGTAGTCATTTTTGTACTGTTATTAGTTGTGGTTTTAGTGTTTGGAGTAGGCAAATTACCTGAATTAGGAAGTGGTATAGGAAAAGCAATAAAAAATTTTAAAAGAAGTGCATCAGGACAGGATGAGATAGATGTGACACCATCTGAGCCTGCCAAGAAGCATCAGGCAGTTAAAAAGATAACGAATAGTCCTCAAAAAACAACTAAAAGAACAGTTTCAAAAAAAATTTCAGCTAAACGAAGCGTAAAAGTTAAAAAAGCGTAAAATTTTACTTCGTTAATTAACCCTGGCACTTAGTCTTTTTATGTTTTATGTTTTATGTTTTTTGATTTATAAAATAAGCGTAAATATGCTTAGTAAAAGGACGGAAGCGGGGCTTATCTTATTTTGTTTTTACGTATTATTTCTTCTTAATAGCGTAAAAATGGCTGACGGTTATTGAGAAATTTTTAGTACTAGTAGGGACATTAAGAAAAACAACCATAAATTTTATAGGGTGTTGCGGCAATATTTCTAAATCCGACATATTTTTTCCGTTTTTATTCTGAAGTGCTTTATTGATGGAAACATTAGACATGGTTTCCAATTTGTTTATATCTATGAGATTTCCAGCATATATATATTTTACTGCTAATGTTATATTTTTAGAGCTGTAAAGTTTGCATTTTAATTTTACAAATCCTATCGGAAACTTGTTATTATTTGATAAAAATCCGGTTATTAATAAATTATTTTCAGGCAATATTTTAGACCTATAAAGTTTAGTTTTCAAATTAAAAATTTTTATATGTATATTATTGTTTGGGTAAAATGTTTTAAAAATATAATATATGGAAATAATTGCCGCTATAAATAAAAAACCGAACAATATTTTTTTAGCTGATGAGTTTTTTGTTCCTTTGTTGCTGTTATAGTTTTTTTTTCGGGATTTATTGTCCTTCGGAACTGCAGATTGTCCCATTCCGTTATTTTGTTTATTAATGTTCTCGCCGAAACCGTCTAATATAAAATCGCTCTCTTTATCGTCTTTTTTTTTATTTTTATTAATATCCGAAGAGCTATCGTCGCCCAGAGTCCAACGTTCCATATCGTAATTTGTTAATAATATTGATAAGTAATTTTTTTTTATTTATTATATTTGTATTATAACACAATTTACCATTTTTTTAAAATTTTATTATCTTTATGCTTGTTACCTCACACACAATTATATAACTTACTGATTTTCATTAGCAATTTATTGTTTAAATTAAAGACAATGACCGGCTTTTAAGTTAGTTAGACCATTGTTTAAATAATATAATTAATGAGTAAAAAAGCGAGTTTTTCAGTGTGATGATTGACTTTTTAACTTATTATGATATAGTTTGATATAAGAGGTGTTTTTTTATCGTTATGCTTGCAAATAACAATTAATTTAATCGAAACTTATAATGGTTTTAAAAATAATCAATTGTTATTTAAATTAACCATTATTAAATTATTAAATATATAAAAATCATCTTAATTGATTTTATCGATTTTAAGAAATGGAGGAAGATAAAATTTTAAAAATGTTGCATTCATACTTTAAAAAAAATTTTTTCTTATACTTGTCTATTGTTTTTATACTATTTTCTTTTGTCTTATTTAATAGCAATAATGCGCGAAAGGTCTATGCCGATGGGTTCATGTTTAGTATTAGCACGCCGAATATAAATTTCAGTATAGGAAGCGGGGTTAATGCCTTTTTCTCTCCATCTTATCAAAATTATATTTATAATGCTAATGGTATGTTTTACTTTAATCCTTCCATAGAAAAATTTAATCTCTAACTGCGACTTTTTAAAGTCATTTTTTTTATTTTATTTCCTTGGTTTTCTAATATTTCTTAAATTTATGTTTTTTTCATAATATTTTTTAT
>JAJZJW010000062.1 GCA_021809845.1 bacterium | reverse complement strand
TTTTTTAATCTTTTTATTATTTTTCTTATTAGCTGATAGTAATAAATTTTAACAGATTTTTATAATTATTGTAATTGCGGAAGTTCAATTTTAAAAAAGCTGTCTTAATTTATAGGTTCATTATATTCATCGCCTTTGCCGTCTATAACCGTTATACTGGTTTTATTAATCCAAAGCGGCAATAAAACGCTTTCGGTTTTACCGGAGCCGGTTATTCCGAAAACTATTATATGAGCGCTTGGAAAAGGAATTTTTATTATAGGACTGTCGTCGTCTTTAGACATATCTTTAATGTGGGCAAAAACAGGAACGGAATCTTTTTGTTTATTGCCGGTTTGTTTATTTTCTTTATCGAAAAAATTCTGCATTATTTTTCAATCTCCTTTTTAGACTGAGAAGTCTTTTTGCCGTTTAAATCTTCGGTTAATTTCTGTTTAGAACTTTCAATTAAAGTTTTGACTATCTCTGAGCGATCTACTTTATATTTATTTGAAACTTCCGTTATTAAATCATAGATAGATTTAGAGACCTTAATATTTTTTAAAGTTACAGTCTCCTCTTTTATTAGTTTTTCAAAAATAGACATAACTTAATCCTCCTTAATTTTTATTATTTGTTTTATGATTTTTTCCGCTTTTAATCCCGACGGAATTTTTAAGTTAACAGTCGTCATTTTTTTTAAAAACAAAACCGAAATCTTAGACAAATGTTCTTCGTTAAACTGATTTGTTAAAGAAATAATATTATCATTGCTTAACGATGAATTTTTCTTATTTTGAATATCTTTAATATGCAATTCATCGAAATCTTTTATAATTTCTTCCTTAATGTTTGCTTCGTCTATTCTTGAAACTTCTATTGCTTTTCTTACGTTTTTTTTGGTTATTTTGCCTTGCAAGTCATCTTCTACGCTTAAAAGAGCAAGCATATCGCTTATATGGCTTTTGCTTTTTCCGACAAGTCTTGCTATATCCCTTATGGTTTGGTTTTTATCCAACAGTTTTTTATATGCTTTAGCAAGTTCTACCGGTTCTAATTCTTTTCTTTGCAGATTTTCTATAATCTGAATTATAAAAATATCTTCTTCCTTAATGTCGTTTCTAATATTAGCCTTGATAGTTTTTAAGCCTAATTGCCTGCACGCCGCAAGCCTCCTTTCTCCGCATATAAGATTATAATTACCATTGCCGTTTTCTTTGACTACTATAGGTTCCAATAATCCGTGAGTTTTAATAGAATTTAAAAGTTCGTCGAACTCCCGACCGCCCAAATTTTGTCTCGGCTGCGTATAAACTATATTAATCTTGTCTGTTTCTATTTCCGTTTTTTCCAAAACGGTATCTTCTTTTTTTTCGCCGAGCCAAGAAAGCGGATCTTTTAATTCAAATTTTGCCATATTTTCCTCCGGTGATTTCTTTTGCAAGGTCGATATAATCCGCCGCGCATTTTGAATTATTTTTATAAGTATAAACAGTTTTGCACATTGCTTGAGCTTCTTTTAATTTAGTATCCGTTCTTATAACTGTTTTAAACATTTTATTTCCAAGCTGAGGCTTTAAAACCGATTCGTAAATCTGTTTGGAAACGGAAAGCCTTTTGTTGTAGCCTACGGCGAGGTATCCCATTATTTCTAATCCGTTATTGATTTTAGATTTGACTCTGCTAAAAGTATTTAGAAAATCGGAAAGTCCGTCAACGGCAAATTTTTCAAGAAGTATAGGAACAATTATCCGGTCGGAAGCGGCAAGAGCGTTAAGCGATATTAAACCTAAAGAAGGCGGACAGTCGATTATAATATAATCGTATTCATCTTTTACGTCTTTAAGCGCATCTTTTAAAATATACTCTCTTCCTATCTTCATAAATATTTCAAGTTCGACACCGGATAAAGAGATATTGGAAGGCACTAAATCAATACCGTCAACATTAATTATGACATCTTTTAGCAACGCTTTTTCCATTAAAACCGCCGAAATGGACTTTTCCGGTTCTACTCTTTCGGTTAGGTGAAGCGTAGCATTTGCCTGAGGGTCTAAATCGACGAGCAATACTTTCTTTGAAGCAAAAGGCAAAGTTAAGGACTTTGAAAGATTAACGGCGGTTGTGGTTTTACCTACTCCGCCTTTTTGATTAACTACGGAAATAATCATAAAAAGTCTCCTAAGATTAATATTAATTAATAGTCCGCAATGCGAACTAATAAAATAAATATCATTTTTATAAATTCTTGTCAATACAAAATTTATTGACAACGTTATTTTAATATGATATTTTTTATTCATTATGAAAATATTGTTAATTTTTATTTTGGCTTTATATTTATTTTTTCCGGCAAAAAGAAGCTTTGCCTATAATATAGGAAATCCTAACTCCGAAATAAAAATAGTGGAATACTCCGACTATGAATGTCCATATTGCAAAAGATTTGAGTTAAAAGTGTTTCCTTATATTTTTAAGAATTATATAAAAAGGAGATATATAGACTGGGATTTTAAGGATTATCCGCTTATAAATATTCACGCTTTTGCTTATAAAGCGGCGGTTATAGCGGACTGTTCAGGAAATAACTATATGGCGGTCAGATATTATCTTTTTAGATATCAGAACGAATGGAAACGGACGGGAGATATTTACGGATTATTAAAAAAGTTTATAAATGTAAAACCGATTAAATCCTGCGTTAATACAAGATATTCTCAAAAGATAGTAGATAACGATTTAAGGCAAGCTTATAAATTAGGATTAAGGGCTACTCCGAGCTTTGTTATCTATAAAAACGGACGCTATTTGCAAACCATAAAAGGATATCATAATAGCGGTTTTTGGTATGATACTTTAAATTTTTTGCTTTCAGGCAAGTGAACTACCTATCAATAAATAGTAATTTGATTACTATATTTCAAATAATACACCTATCTTTTTAAAATATTCAAATCCAATAATTTGAGGATGATACGAAAGCCCTCCTGTTAAATCTGACGGGTGCTTTGTCACAACCAATCCCATCATATCAGGTTTTTTATGCAATATAGCGTATGTTGTAGAAAAGGTTAAATCTATAATTTCTAATGTTGGTAGGGTTAACCATGCATGTAAATTAATTTTTGCAGAGCCATAGCCAAAAGTTAAAAAATTTGCCAACTTATCTTTAGGGGTATAAAAAATTTTATCATTTTCCATAATTATATAACCTACAGTATAAAATACATCGCATTTTAAAAAACTTTTAATTTTATCTATAAATAAATAATTAATCTGAAAACATTTAGCAAAAAAATCATCCTTACTTAAATTTAATGAGATTATTTCTTTGTTAATAAAAGAAGAAATATTTTCTAATGTTTTATCTGTTAAAAATCTACTGTTATCTATTACAAATTTATGTTTTTCATTTAAAATTTCTTTCGTAAAATTTAAAGCTTCTAAAAATTCTTTTTCGTAATCCATTACAATTTTATCCATTTAAATTTTTTAAATTTATATATCTTGTTTGATTTATATGTTTTTATTCTTTATTTGTAAATATTATATAATTTATTTTAAGAAAACTACAGCAAATATCAAAGTAAATACTTTTAAGATTTTTTATTCCACACGTCGTCAACCGCTTTCCTTAGCGTCTCAGGAACTAAATGCGAATATCTTTTTGTCATCTGCGTCGTCCTGTGTCCTAACAGCTCCCCCGTTATAAATAGAGAAACTCCGTCTTTTACCATTTTACTTGCGAAGACGTGCCGTAAATCATGGATATGCATATCTTTAATTCCGGCGTTGCGGCAGGCTGTTATAAAAGACTTTCTGAAATTGCCGATTCTAGTTCCGTCTTTGTTAAAGACATATAAACAGTCTTGATGTTTCTCTATACCGCATAGAAGCTCTTTTAAGGGCTTGCTAATCGGGATATATCTATCATACTTAGTTTTCGTTCCTTTTATGGCTATTGCATCGTTCTGCAAGTCCACGTCGTCCCATTTTAAGTTAAGGGCTTCGCCTTTCCGGCAGCCTGTATAAATTAGAAATGTTATTAAGTCGCGGGTTAGTTTATTAGTAGCTCCGTTAATAAGTTTATCAATATCAGAATCTGATAAAGTTTTTATCCTGGAGAGCTCATTTAATTTTTTAATGCCGGCCGCCGGATTCTTTTCGATGAGTTCCTTTTCTATGCAGAAATTAAAGAAGTGCCCTAATGTATTTACTTCCAAATTAACCGACCTAAAACTTATTTCAGATTCTTTTTTTTCTATATTTTTCGGTAAAGCCATAATCTCTATTTTTCTTTTTAGCTGGTAATTCTTAATATGAGACTGGTTAATTTCCGAAATCTGCCTGTCTTTAAAATCCGGTAAAAAATGTTTAGATAAATACATCCTTAATTCTTTAGTTTTACTATTAA
>JAJZJW010000010.1:11618-82320 GCA_021809845.1 bacterium | reverse complement strand
GGATGCAGAGCTCTCCACCAGAATCTTAACATGCCTTTGACTGTTGCGGTTCTAAATTCTGCATTGCCTTGCTGTTCTGCGCCGCTTAAAAACATCGGCGTTATTATATCTATTTTATAAATTTGCCGTTCAATCATTGAAAATCTATTTATATAAAAAGCCATTTAATCCTCCATTTTTTATATTTTTTCAAACTTAATCATATTTAAAAATCATAGTCAATATATTGCTATGTCCCAAAATTACCAATAGAAATCTTTAAAATAGCTTTAAAGTTATATGAACACTGGATTCCCGCTTTCGCGGGAATGACACCCGTTGGGTGAAAAGATAAATACCCGCAAAGTCATTCCTGTGTGAGCAGTAAACCAGAAAATAAATTTTCTATCGCAAATTTTGGGTATATGGTATGCCTTCATTAAAAAATATACTGTTATAGCCATTGAAAAAATTTGAAACCAAGAAAATAATATCTTATATTATATTTTATTTAAATATTTTTATTCTGGCGGTTCCATTTTATAAATAGCATTTATCACTTTTATATTATCACTATTATTTTGAGACACATATAATATAGGACTTTGAGATTTTAATGAAAAAAATGTACCGACGACGCTGACTAATTTTTGTCCTCCTGTAATATCATAAGCTATTTCAGTATCATTAATTTCTTTAAAATTTTCATAATTTTTAATTTTATTATAACTATACTCTTTAAACTCTTTATAATATTCTTTTTTAATATCTTCTTCTATTTCTTCAAATTTTTCAGAAAGTTCAGTAAAATTTTCAAAATTATTTAATTTTCTTTTGATTATTTTAATATCATTGTTGTTATCGGAATGATTGGAGAAAAAAATCTTCATCAGCTTTTCTAATTTATCTAATTGCGGGTAAGAACTATTGTCGTTACTATTATTACTTGGATTAAAATCGTTATTTTGCTGCATATTATTCATATTATTATTGAAAGGGTTTGAGCGTAATTGACCTTCAGTACCTAATAATACAATATACTTTAAACAATTTGGGCATTTAGTTTGATTTTTTTTTACTTTATAAATAATTTTTAAAGGAACTTCCCAATTAAATCCCAATCTATTTTGTTTTAATTTTTCAAATTTTTTTATTTCATTAAAAAAATTATTTACGCAGTCTATATCATTGTTTTCGCCATTTTTAATTTGAAAACTAAAATTATCCTTAAATTTTATTGAAATTTCTTGTTCATTCTCTTCAATCTTTAATTGATTATAATCTCTAAATAATGATATCGGCAAAACAATCGCTTTTAATTTATTTTCACCAAGATTTTGTTCATTGGCAATGCTATAAAATTTAAATCTTTTTTTATTTCTAAATATTAAATAAATTAGCAAAATGATAATGCAAATTATAATTAACGATTTAATAACAAGAATTAATACGATATTTTCACTTATAGAATGGAATAAGAATTGGAATAAAACATCTGTTATATTTGCAAAATAAACACTTAGTATTCCCAATACAATAAGCCATAAACTAATTAGAATACTTAAAATTATATAATCTTTATGATTTTTTAATAATTTAATGAATTTATTCATTAAATACTCCGTTTCTTATATATTCAATATAGCTTTTCTATCATCATTCAATTGCAAATATATTGTATATATTTGTATATATTACATATAATTTTGCTCATAATATTAGATATTATATAATTATACTCTCAATATACTTTTTATCTTTATTTATTTTAAAAAATTAGTGCGGATACACCAAATTACCTAATATGTAAAATATAACATATAATTTAATATAATAAAATATATAAGGAAATTATATTAACAATATTGCATTAATCTTATAATAAACTAAATTAAAAAATTAGTTTATTATAAGATTAATAAGATACTAATAATTAACTTTAGTTATTAAACATTAAAAATTAAAATCTACTCCTACCGTAAAGTTGTTGACTTTATCACTGCCAGACAGTGCCCCGCCAAAATATTGAGCCGTTACTCCCCAGTTTGGATTAAACATATATTCAACTCCTGCGCCATATAAGAGTCCGCCTTCGGAACTCATATTGGATACATAGCTGGCATTGCTGCATTCAGTACTGCCTTCAATATCAAAACAGTATGTACCTGTGTTGGAAGTTCCGACAAATGCGTAATCTATATAGCCTAATTTTACGAAAGGCATAATATTATGATAATCATATCCTCCTTTTAAAAATATTCCGTAATATGCAGAGTGGAGACTCGCACTTGCGTTAGAATACGAATATGAGCCGTTATCTGCATATCCGAGAAAAACACCGCCGCCTATAATCATTTTGTTTATATTGAAATTTTTACCAAACGTAAGATTGTAAGTCCCGCCTGATTTTGAAGATATTCCGCTTAGACCCGTACTAGCCAATCCCCCATTTAAACCGAGATAATAATTATTGTAATACAAATTTGACGCAAACGCCGTTTTTACTGAAAATGCAGCCAATGCAAAAAATAATGTCAACACTAATAAAAATAGAATTTTTTTCATTCTCGTTCCTCCTAAATATTTAATTTAATTTAATGTAATTTAACTTAATTGCTACTTTTTAAAAAAATTATTGAATTATTCAATTTCAACATATATTGTTGTTAAATATTCACCGCATTAACATTGTTTTAATATATATAACTTTCAAATATTTGTAATCAAAAACAACATTGTTTTTTATTCAATAATTTCATATATTGTTATAATAATATTTATTAATGGACATTAATAAATAGAGTTCACTATAACAACCATTTAACTATCCGGTAATTATTATTGTAGATAAAATTATTATGAAAACTATACTTGTATGCGTTGCTGGAATAACCCCCCAGATTATCACCGAAACGTTATATTATTATATTATTGAAAAGAAACCGCCCATATGGATAGATGAGATTAATGTTCTTACAACTTCAGCAGGGAAAGAAGTAATAATTAATTCACTTTTAAAAAAGGAAAGCGCAATATTTTACAAATTTTTATCAGACTATAATATCAGCCGCCAAAAAATAAAATTTAATGAAAATTCCGTGATTCAGCTCGGCGGAGATTCATACATTAAAGATATTTCTACAGATATTGATAGCGCTATAATCGGCAATGAAATAGTGAATTTTATAAAAAATCTAACTATTGATAAAAACACAAGGATTATATGCTCTATCGCCGGAGGCAGAAAAACTATGAGCGTTTATTTATCGTTAGGTTTACAGCTATACGGCAGGGAGCAGGATATACTTTCTCACACATTAGTATCTTCGGACTTTGAATCTACACAAGACTTTTTTTACGTCCCTCCTGTCCCAAAAAATATTGAAATAAAAGATAAAAACGGAAAGATTATTAAAATTATCAACACTAAAGACGCTAAAATAGTGTGTTCCGAAATAATATTCGTCAGACTAAGAAATTTTTTAAATATTAAAGATGAATTATTTTACGATGACCTTGTCAACATTGTTCAAAAAAAAGTAGATTACTGCGGCACAAAACTTATATCTATAGATTTAAAAAACAGGGCGCTTTTGCTTGGGAATAAAAAAGTTATTTTAAAACCTATTGAAATTTGCATTTATAATCTTTTTTTATCTAATAAAAAGAAATGCGAACAGGAATTTTGCGGCGACTGTACGGATTGCTATATGTCTTTAAATGAAATGCGTTCACAGGAATTATATGCAAATCTATTAGAATTTTATAAATTTATTTATACGGAAAATAGCGGGCAGTATGAACGTTTAAAAGAATCTTTAAAAAAAGACGGTAAGGGGGACGATTTTTTCAGCCAAAATATTTCAAAAATAAATAAAACATTAAAACAACATTTAAATCCTTTTGAATTTGCGGTTTATAAAATTTCAAAAATCGGTAAATATAATAAAAGATATGGTATTTACGTGGACAAAAAAAATATTTTATCGTGAAGATAATAATTAATGTTTATTTTTATTTTTATTTTATCAATAAATACAATATTTTTAAATATGCAGGCTTCCCGTATCATATAATAATTCTAAAAATCATAAAATTAAATATCGGCTTTAGCTGCCTGCACTATCTATCCTATTCTATCCGAAAGAAAATTATTTACTTTTTCAAATCCTATTACATCTCTTATTTTCATAACTCTTTTTTTAAACTCAGTGAACTTTTTTCTGTTTGACATCCATTGAGACGGTAGTTTGTCGCCTTTATCTTGATTTTCTTCCGCAAAGCATAATGTTTTATTGGCAAACATATCGTTATTAGATTTAGATATCGGCAATATATGGTCTATCTGACAATAATAGTTTTCAAATAATCTGTATAACTCTATTGGTTCGCCTGAATAAAGACTTATGCCGTCCTGCTGAATATATAATTTGAGCTTAATTATATCATTATTTGATGCTTGTTCGTGTCCCAATGCTATAAATAAATCAATCAAATTTTTTATCGATTCTTGTTTTTTATCCATAGCAAGGCAAGTATTATATTTTTATATTTTTACTTATTGCAATATTAACATAATCTAACTGTATCGGGCGGTTATTTTTAACGCTGTCCTTTATTTATATTTATGTTTAAATTAAAGCGATATATATTATATAATTATTTGAAGGCGGGGCAGCCTATAAAAAAAGGGTGCCGCCCCGCCAGTATCTTTAGAATCCTACAGATATGCTGTTTGCAGAATTGCTGAACGCATAATTTTTTACAATTCCTTTTTTATTAAATAAAATAACCAGCGTCTTATTGTGTCCTTTTATATCTTTAGAAAATAAATTTACAACAGGAATATATGCTGCCACGGTATCATGAGCATGCTGATATTTATATTCCCACATTAAATCTCCTCTGCCGTTAAAAGTTGTCTTCTCCGGTTCGCCAAACATCTGTTTAATTTGCGATTCCGTAGTTTTACCTTTTATTATTTTACGTGAAAGCGTTTGGTTGGATTGATTAGAAATTCGGCTATTTCCCATGCCGTCAGCACAGCCTGAAAGAAACATAAGGGATAACACCAAGATAAACGATAATAAAAATTTCCTTTTCATTTTTCCTCCTAAATATTAAATAATAATTATAAATTATTTTATCAAATATAAACAATTTGCCTGTATTTGTAATTAAAAACAACATTGTTTTTTATGCAAAAACGTTTAAGCTGATTACCATTATAATAAAAGCAATTACGGAAATAACAGTAATGCCTATCCAGAATGTTGTTAATTTATTTTTTCTTATCTCTTCAAGCGGATTAAGTTCGGGAAATACCGTATCTTCTATAAATTTATCAAAATCGTCCAATAATTAGTGCCGGCCAGATTATAATATTCATATATTATTTTGCCTCCTTAATTAATTTTATATAATTATGTCAGTTTTAAATTTTATTAATGTTTCACATGAAACATTAATTTATTATTATTAAAGGTTATTTTTACAAATATTTTCGATACTTTTTTGAATATCGACTTCAAGTTCTTCTTTTATTTTTATTGGGTCGCTATTATCATTGTTCTGATTTATTGTTTTAGACTCCATAAAATAAAAATTTTTTTTATAATCTTTATTTAGGAATTTATCTTTTTTATTATTAATATTTTTAATCATTGATTCTATAAGTAGAACAATATCATTCTTTGAAATAAGTTTGTTTTTGATATCTATATATATTTTTTCAAATTCAATGTATGCATCATTATTTTTAACAAAAAAATCAATTTTGCCAGTTGCAAGATAATTTTGAGCCAGAAATAAAATTCTTAACGCATTTATAGCTTCTTTTATATCATATCCATAAAGAGCTTTATATATCAGCGTATTGGAGGTATAGTTATCCTTGATTATATTTAATTTTTTATTAGTCGCAAGACCTAAAAAAGCATCTAAATTTTTCTTATAATTTAACAAGATAAATTTTTTTGTCTCTTCTAAGAGATTTGATAATAAAAAGTGAGTGTTTTTAGAGGTAATTTGAATACCGCTTTCATCATTTGCAGCATTATTTTTAAAAATAAGATTTAATTCATCAGATAAATAAATACTCTCACAAATTAACGGTTCAATAAATTTTATATTTCCGTTCATCGCATGGCGTATAAATTCATGAAATGGTGTAATAAAATAATCATAATTTGATTCAATTACAGAATATCTTATGAATTTGTTATGAAAAAAATTATGAAAATTTGGATAGTAAACTATAAAAAAATCATAGTCGCTCTCAATAGTTTCAAGTCCGTAATTTCTTGAACCATAAAATGCAACAAAAGCAATGTTCAGTTTTAGACGAACTTCTTCTTGATTTTTAGCTACACCGCCTAACTGAAAGTTGCTATAACCAGAATTATCTTTTTTAGCTATCTTAGCTGCATTTTGTTTATCGTTCTTTTCAGATTGGGCGAGATTAAAACAGGGTTTATCGGATAGGTTATAATGGCAGTAAAAGTTGAGCGGCACTATATTGCCGGATATACTTTTTATAATGTTATAAAATACAGATGACGTGACAAAGTCGCCATAATTTTTGTTTTTATTAGCTCTGCTCATATTATATTATTCTATCATAAATATGAGCAGAGCTCACAAACAAAGATTTTTAGACTTATCATATAAATAAAGAGAAATTATACTAAAAGAATTTGCATAATCTATTTTTTTAGAGAGTTCAAATATGCAGCAATTTTATAAACCTGCTTGCCTGTCAAGTATTCATACTTAGGCATGATAGCATAATATTTTTTACCGTTTATTTTAATCTTTGAGCCGATATTATAGTATTTGTCAGGATTTAATATAACTTTCATAGTCCAGCTAAATCTTTTATCCAATTTTCCATAGTCGCTTAGATTCGGACCAAGGGTTCCGCCATTTCCGTTAACAGTGTGGCAAGTTATACAGCTATAATAATTAAATAAATATTTTCCTGTTTTAACATGGGAACTTGCAAAACAAGTTTGAGAAAACAGCAGAATAAACCCGATAAAAATAAAAAGGATAAAAAAAAGAAAAACAAAATAAAATTTATAGTTAATAATTTTTAGATTATTTTTATTCGGTGCTGATACTGCCGCAGCAAGAAGATATTTTACATTATTTGCTATCATTTCTAAACCTCTATATTTTTATTAACTCGGATATATTTGTTAAATTTAAGCGACCTGTTTAAAATACTTGTATAATCATTTTTTCTTTTCATCGTATATTCGCAATTTATTTACCGGTTTTAATAGAAACTTCGACCATCATACCGGGTTTCAAAATATTACCTTTATCATTTAAAATTCTTATTCTTACCGGCAGCCTATGCGTGACTTTAGTATATGTTCCGCTGGGGTTGTTTGTAGGTATTAGCGCAAATTTTGACGTAGTAACCGAACCGACAAACTCGACTACCCCTTTAAATATCTTACCTGGAAAGGAATCGACTGTTACGATTACGTGTTCTCCTTTCTTAACATGCGCTATCAATGTTTCTTTTACATTTGCTGTTACCCATACTTTTTTAAGATTATTTATCATAAAAATAGGTGTCCCGGGCGTTATATATTCACCCAAATAAGACATTTTTTCACTTACAACACCGTTCACGGGCGACTTTATAAATGTGTTTAAATAATTTGCGCGCGCCAATTTATAAGCCGCATCAGCTACCTTGATTGCCGCCTCTAACGGCTTAATTGTAGTATACTTCTGAGCAGTTATTGTACTTTTGGTATATTGCGCATTAACAAAACTTCTTCTTGCAGACATATATGCTGCTAAAGCGGTGTAATAATTCTGACGCGCAACCAAATAAGATGTTTTTAACGTATCAAACTGTTCTCGTGTTATAAATTCTTTGCTTAGAAGTTTAAGACCCCTTAAATAATCCCTTTTGTCTAATTTAAAAGTTAATTTTGACGCGGATAAAACTGAATATGACTTTTTTAAATTCAACTTATCTAAATAATAATTATTAAAAGCCGCTCCAGCAAATTTTCCGATTGAACCGCCTGCATTAAACAGTTTCTGTTTTGCCAAATTATAGTTTGCTTTAGCCTGAAGCATTTCTGGATAATAAGTGGATTGGTTTATAACGGCTAAAAGTTCACCTTTTTTTACAGATTCATTTTTATGAACATATATTGAGCGTATATTTCCGGAGACCATCGAACTTACGGCGTAAATATGCCCATCAACCTCAGCATCCTCTGTGTAGACATGATTTAGTGAGTATAAATACCATTTTAAAACGAAGAGCCCGCCTACGATTGCAATTAAAACAATGATTAAGGCAAATATTATATTTTTTTTTGTAAATTTGGAAGCGCTGTTATCCGTCATATTTGTATTTTTATTAGCATTAGCGTTCCCGTCAAATTTATTTTTGTTATTATCTTCATTCATAATACTGATAAGCCTCCAAATTCCTACAACAATATTGCATACAAGGATTGTTTAATAAAATATAAGTATAAATCTATATTATATATGTATATGTTAATTAATACTTAAACTTGTCTATGCGCAAATCAATAAGTTTTTTCTTAAATGAACCGGTCAAGGTTTTAAAGTCTAATATAGAACTGTAATAATCTAACTTTTCGGAAAGCAGATTATGCCGTGCGGAAGCAAGTTCCGCAAGGGCTGTAATTACATCAACACTGGTTGCTACGCCGGCTTTATATTCTTCTTCCACAAGTTTATAGTTTTTATGGGCATAAGATTCTTCGTGTTTTAAAGCTATTATTTGATATTTAAGATTTTGTATATTATAAAAATCGGAAACTATGTTAGCCCTTAAATTTCTTTTTGCCTGAATAAGTTCGTACATTTGCGCATTATTTTGAGACCTTGCCTTTTCAATAGAAATAATTCTTGCGCCTCCCTGAAATAAAGGAAATGTTAAAACTCCCGCGGCAGTCCAGTAATGCTCATTGCCCTGAGGAATAAAATGTTTATCCGATAAGCCGTTGTATGTTGCTTCAAAGTTTACTTTAGGTATATATTGGGTTTCATAATAATAAACTTCGTCTTTAGACTCTTTTTTTAAAAATTTGAGGGATTTAAGTCCCGGGTTGTATTTATAAGCTAATTTTATATATTTCTTCAGGCTGTTATTTAGTAATGACGGATTTTTTGGCTTAACTACTTTAAAATTAAAGTTTACCCCTATAACTGCCCGTAAATTGGCTTCAGCAGATTTTAACTGATTTTTTGCAGCTATATATTGCTGCTTTGCCTGATAATATTCTGATTTCGCCTGCAAAACATCTGTTATAATGGCAAGACCAGCCCTAAGTTTTGCTTTGGCAAGCCGCATATGCGACAAAGCTTCTTCCATTGTTTTTTTATCCGCTCTAACCAAATTTTCATCACTTAAAACATCGTAATAATCGCTTGCCGTATCGAACAGCTTATTTTGCGAAATGTTATTTAAGGACATTTTGGAAGATTTTATAGAATTTTGTGCTGCATAATAAGCCGGTATAGCCGGAATATTAAGTAAAGGTTGAGTTAATGAAAACGTATAACCGTAAGTCGGATAAAAAAAAGAAAAAATATTGCCTCCGCCGGAAGAGCCGGATGAGGACTGCGAAGATGAACTAGGTGAATTCATATGAAATCTCTGGTCTTTATAGGTAAGTGAAATATTCGGCAGCAGCATGCTTATAGCAGACCACTTAAGCAAAGTTGACTGATAATAAGATTCACGCTGAGATTTAATTGTTCCGTTTAATTTTGCCGCGTACAGATATGCCTGATTTAAAGTAATAATTTTTTCGCCATATGATTTCACCGGATTTAACATGGATAAAATAAAACAAAAAAACAAAAAAAATATTAAGACGAAAGTCGAATTTTTTTTAAATATTTTATGTTCAATGAAACCATTTTGATAAAAACTTCTAAAATCGTTTTTACAAAAAATCTTCATAATAAGTAGTCCTTATAATTTATAATACTATCGCGGAATAGTTTATATTCAAATTTTTTTAATAATATATATTATTATAATGACTAATTAGTCATTATGCAACATTTTTTTTATTATACTGTGTTTATACTACGCTGTTTCTATGCGATTGTCTAAAAAATAGAAAAGTTCATAATGAATGGATTATCAGCCCTACTGCCGCCAGCGATAAAACAATCATTACAATAATATAAAAAAATTTCTGATTAATTCTAAAATGAAGTTTATTGCCAAAAAATAAACCCAATAATAGAAAAGGCATTAAAAATAAAGACATTTTAAAAACTGCAAGGGTCAGCAGACCCAGATATAAATATATAAAGGTTCTTGAAATGCTGTCCGTTATTGCCACAATTTGAAATGTTGCCCGAAAAGCTCTTTTGTTATAATGCTTCATTTGCAAATAAGCTACAATGGGCGGACCGCCTCCTCCATATAAACTTCCTATAAATCCGCCGAAAAAACCTAACGGCGCCCCGACATAGTTTTTAACAAAAGGTAATTTTTCCTGTTTTACTATAAATCCGTAGATTACATATAACAATATAAACAAACCCAAAAATATTGTAAGTTTTTGGGGACTTGCATATTTCAACAAAACGCCGCCGAACAGCAATCCAACAATAGTAAAGGGCAGCAGATAATTTAAATCACGCCACTTAACTTCTTTAAAATCATAAGCTCCGAGAATAAAGCTGCCTGCGAAATCAAGAATAAATACAACAGGGACAGTAAATCGTATTGGGAACAATATCGTCAAAACGGATACCGAAATTAATCCTGAACCGAATCCTATAGTTGCCCGTACAAAAAAAGCAACCAATATTACAATAACCGCTACAATAATTTTATATGTAAAATAACTAAAAAAAATACTCATAAATTTTATTTAATAAAATATTTGATTAAACATAAACAAATCTTGCAACTTAAGAATATTAAAATTTAAGCCTACGGTTCTGCGCAGTGGCTCAGCTGAGAGAATGTTTGCTGCAGTGTAGTAATAAAACACTTAAAGCGGCCGGCGTCATTCCGGAAATGCGGCTTGCTTCGTAAATTGTTTCCGGCTTTATTTTTTCAAGTTTTTCTACAACCTCTATAGATAAACCAGATAATCTCTTATAATCTATATTCTTATCCAAATGATAATTTTCAAATTTTTTTATCTTTTTTACTTCTTCCCTTTGTCTATTGATATAACCCTCGTATTTTATATAAAGCTCAACCCGCTTTAGAATTTCATCGCTATAATTTTTTATATTCAGCTGTTCTATGCTAACTGACGGTCTTTTAAGGAGATTATATAATCGTCCTGCCTCCGATGTTTTTATAAAATTTAATACTTCATTAAACCCGGCTAGTCTTTGCCTATATATAGCATACCTCTCATCGTCTAATAGTCCTATTTTTTTACCGTACTCGCACAACCGAAAATCGGCGTTGTCTTCCCTGAGCAGCAAACGATATTCAGCTCTTGAGGTAAACATCCTGTACGGCTCGGAAGTACCCAAGGTAATAAGGTCATCGAGCATGACCCCGACGTACGCCTCATCTCTTCCTAAAATAAGACGATTTTCGCCTTTAAGTTTTAAAGATGCGTTTATTCCAGCTATTAATCCCTGCGCCGCGGCCTCTTCATAGCCGGATGTGCCGTTTATCTGTCCGGCAAGAAAAAGATTTCCGATTTTTCTTGTTTCAAGCGTATGATAGAGCTCCGTCGGCAATACATAGTCATATTCTATTGCATAGCCGGGGCGCAAAATCTTGACATTTTCAAGCCCCCCTATTGTCCTTAAAAAATTCAGCTGCGTTTCTAAAGGTAAACTTGTAGATAGTCCGTTCGGGTAATATTCGTTTGAATTAAGCGATTCTTTTTCCAGAAAAATTTGATGCCTTTCTTTGTCTTTAAATCTGACAACTTTATCTTCTATAGAAGGACAGTATCTCGGCCCTGTACCTTTTATAACTCCGCAATATAATGGAGATTTATCTAAACTTCCTTTTATAATTTCATGGGTGGTTTCATTAGTATATGTAATAAAACAGCTTATTTTATTTTCAATTTTTTTGCTTGACAACGAAAAAGGGGTAAAATCATCGTCGCCTTGCTGTTCTTCAAGTTTAGAAAAGGATATGGTCCTGCCGTCTAATCTCGGCGTCGTTCCAGTTTTCAGCCTGCCTAATTCTAAATTATTCCGAATTAAACTTAAGGACAATTTATTTGAAGCAAAATCCCCCGCTCTTCCCGCTTTATAATTAAAAAGTCCAATATGAACAAGTCCTCTTAAAAAAGTACCGGTTGTTAAAATAACTGCGCCGGCAAAAAGTTTATCCCCAGTCCACAATTCAACACCTTTAACTTCATTATTTTCTGTAATTAAAGAATCAACCATTGACTGCATTAATGTTAAATTTTCGGTATTTTCAAGTGTAACTTTCATATATTGTTTATACAAAAACATATCAGCCTGAGCGCGCGACGACCTGACTGCAGGACCTTTTTTTGTGTTTAAAGTTCTGAATTGAATGCCGGTTTTATCAATTGCCCGCCCCATTTCTCCGCCAAGACTGTCAATTTCTCTTACTAAGTGTCCCTTCGCAAGTCCGCCTATCGCAGGATTACACGACATTTGACCTATGTTGTCAAGGTTAATCGTTATAACTGCTGTTTTAAAACCCATTCTCGCAGATGCAAGACACGCTTCTATGCCGGCATGACCGCTTCCTACTACAATAATATCAAAATCATTTTTATCCATATTTAATTTATTTTATCGAGCAATTATTTTTATACTTATATTGCAATTTATATTTATATTATAATTTAAACCAATTAGGTTATTTGCCTATACAGAATTCTTTAAATAACGTATCTAGCACGTCCTCGTTTGTTACATTCCCTATAATATTTTCCAGGTAATTAATTCCGTCTCTGAGCTCTATTGATATAATTTCATAAGGTTCCGAATTTTTAAAGGCATTTATAGCATTATTAAGGCAGTGCAAAGATTTTTCAAGCAGGTTTTTTTGTCTGAGCGTTGTGATGGCAATATTTTCCGGTACGGTTGATTCGATATTTAACATCAAATCGTATAAATATTTTTTTAATGCATTTATATTTAAATCATTTTCGATGCTAATAAAAAAAATTCCTGAAATATTTTCATTTATATTTATATTATTATTGCCGGATATATTTTTAACAAAATATTTGTAGCCGTTTTGCATATTATCCGCTATAACAACATTTACACCGAACTTGTTCTCAATCTGTTCTTTAATATATGCTTTTCTTTCCGTAAGAGCTGCTTTAGAAAGTTTATCGGTTTTATTGAAAACTAATATTAATTTTTTATTTTTATCGCAATTTTTTATAAATTCTAAATCTTCTTCATTTAATTTATATACATCAGTTTCTTTTGAAATATCAATCAAATATAAAATGATATCCGATTTTTTAATAATTTCATATGTAAAATCAATTCCTGCCTTTTCAATATTATCGTCAGATATTCTGAGACCAGCGGTATCTATTATTTTTAAAGTTTTATTGAATAAAAAGAGGCTTTCTTCAATATAATCGCGGGTTGTGCCCGGGCTGTCGCTTACAATTGCCCTTTGCTTTTTTAGTAATTTATTTAAAAGGCTGGATTTTCCGGCATTCGGCTTTCCGGCTATAACAACATTCAACCCCTGTTTGTTAGCGGCATATTCATTGTAGGAATTTATCATATACTCTATAACGTTTTTAAGCTCATTACCTTTTTGCAAGAACATTTTATTAATATCTTCAAATTCTTCTTCAGGAAAATCTATGAGTGCCTCGAGCGATGCTAAAATATATAAAAAATTATCTTTAATAATATTGAGTTTGGATTCGAGCTGCCCATTCAGTTCATTATTGGCAATTAATAGCGATTTAACGGATGTTGCTTTAATAATCTCTAAGATTGATTCTGCTTGAATTAAATTTATTTTTTTATTGATATATGCTCTTTTTGTAAATTCTCCTTTATAAGCAAGCCTTGCACCGGATTTTATTATTAATTCTAAAATATATCTTGTATTAAAAACTCCGCCATGCGGATAAATTTCAACAATATCTTCACCTGTATAAGAATTTGGAGATTTTATAAAAACACAAGCAGCTTCGTCTATTACGGCATCTATAAAATAATCATAAATATTGCAGACATAAAATTTTTTAAGCTCGCAATCTGAAGCAGTAAAATTTGCATTATTCTTAAATTTAAATTTAAGAATTTTATTACAAATATCTATTGCAAGACTTCCTGATATGCGGATTATGCTTATGGCCCCTTCGCCTTCAGGTGTTGATATAGCGCAGATGGTATCTAATTCATTGTTTAATATTGAATATATCATTATAATGAAAACACGTTTAATAAATATATATAAATATATAATAATAAAACACAAAGACAATTATACCATTAAACAGAAATTAAAAAAATGGCAATCGGCCTTGTATAACCGTTAAACTCAAGCAAATTTTTTATTTATTATATACTGCTGAACAATTGTCAGTATATTATTGACAGTCCAGTATAAAAGAAGTCCGGCGGGAAAATTAATAAAAATAAACGTGAAAACAACAGGAAGAATCAGCATTATCTTAGCCTGGGTAGGATCGCCGACCATAGGATTCATTTTTTGGGAAATTAACATTGTAACACCCATAAGTATAGGTAAAATATAGTAAGGGTCAGGTGCTGCAAGATTATGAATCCATAAGATAAGCGGAGCGTTTCTTAGCTGAATTGAAGTGCCTAAGGTTGTATATAAACCGTAAAAAACCGGAATTTGCAATAACATAGGTAAACATCCGCCTAAAGGATTTACCTTGCTTTCTTTATACATTTCCATAATACGCTTATTTAATTCAACTTTATTGTCTTTATATTTTTCTCTTAATTCATTAATTTTAGGGGTTAATTTTTGCATCTGCTTCATAGATTTAAACCCTGTATATGTAAGCGGATAAAAGACGATTCTTATACAAAGCACTAACAAAATAATAGCTAGTCCATAATTATGAACAAACTTATAAAAAAATTCCAGAATATGAAGTAAGGGTATGGCAAGAAAACTAAAAAATCCGAAATTTAATGTAGAAGGTATATTGTGTCCTACAGGGTCAAGTAAAGATAATTTTTTAGGACCCGCAAAAATAGTATAGATATATTGTTTAGATTTGCCGGGAGCAATTAATAATTTTTTATGAAATTTATATCCGGCAATATTATTATGGCGATAATAAACTACGCTATTGCCGGGATTTACAACCGATAATAAAAAATATTTTGAGTTAAAGCCGGCGAAAGAAATATTTCCGGTATATTTGATTAGTTTTGCACTGTTTGGAGTGATTGTTTTATTGTTTATATCTATTGTAGTGGAATAGTTTAAATAATTCGTTTTTCCTTTTATATTGGGATTTAGACCGGCCGATAAATTTAAATTGCCACTGAACAAAACTGGCAATTTAGATATATTTTTAGCATATATTATTAATTTAATTAAATATCGTTGGTTATGTTTTGTTGAAAATTTATATTTTTTTATCAATAAAATTTTGTTGTTAATTCTGTAAATAAATTTTAAAGAATTTTTTTTAATTTTCTTGCCGATAAATTTTATTGAAGAAAATTTTTGCGAAGGGGTAAAATTAATGAGCTGATTTATTTTTGAGATATTTTGAAGCTTAACCTTATTTTTAATATTATTTGGACTGTAGTAATATTTATTTAGGCTAATAGAATATATGGAGCCGGCAGGAATATAAAAACCGGTTTTAAAAAATTTATTTTGAAAAATTATTTTTTTTTCAGGGATTGTTGAAATATTTAATTTTTTTTTATTCTTAAGGTTTACAGCGGATTTTTTTAAATTAATTTTTGTACTGGAAGAAGAATGGCTGCTTATTAATTTTTTATTATTTTTTAACGGAGTTTTAACGCTATTTTTTGCAGGCTGCGGCATAAAATATCCCCACACCACAATTAAAGCAATAGACAAAACAACCGCAATTATAACTCTTTTTTCCAAAAAATAGCCGCCTATTAAATTATAATATTATGTTTATATTTTATTATATTTATTAATGTTTATGCACAACGGGGTCGTAACCGCCTTTAGAAAGGGGGTTGCATCTTAAAACCCTGTAAATTGAAAGATATAGCGCTTTAAAAACGTTAAAGGATTTAAAACATTCTTCAGCATATTCGGAACAAGTTGGATAAAATCTACAGTGATTACCTAAATATGGCGATGCAAACTTTCTATATATTTTAATTAAAAAAATAAAAAATAAATTAAACTTTTTTTTGCGAAATATGCCAGTTAAAAATTTTTTTATTTTTTTTAAAAAAATATTAAACATTATATAATTTTAATGCCGTTTAAGTTATTATAATAAATATAACATAAAATATAACATACTTGATAAAAATTGTATAATGATATTTAACTAATTAAATTAATTTGCGTTAGTTATAATAAAAATACATGAAATTGTATAATTATATTTGAACAATAACAAGTTAACTTACATTAAATTTATAAAAAACCGCTTTATTCTCAGACTTTAAATTCCAAAAAAAAATTAACTAAATTAATTAATTACTAACTTCTTGATTTTTTAGCGTATTAATTAAATTACGCTCTTGCCGGAATAAAATAAGAAATTAAGACTATCGTACAACGATTGAAAAGACAGAGGATATTTTAATATTACAATTACACAGCTAAAATTTTTTAAATAGAATTTATTAAGTCTTAAGTATTCTTTTATCTTTCTTTTTATGTAATTTTTTTCCGCTGCTTTAAACTTATGTTTTTTAAAACCTACGGCATATTTAAAAGCTGCTGAATAATTAAAAAAAATTATAGCATCATTCATGAGCTTTTTTTTACCGTTTTTAAAAACTTTATTTATTTCATTTTTATTTTTTAAATGATAATTTTTACCGAATTTATAGCTGATTTCTAAACACATTATTATTATTTATTTATTTGGAACTTATAATAGGTACAAGTATTTTTCTTCCTTTTCTTCTTCTTCGGGCAATTACCAATCTTCCTGCTTTTGTTGCCATACGGCCTAAAAATCCATGCGTTCTTTTTCTTTTTAAATTGCTTGGTTGAAAAGTTCTTTTCATAAATATCTCCGTTTTTTATTAATAGTGTTATAAATTTATAAATACTTAATCTTATAGATTTAATCAAATCATTAGGTTAATGTCAATAAATTTTTAATTATTTTTATTGACATTTTAAGCCAGAACCATTTTTTAACGATTTAAATTTTAAAACCGGGCTCTTTTTTAAAATTAATTATAATAAAATAATAAACGCCAATTTATATTATATACTCGCCATTATATTATAATTGTTTAGCCTAAATCGTCATTGCTAAATTTTAGCAAAACATTATAATATATACTATTGCAATAGTATATATTATATTTTAAATATAAGCGGCTTAAAACACTTAAAACATATTATATTTTACAATTGAAAATTTTTTAATTATAATTAAAAAATCTTACTATAATTTGTTGTTTATAAAAATTGTTACAAAATTGTTAAATAACTAAATA
The DNA here is from genome assembly GCA_021809845.1 of bacterium. Lineage (GTDB taxonomy): Bacteria > SZUA-79 > SZUA-79 > Acidulodesulfobacterales > Acidulodesulfobacteraceae > Acididesulfobacter. The sequence goes on along the minus strand of JAJZJW010000010.1, from coordinate 64,707 downwards.
ATTGTTTTATTTTACTTATGTAACTTGTTAATTTTATTAAATTAATTGACCTATCAACAACTGTTAACAAATATGTTTAATTCTAACTAAAAACTTATTATTATCTTACCTAAATATGACAAATGATTTTTTTGAACAATTCTTAAATAATCTAAAAGAAACAATAGGCGCTCAAAATTTTAATTTATGGTTTTCCCCTTCTAATATCAACATTAACGATAATACTATAATATTTTCAGTACCTAATAAATTTTATAAAGATATTATTATTGAATCATATAAGGAAATTATTTTAAATTTGTGGAAAAAATACAGTAATGATAAATTAAATATTTTATTTAATATAAACGAAGAAATTAAAAATAACGTCATTGAAACTAAAATTTCAAGTTTGGACGATTTTTTTCCATCCGATAAATCTAAATCTAAATCTAAAAAAAATAAATTGGATTTGGATAATGAAAACATAAATAATTTTAATAATAATACAGCCGGCGAGAATCGAAAAGATAATAATACTAATAACGGTTTTGGTTCTGTCAATGAAACATATGGTAATAACAATAATAATACTAACAGCGACAACGACAAAGATAAAAAGACGGAGCTTTCTCAATCAAATCAGTTAAAAAATATAAAAAAACATTATTTAAATCTCAACACTAAATATACATTTGAAAATTTTGTTATAGGTTCAGGAAATCAATTTGCGCATGCCGCTTGTTTTGCTGTTGCAAATCTTCCGGGACATACTTACAACCCTATGTTTATTTATAGCGACGTCGGTCTTGGCAAGACGCATCTTCTTAATGCAATCGGCAATAAAATAATTGAAGAAAAACAATTAAATGTCTTTTTGGTCTCATCGGAACAATTTACTAATGAAATGATATCGTCTATCAGAGACGATAAAATGGTGGATTTCAGAAATAAATATAGAAATGTTGACGTGCTACTAATTGACGATATTCAATTTATTGCCGGAAAAGAAAGAACTCAGGAAGAATTTTTTTACACATTTAATGCGTTATATGAAAATCAAAAACAGATTGTTGTTTCAAGCGATAAGATACCTAGAAATATAGTCAGTTTAGAAGAAAGACTAAGATCAAGGTTTGAATGGGGTTTAATAGCTGATATTCAGCCGCCTGATTTTGAAACAAGGGTAGCAATATTAAAAAAGAAAGCGTTTCTTAATAAAATTGATATGAGCGATGAAATAATTTATTTTATTGCAAGTAAAATTTCAAATAATATCAGGGAATTAGAAGGCGCTTTAATAAAAGTTGCAGCATTTTCATCTTTTACAGGAAAAAAAATAACACTTGATTTATCAAGAGAAGCCTTGTCTAATCTTATAAAAGAAGAAGAAAAACCTATGACTGCTGAAATTATTATTAAAACAGTATGTAATTTTTTTAATATTAAAATACCTGAAATAAAATCTAATAAAAAATTAAAAGAATTTGTGCTTCCAAGACAGATAGCTATGTATATAATAAGAACAAATACTAGTTTGTCTTTTCCTGAAATAGGCGATAAATTTGGTGGAAAAGACCATTCATCTGTTATTTATGCTGTTGACAAAATCAAGAAAAACTTGATTAAAGATAAAGAATTAGAAAAAACAATTCAAACTATAATTAAAATAATACAAAAATAATATATATAATAAAAAATTATAATCCTTAAATATTAAACAATAATATTAAACATTTATAATTATAAAAATTTTATTTAAATAATTATATTTAAGTTAACAAAAAATTGTTTAAATATATGTTTAATTTAAAATTAATTTACCGAAAATTAAAAAATTTTAAAAAATTAAACAAAATTATTTAAATAACATTAATTATTTAAACATATATTTAAACAGGCAGAATTAAATAAATTTAAATACTTATTTTATTTATTAACTTTTTAGTGTATATTACTACTATTATTATCTTTTAATTATTAATATATAAGTAGTAATAGGGAAACGGAAAAATGTTAAATTTTAAAATCAAAAAAAATATATTTTTAAAAAGTATTCTTATAGTACAAGGGGCTACAGAAAAAAAAATATCTTTACCTGTGTTATCTAACTTATTAATAGAATCGGTTGCTGCGGACGAAAAAATATTACCCGATATAAATAATAATGTAACTTCTGGAAATAAAAATAACAGATTAATTAAAATAAGCGCCACAGACTTAGAAATAACAATTAAAGATTTTTGCAGCGCTGAAATAATAAGCGAAGGTAAAATTACATTAAATGCCAAAACACTATATAATATAATTAAAGAATTTCCCGATGAAAAAAATAACAAAAATAATAAAAACGAAGACATAAATATTGAAATAAAAGAAACCGAAGCAGGGCTTATTATAATAAGCTATAAAAAAATTGTTTTTAAACTTACAACTATTCCTGCAATGGATTATCCTACTCTCTTAGATGTTATAAGTGATGATAATTTTAACGTTAATTTTAAGTTTTTAAAATTTATAATAAATAAAGTAATATTTGCCGTATCGCTTATAGAAGATACAAAAAAAAGTTTATCAGGAATTTATTTTGTTTTATTAGAAAAAGAAGAAAAAAACTATCTGCGAGTCGTGGCTACAGATGGACACAGATTATCATTAGCCCAAATACCTTTATTTAATAATACAGATAACAAAATAGATGAAATCAATAGAAAATCTTCAGCGGATAATTCAGATTCTATATATAATAAATTAAAAGAAGGTATAATAATACCAAAAAAAATTCTTAGCGAATTAATAAAAATAAATTTAGACGATAAAGATGTTTTTATTAATATTTCAATTAATTTAAATAATATTATTTTTAAATTAAACGATGGAATTAATAATAAAAATAATATAAATTTTATATATGGAACGACCTTTATTTCGCGATTAATAGACGGCAAATATCCTAATTACGAAGCCATATTACCTAAAGACAATTATAAAACAGCAATTATAAAAACAGTAGAATTAATAAATTCTATAAAAAGAGTTTATGTATTAGCAGAGGAAAAAACTCATTCTATTGAGCTTAGTTTTTTTCAAAATTTATTAATTGTAAAAACTATCCAAACAAATCAGGGAGAAGCCGTAGATGAGATAGAAATAGAATATAAAGGAGAACCTATTAATATAAAATTAAATTCCAAATATATTCTTGATTTTATCAGTAATATATACGATGAAAAAATTATATTAAAATTTAACACTATATCAACGCCATTAGTCATTGAACCCATGATTGAAAATAAAGAAAATGACAAATTAAAAAATCAAGCAGATTTAAACATATTTAATTATAAATTAACAGGCGTGTTTATGCCTATGAGGTATTAAGAAAAATATATGGAAAATGAAAATTTAAACGATAACTATAATGCTTCTAATATTAAAGTATTAGAAGGCTTAGAAGCGGTCAGAAAAAGACCTTCTATGTATATTGGTTCAACAGGTATTGACGGACTACATCATCTTGTTTACGAGGTTGTCGATAACAGTATAGATGAAGCGCTAGCCGGATATTGCAAAAATATTTACGTTAAAATAAATATTGACGGGAGCGTCACAGTTGCAGACGATGGCAGAGGAATTCCTGTGGATATACATGAGACCGAAGGAATATCGGCAGCGCAGGTTGTGTTGACGGTACTTCATGCAGGCGGAAAATTTGACAATAAAACTTATAAAGTATCAGGAGGATTGCACGGCGTCGGAATCTCGGTAGTTAACGCATTATCTAAACAGCTTGACCTTGAAATTTATAAAGATGGATATGTTTACAGGCAAAATTACAGTAAAGGGGTTCCTTTAAATGACCTGACTAAATATGAGAAAACTAATAAAAAAGGTACTGTTATTACATTTTTTCCCGATGAAACTATTATGGAAAGTGTAAAATTTGATTTTGATATTTTATCTAACAGATTAAGAGAGCTGGCTTTTTTAAATGCTGGTTTGCACATAAATATTGTTGATGAAATAAACTCTAAATCACATGATTTTAAATATGACGGCGGTATAAAATCTTTTATAGAGTATATAGACCAGAATAAAAATGTTATTTTTAAAGAACCGGTCGTTATATCCGCACAGAAAAATGATGTTATTGTAGATATAGGTCTTCAGTATAATGACGGATATGCCGAACAAATATATTCTTATGTCAATAATATTAATACAAAAGAGGGTGGAACGCATCTTATAGGTTTTAAATCCGCACTCACAAGGGTTATTAATAATTATTATACTTCCAATGTTATAAATGCAAAAGATAAAAAGCAGCAAATACAAATAAGCGGCGATGACGCAAGAGAAGGTTTAGTTGCGGTAATAAGCGTTAAAATGCCAAATCCTCAATTTGAAGGACAGACCAAAACTAAACTTGGAAACAGTGATATTAAAGGTATTATTGAATCTTTAGTTAATGAAAGACTGAGCGAATTTTTAGATGAAAACCCATCAGTCGGTAAAAAAATTGTAGAAAAATCGTTAGAAGCAGCTAGAGCAAGGGAAGCTGCAAAAAAGGCAAGAGACCTTGTTAGACGTAAAAATCTTCTTGATTATTCATCATTGCCCGGAAAATTGGCAGACTGTCAGGAAAAAGACCCCCAGCATTGTGAAATATATATAGTTGAAGGCGATTCCGCCGGAGGCAGTGCAAAACAAGGAAGAGATAGAAAGTATCAGGCGATTTTACCGTTGAAAGGTAAAATTTTAAACGTTGAAAAAGCAAGATTAGATAAAATCCTTAACAGCGATGAAATTAAAATATTAATTACCGCTCTTGGAGGAGGAATTACCACAGTATCTCCAAATCAAAAATTCTCTAATAGCCCAGAAAATCCTAAAAATAACGACAGAGTTTTTGATATAAATAAATTAAGATATCATAAAATAATAATTATGACAGATGCCGACGTCGATGGTTCGCATATCAGAGCATTATTACTGACATTTTTTTACAGATATATGAAAGAAATTATAGAAAATGGTTATCTTTATATTGCTTTGCCGCCATTGTACGGCGTAAAAAAAGGAACTTCAGAAATATACCTTAGAGATGACGATTCACTTGAAGCCTATCTTAACGAAGAATCGCTTAATTATATTAATGTTTATTATAAAAATGATGAAAATGAAAAAGATATTAAAATATTAAATAAAGATGAAATAAAAAACATAATTTTAAATATAAAAAAATATAAAAATATTATAAATAAAATAAATAAATTAAATTATAATAAAGAAATTATAAATTACTTAGTTGAAAATAATTTTAATATTTCAGATTTATCAAAGTCTAGTATTTACGGAAACGGTGACTTTAATAAAAACAAAAACGATATAGAAATGGAAGCAGATGATGATTTAAAAAATGAAAACACTATAAAAAATAAGAGCGTTTTAAATAAGCTAAAGGGTTTTGCTAATGAATTTTTGTATAGTATAAAATTGGTAAATGATGATAATTATGAAGATTTTATAAAAATATTATTTGTTTCTAAAAATCCTCAGCAGCCAAATTTTTATATAGATAAGGATTTTTTAAATTCAGCAGATTATAAAACTGTGTTTAAACTTAAAAATGAGATTAACAATATTAATTTTTCAAATATTTCATGTATAATCGAAAGTAAATCTGATATAAAAGAAACAATTACTGTAAAAAATTATAATGAATTTTATAATTTAATTAAATCAAAAACACCGAATAATATACATATTCAGCGATATAAAGGTCTTGGCGAAATGAATCCGGACCAGCTATGGCAAACTACAATGAATAAAGAATCAAGGATGTTAAAGAAAATCAATGTTAATGACCTAATTGAAGCGGACGGCATGTTTGATATACTTATGGGGGATAAAGTAGAACCGAGAAGAAAATTTATTGAAGACAATGCCTTAAACGTCTCTAATCTAGATATTTAAGGTATTTCAATAGTATATTAGCATTAGCGTTGTATTTACAAATATAAATAATAGTTTTAAACCTTAATATATTACGTTATATTATGTTATAAAATGATGGTTTTAAATCTTAGTACATTAGCACTGTATTATAAATATAAAACAATAGTTTTAAACTTTTTATTTTTATTTGTTAGATGCTATCGTTTCCGTACCTTTTTTAACCCTTTTGTTGCTTGATTTCCTCGTTGCAGGCTTGGTTCTGGCAGGCTCACGTTTTTTTACTTCTGCAGCAGAATAATCGGACGAAGCTGACTTCTTTGATTTATTGGTTTTTGGTTGCGCAGATTGTTTTCTCTTTACAGAAGAAGTTTTTTTAGTTGTCGCACGGCTATAATTATTTTTTGAGTTTGAGGAGGATAAAGGATTTTCTAAGGGATTAATATTTTGATTATTGGTTAATTGCTCATTGTCATGCGCTTCTGTAGTGTCATTTTTACCGTCTGTCTTTTCATCTATCGGATTATTCATTTGGTCTTTAAATTCCGAAGTAGCCTTTTTAAATTCCCTTAAACCCTTACCTAAAGATTTTCCAATATCCGGCAGCCGTTTAGGTCCGAATACCAGCAAAGCAACCACAATGATAATTATAATTTCGGGAGTTCCTATTCCAAACATTTTACCTCCAAAACTTCTCTTACTTCTTTTGATTATATCACATTAAAATAAAAAAACAATAAATTACATTATAACGCACTATGATGTAATAATGCAATTAATATACCATATTACACTTTTCTTTATATTATTTATATGATATGCAAAAATTATAAAATCAATGAATAGCTAAACTCAGTCGCAATAGTCTATTTCTGTGTAATACAGTTATATTTTTATGTTTTATATTCTATTTTAAATTATAAGAATAAAATTAATTGTCCCTTTTGGGACACTATGTATTGTTCCTAAACGTACTATATATAGCCTCATTAATATAATTTAATCCGAGAAATTATTTTTAAATTAAATTATTATAGAATTATTATAAATACTTATAAAAATAATGCATTATTTTTATATTTGGCATTATATTTGCTTTCTAATATAAAAAAGCAATATATTATTTATTAAGTATTTTAAAAAATTTAAGATGAAATCAAAATCTTTAATATTTCTTCTTTATTTTTTTATTATTTCAAAATCTTTAATATTTTTTATCTATTTTTTTTAATATTTTAAAGATAAAATGAAAATTTTAATATTATTGTTCACGATTTTTAATTTTCTATTTATACAAAATGTATATGCTCAAAATAACCCAAAATTTCAAAAAATTAAATGGATAAGTTTAAAAAAGGCTGTTTTTTTAAATAATAAATATAAAAAACCATTTTTTTTAGAATTTTATGCGCCTTATTGCGACTATTGCATTCAAATGGACAAAAAAGTATTTCATAAAAAAAAAGTAAAAAAAATAATTAATAATTATTTTTATCCGGTCAAAATTAACATTGAAGGAAATAAAACGGTAAAATTTTTTAATGGGAAAATTTACAGTAAAAAGCTTTTATCAGTAAAACTTAATGTTATGGGGACACCTACGGCGATTTTTTATAGCTCCGGGTTTAAAAAAATTTTTACGCTGCCGGGTTATTGGAATGAAGACGATTTTATCTTAGTTGCCAGATGGATAGGAAAGAAAAAATATAAAGTTGAATCGCTGCGTAAATACTATAAAAGGGGAAAATAAGACAAAGAGGCGCAGAGGTTTTAATACATTTCGGTGGAATTGCTGTGTAAATACTAAAAGGGGGCAAAATAAATGACGAAAATAATAAGTTATTGTAAAATCAAGAATTTATTTTTATTGTATATATTAATGTCTGCAGTGGTTATGGCTGTTATTTTTTATTCCGTTAAAATTTCTTTTGCTGTTAAATCTCCAAAAACATTTAGCGAAGCTATAAAAAAGGGTAAGGCGTATTTTTTTAAACCTTACGGTGTAAACGGCAAATCTTGTGCGACATGCCACCTGCTAAATAAGAACACAAAAAAAGGTAAAATAACCATCCCAGCTATAAAAGGTATTGCCAGATTTTTTCCTAAATGGAAAAATAATAAAATTTACACACTAAAGGACCAATTAGAACATTGTATTGTTTATGGAGAAAACGGCTTTAGACCTAAAAAAAATTCTAATATCATAAATTATCTATATTTTTACTTATATTACTTGTCTAATGGCTACAGAATAAAAATTGTCCCTTCTATAAAAATGCATTAACAGCATTAATATTTTATAATATAATTAAAATATACAACTGTATATAATACAATCAGAGGTTTTTTATATGTCTATATTTTTAAAACTTATATTGTTATTATTAATTTCTTTTTCTGTTATATTAATTTACGGCAGAAATGCGTTTTCTTCAACTCATCAAACAACAAACACAGTTCCTTATTTTAAACATAAGACACTAAAAGAATTATATGTAGTGTCGCAAAATCCTAAAAAATGGCCGCTGCTTTTATCTGACATAAGTAATGCAATTATTTATTCTAACAGATATTTTTTTAGATATAAGATTATTGTAGTCGGTTACGGACCGGGAGGAATCAAATTTTTTATGAATAAGTATGATAAAAAAAATTATCCTGCGATTCAAAGCTACCACACATACGGCGTTAAATTTGTTACGTGCCATTTGACTATGAAAACATTAGGTATAAAAAAATCGCAACTGTTCAAGTTTGTAAAAATCGCCTATCCCGGTGCCGTTTTTTATATATTTAAATTGAAAAGCCAAGGATATGTTAATATTAATTACTAATTTGTAATTATCAAAGGCATTAAAACCGATTCATTGCATCAATAACTCCTGAATCTAATTGGAGTAAAAAAATGCCAAATATAACGTCATTAAAACTAAATCATTGCATCTGCAGTTCCGAAAATATCTACTAAAATAAAATAATAAATAATAAATAATAAATAATAAATAACGAATAACGAATAACAAATAACAAATAATAATAATTAAATTCATTCATAAGAAGGAGACGAATGCTTACCACCCTAAAATCCCGTTTATATTTTGGTTCGATTATTGTTTTTTTAATTATTTCGATTATTTTTTTCTTCATTTTGCGGTATGTTTATTTTTTAAGAAGCGCTTCTTATAATCAAGAAGCAATATCCCTCACTTCAATTTCGCTAGTAAAAATCCAAAGAAATGTTCTAAATATAATAAGTTTAGAACATATAAAAAAATATAAAGAAGAAATAGCAAAATTGAAGAATAAACCATTTAACCGCAATGCGATCGGCTTGAGGATAAAAAAAATTATAAGAAATACAAAAAAAATTCAAAAAGAGAACATGCTTTCTCTTAACGGGTATGTTAACGGATTTAAAAAAGAAAAATTCATTTCTATTTTTGGAATCAAAAAATCATTATTAAGAAGATATAAAAGTAAAACAATAAATCTAAAGTTAAAAATGTTAAGAAAAGAATTGCTGTCCCATAGAAAAGTACTTTTTAAAATTACGAGCAATCCGTCCCGTTACGGTTTAATATATTCTTCGTCATATATAAAAAAAATGATGAACCCGACTATTAAAAGCGTAGAAGATATAGGTGCGGTAATAACTAAAAAAGCTGCAGATAAAATAAAAGTTTTGTATTTCAGCTTTATAATAATTCCATTTTTTCTGTTGATAATTTTATTTTTAACCAGTGTCTATTTTAAAAAATCTATTGTTGATAAACTCGAGATAGTAATAAAAAAAATAAAAGATATAGCGCAAGGAGATCTTACGCAGAAAATAAGCCTTACTCTGAACCCAAAAAATGAGATTGGAGCTCTTGTAATGCATGTAAATACCTTAATAGAATCTTTTACAGTAAACGTCAAAAGTATTAAACAAACTTCATCGGACCTTTCAACTCACGGTAAAGAATTATCAGGCTCATCCAGAGAACTTGATAATAATATAAATGTTATGAAAACAAAAACTATCGCAATTATTGATTCTATAAAACAAATTAGTTTAGCAGTGGTTGAGATTGCAAAAAATATTTCATCAGCTAACACTACTGTTAAAAATACTCAGGAAGAAACAGGAAAAGGGACTGGTTTAGTTAAAAATGTTATTTCTGAAATGAAGTATATAGATAACGAAGTAACAATTGTAAACGATGCAATAAAAGACCTTAAAGTATCATCTGAAAAGATTGGAGAGATAACGGGTGTTATTGATGAAATTGCCGACCAAACTAACCTTCTTGCGCTTAATGCAGCAATTGAAGCGGCTAGAGCCGGAGAACAAGGAAGAGGGTTTGCAGTAGTGGCAGACGAGGTAAGAAAATTAGCCGAAAGTACAACGAAAGCAACAAAAGAAATTACCAACATGATAGCCATATTACAGAACGATGTTGAAAAAGCTTTCAAATCAATAGAATCCGGACGAAATGAAGTATTAAAAGGGGTGGATGCGGCAAATCTTGCAGGAAACTCAATAGATGAAATAAAATCTTTGGTAGATATGGTTACCGATATGATTACAAGAATTGCGGCTGCAACAGAGGAACAATCAAGTATTTTGGAAGAAATATCTGACTCATCGGAATCTATTATGGTTGAGCAAGAAAAAAGCTTAAATATGGGGAAGCTGGTTGGCGTATCTTCATCGGAATTGTCCCAGCTGTCAACGGCATTAAATAAACAAATAGGAATTTATAAAATATGAGCATGAAATATTTATTATATAATTATATAATTATATAATTATTAATTAATAGTTATGTTTGTCTATTTGTATATGATATAACATAAAATATGTTGAAATTTATAAAAGATATTAGCTTAAAAACAAAGCTCCTTTTTTCATCTTTTGTTATCTTATTTTTTGTAATAATTACCGTTAACTCCATCGCTTTATACACAATTTATACTACGCTTGTTTATAGAAATTCTTTAAGAAATAATGCGCGTAAAAAAACGTGTGTATCGCAATTAAAATTTTTTTTATTACATAAAGATATTGTGTCTATAAAAAATGTTTTTTATGAAATTAATAGAGATAGTTATATTAAATATTTATATATTAACGTATTTAAAGACAAAAAAATAGGCATAAAACATCAGCTTTATTTAGGTTTATATAATAAAAAATTAATAATAAATATTACTCCGGAACTAATAAAACACGATGATAAAGTCTTAGGAAAAGTGTATGTACAATTTAATATTAAAAAAGAGCTGCAGCACATAAGACTAAGAGTTTTTTGGGTTGCAGCCAGGTTTTATTTTATAAGTTTTATTATTATATTTATAGGTCTTGTCATATTTTATTTTATAATATCTAAAATTATAGAACCCCTTATATTACTCAAAAACAACATGGCGAAGGTTTCCAGCGGAGATTATTCAGTCCATATTGAACCCAGTTCCAAAGATGAGGTTGGGAGTTTGGCCGATATTTTTAATTCTATGATTAAAAGTATAAAAGGATATACCGAGAAAATAGAACTAATCAGTAAAGAAAGGGAGGAATTAAACTGTATGGCGCAAATGGGAGAAATGTCCACCATGGTAGCGCATGAAATAAAAAATGCTGCTTATGTGATTAATTCCAGCAATAAATATATAAAAAATAATCTTCATACTAAAGATAAAAAATTGATAGAATTTATTAATATTATTGAAGAAGAACTAAAAAGGCTCAATAATATGACAGTAGGTTTTATGAATTTTGCAAAACAAAGAGAACCTAAATTAACCGATATTAACCTGAATTATATAATAAATGAATCACTCCAGATATTAAATTATGAAATAAAAAACATCAACATAAAAATTATAAAACAATTAGATAATTCTATCGGATTAACAAAAGGAGACAAGGAATTATTAAAGCAGGTTATTATTAATTTGCTTATTAACGCAATGGACGCGGTTAGCAATGTAAAAAACCCTACAATAAGAATAACAAGTTCCGCAGCATATAAAAAAGATAAAATATCAATCAGCATATCAGATAATGGAGAAGGTATAAAAACTTTGAATACAAGCAATGTATTTAAGCCTTTTTTTACAACTAAGAAAAGCGGAACCGGCTTAGGTCTTGCTATATCGTCAAGAATTGTGTTTTTGCACAAAGGCTCAATTAAAGCTGAAAGAATAGATGGATTTACTGTTTTTACTGTTATTCTTCCAAAAAGATAAGTTTATAATACAATTTAATAGTGCAATACTTTAATATAATGTTTTTATAATACAATTTCATAGAGCAATGCTTTAATAATACAATATGCTATTGTACTTTTAAGTGAATTTTATAATTATGACCAGAATACTTTTAATTGATGATGAAAAAAATATTCTAAAAACTGTCGGTTCAAATCTTGAACAAAACGGTTTTAATGTTGATGTTGCAATTAGTGCAGAGGTTGCCTCTACTAAAATGGACAGCAATAAGTATGATGTGATACTTTGCGATTTAATATTAACCGGGATGAGCGGATTAGATTTTTTGAGTCTTATAAGAAACACCAACAAAGATATGATATTTATAATGATTACGGCAAACGGTTTTATTGACGATGCTGTTAAGGCTATCAAAATAGGAGCCGATGATTTTATAAGTAAACCGATAGATATGGACGGCTTAATTAATAATATAAACATTTTGCTAAGCAAAAAAGAAAACTATCACAACGAAAATAAACCGCAATTTGATACTAAGTTGATTTACCAATCTAAAATTATGGAAGATTTAATCAAAGAAATAGGAATGATTGCAAAAGCTCCTTCTAATATTTTAATAACGGGCGAAACAGGGACCGGCAAGGAATTAATAGCAAAAATTATTCATGAAGTATCAGGAAGAAAAGGACCTTTTGTCGGAATTAATATTAACGCATACCCCGATAGTTTAATAGAAAATGAACTTTTCGGCCATGTAAAAGGTTCATTTACAAACGCCATAAACACACAAAAAGGAAAGTTTGAACTTGCGTCCAACGGAACATTGTTTTTAGATGAGATTGGAGAGATGCCTTTGTTTATCCAGTCAAAATTATTAAGAATATTACAGGAGCGTGAATTTTCAATGCTAGGCTCCAATTCTGTCATCAAGCTTACCGCAAGGATTGTAAGCGCAACAAATATTGACATAGAAAGTGCCGTGTTGCAGAATAAATTCAGAGAAGATTTGTTTTACAGGATAAATGTATTTCATGTAAAAGTACCTCCGCTCAGGGAACGGAAAGACGATATTATGCCGCTCGTATATTATTTTATAAAAAGATTTAATGCAGAAAACAAAAAGAACGTTGTTAGTATATCAAAAGATGCTGAAGAAAAATTAATGCAATATAGTTTTCCGGGTAATATAAGAGAACTTGAAAATATAATTGAAAGAGCTGTTATCATTACACCTTATGATATCATTGAAGTTGATAATTTGCCAAATTATTTAAAAAAAACAGGCGAAGTCGTCTCATCCATTTTGATGCCTTCCAATAATAATTCAGATTATGATTTAAATCTGGATGCGGTAGAAAAAGAACTTGTAATTAAGGCACTTGAAAAAAATAATTATAATCAGACAAAAGCAGCTGCTTCTATCGGTCTATCCAGAAAACAACTAAGAACTAAGATGAAAAAATACGAACTTTTTAATAAAAATATTAAACGATAGATTATTTTAAATCAAATTTAATAAACATAATAAACGATAGATTATTTTAAATCTAAAACTTAAATATTGTCGCAAATTAAACGTGATTTTAATTTTTAATAAATAAGTTCATGTCTGCACTGTTAATATCTCGAAAAGTCCTTTTTAGCACTAAACTGTTCTTATACGGACAATTAATGAATCTTAAAATAATTTATAGTCAATATAAATCTGAAACTGTACGTAATCTTATTATGGCATAGTATTTGCTATATATTTTATAGTATATAACTATAACTATGATAAATTTTATTTATTTATTTATTTATTAAAAATAAATTGATTATCGTACATTATCGTACATCGTTGTACATTTGTTTAACTATTTTCGCATAAAATTTATAGGAGGAGAGAATGCGATTAAAATCAATCTATATGGGTGCGGCAATTTTTTATTTTTTGGTATGTCTGTGCCGTCCCGTTACCGTATTTGCAGCTAAGCTTAAGAAACAGCAAACAAAACCACAAAGCGGTCTCAGTTTTATGCTTGGAGGCAGGTATATAGGCGCGGCTTTTTATGCCAAGAATCAGGGGCAAGGATTCCAAAATGTTTCGGGATATCCGAATAATAATTCATTCCAAGAATTTGCCCAAATGTTAAGAATTAATACATTAATTAAATATAAAAAACTTATAAGTTTATATACGCAGTTTGCACTTTCAAGCGATTATAACGGCGTTTCAAGTTATTACGGGGGCATTCCTCCTGGATTCCAAACGCTGGCTCAAAATCCTGTGCCGACCGGTTTTAATAATGATTTTGATACATTTGGCATTAGAGAAGTTTATATTAATTTGAGATTGCCCAATCAATATTTCAGACATATTATATTTGGCAGAACATTTTTGCATTTTGGTCTCGGAGCAGCTATAAGAACAGATGTTGATGGTATCTTTGATAATTTTAGTGTAGGTAATTTTAATGTTACCGCAGGTACTATGATAACATCGATGGCAGCTGCCGGAACATATTGCTATTCTTCAAACAAACTCAATCCTTGCAATACATTGCAAGGGCTTGCCGGAACAACGGAGGGATTTTACCCGACCTCTGCCATGGGTTATACCCATGTGCAAATGGGAACAATCCCTGTGATTCAATTTATAACTAAAAAACCCGTAAGTCACACAATTTTTAGCGCATGGCTTACAGAAGCGCATCTCAATCAATTTCAGGCTCCGTTGTATAACGTACCAAATTCTGTTTATTTTCAAACATTTGGTTCATATACTAACGACAATAATTTATGGCCTGCCCTTAATATTACTTTGGCAGGCGGTTCGTTATGGTATAAAAACGGCAGAAACAGGTTTGCAATTGAATTTGATTATCTAAGAGGTAAAGCCGTGCCGACGTCGGCTGCTTTGTCAGACGGACTGCTCAATAGCCAATCCGCTCATCATTACACATGGACTCCGTGGGGCGGGGCTAATCCAAAATCTCCATTTACTGCCCCTTTACTGGTTGAGCCGGTAGGCAATAATAATTACGACACTATTAATTCTTACGATATTTATGCCAAAGGCTCAACGATAACAAACATTAAAAAGATACCCGTTATGGTCGGATTTAAATTTGGGCTTGGCGCTCCTGTAGAGGCGGGTTCTTATGATATGTCCGATTATTCAAGGGTTCAAAATCAACCTACTTTATTTGGCAATCTCATAACATCCAACTGGCAGATGATACAAATGCTCGCTCCCGGAAACAGTTATATGTACGGTGCGCCGCTATCTTCCAATTTGGAAAACAAAAGAATTGAAGAGATTTTATTCAGAGAGTTTTTACCAGATAAAAATAATTTAACCGAAGCCGTTATACAGGCTAATTGGGTAAAATCAAATATACATGTAAACGGCAAATATGTTCCTCTTTTTGGCGGAAGTAACATCGGAACAGAATTTGACCTCGATTTTGTACATGTTATTAAAAAAGGTTTTTTCTGGAAAGCTTGGGCGGCTTATATGTTTACAGGAAAAGGGCTAGATACATTTTATGGTCCGGGTAATTATTCCCCCGGCTGCGTAACTAATAGCACGACTGCTTGCTTAGATACAGCGACGCACAAAAATATAGCTGCTGTGGGTACCGCCATTATATGGAATTTTTAATTTACTTAATTAATTGCGATATGAAAGTTTTAACTTAAGTTTAAAAGAATGACTTTATTTTGCACAAGGCGCATACGATTTGAACAAATTATTTAATATACGATTTTGATTAATAAAAAAAATTTAAAATTAAGGAGAAGACTATAACATGAACAAAGATATTAGACAATTAGCAGGTGACGCTGAGAAGACAGCACTAAATACAAATAAAGTAACAAGAAGAGATTTTATAAAAAAAACAATTTTGACAACTGCTTTGACGATAGGAGCAACTTCAATATTGAATGTTCCGAAGGATTCTTTTGCTAAGAAAATTTCGCTTAAGCCGGTTAAAATAAAAACAAATTACGTTAAAACCATTAACGGAAAAGAAGTCAAATGGATTACCAATCCGAGCGCTGAAGAAAAATTGCTTATTCCAAAAATAAGTCTTCCGTTAATTGCGCAGGACGGGGCAATGGTGCCGATAAAAATGGAAACCAAAAAGCCGCAGACAAACAGTCTATATTTAAAAACTTTTTATATATGTGATTTAAATAATCCGCATCTAATATTAGGTTCATTTGACTTAACGCCGCTTAACGGCAAAGCATATATTGCTACCAGAATAAAATTGTTGCAGGAGTCCTATGTCCAGGTTCTGGCAGAATATTCTAATAACGAAGTTTATGGCGCAAGGAAACTCGTTAAAGTAACCGTAGGAGGATGTTGATATTATTTTAAAAAATGTAAAATAATAGAAAAAGTTTAATTTAATTAATTAAAATTATTTATTTTTAATAAGTGAGAGGTCAAAAATGAAAATTGGAACAATAATGGTAAGGGCGCCGAGAAAAGTAAAAAAAGGAAAAAATTTTAAAGTTTTAACCTTAACAGAACATCCTATGAACACAGGACTTGTAAAAAATCCTAAAACAGGTAAAATTATACCCAAATGGATAATTAACAAAGTTAATATATTTTATGATAAGAAATTGATAACAACATGTCATTACGGTATAGGAATTGCGGCAAATCCGTTTTTAGCATTTTATATAAAGGCTGAAAAAAGTGCGCCGTTAGATTTTGTAATGCATGACAGCGAGGGCAATATATATAAAAAATCTATTCTGATAAATGTTTATTAACTTATATTACATCACAATTATGGGGATTCAATGAAAAAGTTTATTGTTTTAATTTTATTTGTAATTATTTTTTGCGGATGTTCGGTTAACAACGTTTTTGCTTTAAGCAAAAACAATAAAAAAGCATTTTATACGTTAAAAATCAAAAAAAAGTTTAAAAATGTTGTGTTCGATTTAAAGCAGTCCATAATAAATGACAATTATGTTATAGTTTCAGTAAATCCTATTTCGCAGGGCATACAAGGCATAGGAAAAAAAATATCAAAATTGGACGTCATTGAGTTTTGTAATTTATCTTATGCTTACAATATCCTTAGCGGCAATAAAAATTATGCGGCTTTTATGCCATGCAGGGTTGCTGTATATAAAAAAGGAAAAAATGTAGTTATTATAGGATTTTTACCATCTTTTGCGCTTAAATTTTTTAAAAATAATACTCCTGTAATGAAAAAAACGGCTTTAAAGGTAAGTCGTCAGATGGTGAGTATTATTAATTCAGTCAAGAATGGTTTTTAAAATTTATTAACATTAGGCAATATATATTATATTTTGTTAATGTCAGTGAATTGATATGCAGTTCATAATATAAGTTATAATATAAAGTTCATAATATAAATTCATAATATAAATAATTTTATTATTAAGTTAGGCATAGTTGCTATGAATTTTTTTAAGATAAAACTTTTTAGGATAAAACAATGAAACTTCCGGTTTCATTTCATTTTAATTCAATTTATTAATGGAGATATAAAAAGCCATGGAAAATAATGTTACAAGAAGAGATTTTTTAAAAAAAAGCGCACTCCTTACGGGTTATTTAGCGATTAATCCTGTAAATCTGCTTAAATATAAACCTGTAGGCAACCTTACCATCATTTGGAATTCAGATTCTCATGCGCATTTAAAACCGGTATTATATAGGGAACCGTCAGTAAATATAGGTCCTAAAATCATGAACGGCAGACCCGGTCATTTAGTTGGAGATTCTTTCTGTTTATATTATGATATTAACCCAAAATCTGCTATGGGATATTTTTGTTCTTACAAAAATTTTGATAAATTATCTAAGGAATATGGACCTATGGGCGGATATGCCCATATGAGTACAATAATCAATAAAATTAGAGATGAAAGATATGGCAAAACTATATTGCTTGATACCGGCGACTCATGGCAAGGAACCGGCATTGCTCTTTTGACAAAAGGAAAGGCCGTCTATAATGTTCAAAATGCAATGGGTTATGACGCAATGACCGGACACTGGGAATTTACCTACGGAAAGAAACAATTGCTGGAAAATATAAAACATCTAAATTTCCCTTTTATTGCTCAGAATGTAAAAAATTCAACATGGGGGAATTTAATTTTTAAACCATATATTATAAAGGAAGTTAACGGGTTAAGAGTGGGTATAATCGGGCAGGCATTTCCGTATGTTCCGCTTGCGCACCCTGCTCATTTTGTCGAAGGGTGGTCATTCGGCATAGATACTCACCATGCTCAAAAGATGGTTGATAAATTAAAAAATACCGAAAAAGTTGATGTTGTAGTTGTGCTTTCGCATAACGGACTTGAAGTTGATAGAAAATTTGCAGCCTTAATCAAGGGTATAGATGTAATTGTAGGAGGCCATACGCACGATATTCTTCCGGCACCCGAAATTATAAACAATACCTTAATAGTTCAGGCAGGAACCCATGGAAAATTTATCGGCAGGTTAGATTTAAATGTTTCAAATAAAAAAATTACGGCTTACGACCATAAGCTTATACCTATTGTTACAAATTGGATTAAACCGGACCCTAAAATTGCGCAGCTCATAGACGACCAATTTAAGCCATATAATAATATATTAAATGAGAAACTAGGGACGACAGAAAGTTTATTATATAGACGGGCAACATTTATCAGTACGGTCGATAACGTTGCAGAGCAGGCATTTATTGAAAAATTTGATACTCCATTATTTTTTGCCCCCGGCTGGCGTTGGGGGGAGACTTTACTTCCCGGTTCAGATATTACTATGGAAAATGTTTATGGCGAATATGGAACGACATATCCTGAGGTTTATAAAACACTTCTTACGGGGAAACAGTTATTGTTATCGCAATTAAGTGTTCTAAGCGATGTTTTTGCGAAAGATGCTTATTTACAGATGGGCGGAGATGCAACGCGCGTCTCTAATTCAAAATTTCATATACATATAAATGAATCCTTTGATAAGAGAATTAAAAGCTGGGAAATTAACGGAAAACCATTAGAGCTGAATAAAAAATACTGGGCTGTATCAACAGGCGGAAAAATGCAAAATATGAATTCAGATGATAAGGGGTTAACCAAATTTAAAGCGTGCGATGTTATTGCGGAATATATCAGAAATCACAAGACCATTCAATCAAACCCAACGGAACAAGTTATATATCGCAAATCGCCCACTGCCGGTTAATATAATGCATGATGTGCATCAAATAATTTATAATTAATATCATATCTGTTACCTACACGGTTTATTACTGAACAAAATCGGCTGACATATGCTTATTATTTGCATATCGGAATCAGACCGAAAAGAAAACTAAACCGAATAAATAGAGAATTATCCGTAATACCATAATAAATGCTGCATGTAGTTACATTGTTCAATATTTTTTATAACTAAATGATAGGAGGAGAAGATTATGAAAACAATATTAAGTATAGTTGTCTGTACGCTTTTCACCATTTTTTTAACTTTTATATCTGTACAAAATTCATATGCAAGAGCCAAAGACATAAATGCACTGAAATATTTTAAACACCATAAATTAAAAGAACTTTATCAAGTTCCCCAAAATCCAAAATATTGGACTTTATTATTAAATAATATTTCAAACAATGTTAGGATTTCGGACACGCATTTTATTAATTATAAAATTCTTGTGGTAGCATACGGTCCTGCTCTTAAACTTTTTATGAAATCTGACAAAAAATATTATCCATTACTGCAAAGTATTGCCAGTTATGGCGTAAAATTAGTAGCATGCCATGAAACAATGTTAGGCATGCATGTAAAAAAAGCGCAAATTTTTAAATTTGTGCATATTGTTTATCCGGGTGCAATATTTTATATTGTAGAAAAAGAAGATGAAGGCTACGCTTTCCTGCAGCCTTAGAAATAATTAAATTAAATTAATAAATGTTACCTGTTTTTTCTATATTTTGAAATTTATATTTCTATGGTTATAAGATAAGCTAAAAAAAATATTGATAATAAGTTTTATCTTAAAATATAATTCAATATTGGTTTATATTATATTATATTTTATTTATGAAATATTTATGTAATATAAAACGGCATTGCAATATGTTATCCAAATAGATATTATATTAATTAATGGGCAAAATTAAAAATAATAACGAAACTATTTTAAAAGTAAACGATATTTTTTACAGTATTCAGGGAGAATCTTCATTCGTGGGTTCTCCCTGTTTATTTATAAGACTGTCAGGATGCAATATAAGATGTTCATATTGTGATACAAAAGAAGCGCTTACGGATATAAACGCAAAACCGATGCATACCGGCGATATTATAGCAGAAATAATAAAATACGGAGAAAATGTAAAATTAGTTGAAATAACGGGCGGAGAGCCGTTAATGCAGGAAGGCGTTTATAAATTAATGAGAAGACTTTTAAATTTGAAATATACCGTGCTTGTTGAAACAAACGGTACACTGAGCCTTAAAAATATCCCCGATAAAGTTATTAAAATAATGGATATAAAATGTCCGTCAAGTGGGTATGCAAATTATAACAATTTTGACAACCTAGATTATATTAATAAAAACGATGAATTAAAATTTGTTATCGGAAACATTGCAGATTATGAATTTGCTAAGAATTTTATAACTGTAAACAGAGCAATGATTAAAACAGAAAAAATAATATTCACTGCCGCGGAATTCGCAGAGAACCAATTTTCACCACACACTATAGCCGAAAATATTTTATTTGACAGGCTAAATGTCAAAATTGGATTCCAGCTGCACAAATTTCTTAATTTGAAATAATTTTAGTTTTTAGGTATATTCTATGAATCCTGTGATATAATTAAAAATTATGTCTATCGGATTATTTCTTTTTGTAATTATCACGGTTATTTTGACCGTTATAGCTTCAATCATTATTGTAAAAAAAAATATATATATTCCCACCTTTTCCGGCGCTATAGCTGTTGCTTTCGGAATTATGATAAACGGGGCTTTTCAGCAGGATTATTTTTTAAAACGCTTAATAGGACCATATGCTGTTTATCTGCTGGTTTCTCTATTGATTATTATTGTCTTAAGCAATTTAAACGAACTTCGTTCAAAAAAATATTATTTAAATCATCATTTTTCAGACGAAATACACACCTTTGCAGCCGGAACTTATGTGATTGCTTTTTTTACCGTTACCCTGTCTATAGTTAAAGAGCTCCGCAATATATTAATATTAGCTTACGTTTTGTTTATTGCCGGCTGTATTATTTATCTGTTGTATTTATTTATATCTGTAAAAAATTATAAGGCAATATGGCAGGAAAACTATTCTAAAAAAATTCTTATGTACAATTTAAACGGTGTCATTCTTTTAGTATCTGTTGCCACAAGCTATGTAGTTATAGACGGCAGTCTGCTGATAGGCAAATTTTTTATAGGAAGCGCGGATTATGTACTCCTAATTTTATCATCATTATTTTATATTGCGGGGTTATACATGATAATAAGAAATTATATAAAATATAAATATAAAATCATAGATAATTGGAAGCTAGGCAATGTCATAATACACGGAGCACTATCTACATTTGGTCTTGCCTGTATTATTGCCGGATTCAGCAGCAATATCACGGGTTTTATCTGGATAGCGGCATTGATATTGTTTATTGTGGTAGAAATTTATGAGGTAGTCTTTTTGATTAAGAGAATTCAATATTTTGGTGTCAATAAGGGCGTGTTAGTTTATTCAACAAATCAGTGGGCAAGAAATTTTACTTTCGGGATGTTCCTGGCATTTTCAATAATGTTTAAGATTAAAGATTCCGTATATTATAAAATTAACCCGTTAGATTTTATTTACAATTTAATTTTTTCGTATGGCAAATATATCGTAATTGTGTTTTTTATTGTTGAGTTAATTATATTTGCGCACTACAATATCAATAAGTTAAATAAATTAAAAATATATGACGGTGTTGATTAACTTTATTTTTTATAATTATATAATAAAAAATATATAATTAAATATTGTTCATATATTTTTTTAAATACGCTTATTATATATTGACAAACGCCGCAGTAAAGGTTAAAACTGAGAAAGATTGTTTATGTTTTTTTTAATACGCTTATTATATATTACTTGCCTTGTGGTTTTATTATAAAACTGCAAAACTAACGCATTTATTTTTTGGAAATAAATTTAAAAATTTCTGCAATAATTTTTATTGTATAATCCGAAAATATTTATTATAATTATTGTAATTTTTCATAGTTGTTTTATTTATTAATTCAATGTTAATTTTTAAGAGGAATTATGATGAAAAAATTATTTAATTTTACCGGTAATTCGAAAAAAAGTTTGTTATCCGGAAATAAATATTTCAGGATAATCGCTCTATTATTGTTTTTAGCAGTAC
This sequence comes from bacterium, assembly GCA_021809845.1. Classification (GTDB taxonomy): domain Bacteria; phylum SZUA-79; class SZUA-79; order Acidulodesulfobacterales; family Acidulodesulfobacteraceae; genus Acididesulfobacter. The sequence continues at coordinate 42,129 of JAJZJW010000010.1, read as the reverse complement.
CTGTGTTCGCCTTTTCAGGATGCGCATCAATGAGCGGCAGAACCAGTTCCACCACGTCAACAAGCGGTATGAGCGCAGGCAATATGAACTTGCAGACAAAGATGAGTTCGTCCATTTTTCTTCAGCCTGTTCCGCCCAGTGAAAAAGTGGTTTATATAAGAGCCACAAATACAAGTTCCGCATCTGGACTAAACTTTAAAGCTGATTTGGAGCAGGCTTTAATTGCCAGAGGATACAGGATTACAAATAATCCTCAAGATGCTTATTTTATGCTTATGTCAAACGTATTATATCTCGGAAAAGAAACCCACGCTTATACCGCGGCAGGCGCGTTGGCAGGAGGTTTCGGAGGAGCATTGATAGGTTCAAGATACGGTTCTGCCGGCAGCACAATCGGCGGCGGATTGGTAGGCGGACTTATTGGCGCTGCTATAGGCGCAGCATTTCAGCATAAAAAATACATGATGGTCGTTGATATCCAGTTAGAACAAAGACAGAAGGGCTCATACACGACTAACGGAACGGCGACATCTGAAGGATTAGGCAATACTACTACTACTTACAATGCAGGCGTGAAAAACTGGGCAATTTACAGAGACAGGGTAGTTGCAACGGCCGGTGCAATTAATCTTAGATTCAGTTCTGCAGAGCCGGCATTAAAGACGGTTGTCGGAAGAGAAATTTCAAATTTATTATAATTATTTAGAATAATTATAATAATATTATGAATGTTGATTTGCTATATTGTAAATAATATAAAGGCTAATATAAACTATTCATGCCGTATAACTTTATAAGATAAAATATAAAATTATACGGCATTTTTTTGATTTTAAGAATTAAATGCTATGTTTTTTAAATAAACATATCTTCCCTCATTTATTTATTCATATAGAACATCGAGGTTACATTATCCTGCCTGCTTTTCCGGATAGTGTCATGAGGTTATTTAATACGAAAATGCATATCGCAGCAAATTCAAGAAATGCAAAAATGGAAAAAAATAGCTGCGTTACCAGGTCATAGCCCGGATTATCGCTTGATATTACCCAAATCAGTGCCATGCCTAAAAGTCCTATATTAGCTAAATAAAATTGTATAATTATTAATCTGTTGCTGTAAAGTTTAAATCCGCTGAATCTGGGCAATACGTGGTAACCCACAGAATATATCATCATTGCGATAAAACCTAATAAAAGAAAATGCACATGGGTTAAAAGCAGAAAGCTTATAGAAGGCGGATAAATTGCCATTATAAAACCTAACAATGCACCAAAAACTAAATACAAAAGGGATGAAATGGTAAAATACCGTATTGCAGGGCTCATAGATTACTGTTCCTCATATAAAATTAACAATTAAATTGGCATTAGTTCAAATAAAATTCAATATAATGTATTTAATTAATTATTATATGCAATATTAATGCAGATAAAAATGATAAAAATCACATAGAAGCAGGTAAACTGCCTAAGTTTGCAGCAGCATTAATTATTAATTTCTGCATTTTTACATTATCATAATACACTATGATAATATTGGCAGTACATATTTATAAAACATTTCGAACATTTGGGGTTTCTTGCCGTGCAGTAAATACGACCATGATTTATAAGCCATCTGTGTATTTTCATCCACAATCCGGGTTGGATAAGATTTTTTAGGTCTGTTTCTGTATTTTCAACATTTGAAGAATTAGCAAGACCTATGCGATTTGCCACTCTAAAAACATGCGTATCAACCGGAAATCTGTTTTGCCCGAAATATGTGCCAAGAATAACATTAGCCGATTTTCTGCCTATTCCCGGTAAATTTACCAATATGTTAAAATCGGAAGGAACATCATTGTTAAACTGGTTTTTCAATATTTCTGAAGTCTTAATTATATTTTTGGCTTTAGTATGATACATGCCGCATGTTTTAATTTGCTGTTCAAAGAGCTCAAGAGGAATATCGGCGAGGTCTGAAGGTTTTTTGTACAATTTAAATAATTCTTCGGTTATTATATTAACCCGTTTATCTGTGCATTGCGCAGACAAAATTACGGCTATGAGAAGCTGGAAAGCATTATTGTAATTTAAAAAGGGTTTTAGCTCGCCATAATTTTGTTCAAACAAAACAATGATATGAGCTAATTGGGTTTTAGAGAGCATAATTTGTTTTGTTTTAGTAAGAATTTAAAATATTTAGCTGTATTTCCGTTAGCTGCGAAATAGTTTTTTTTGCGATATTGCCAAACTTATTAATAAGTTCAAAATCTATCGGAGTCTTTTCAGCGCATCCCTGAATTTCAATTAATTTTCCGCTTCCGGTCATTATAAAATTAAAATCAAGTTCGGCAATAGAATCTTCAGAATAATCAAGGTCTAATAAAATTTCATTATTTACAATTCCTAAGCTTATTGCCGCAACAGAATCGTAAAACGGCATTTTTTCGATTCTATTCTGTTTTAATAATTTTAAAAAAGCCAAATGGGCAGCCACATATGCGCCTGTGATAGAAGCAGTTCGTGTTCCGCCGTCTGCGCTTATAACATCGCAGTCGAGCAGCAGCGTAATATCCGGAAAATCTGAAAAATTAGCCACTGTTCTTAAAGTTCTTCCAATAAGCCTTTGAATTTCTTGGGCCCTTCCGTTAACTTTACCTTTTGAAGAATCCCGCTGCATTCTGGTCTGGGTTGAACGCGGAAGCATGGAATATTCGGCCGTAATCCAGCCCTGCCCTTTATCTCTTAAAAAAGGAGGAACTTTATTTTCGACGCTTGCCGTGCATATTACATGAGTATCGCCGCATTTTATCATGCATGAACCTTCTGCATACTTCATGTAGTCCGGGATTATCGTTACTTCCCGCATTTCATCAAAAGCGCGATTTTTTTTTCTCATTTTATTTTTTTATGTTCCATCACAAGAATTTAATTTATAGTTTAGCTTTGCTTTGCTTAGCTTAGCTAAGATTAGATTAGCTTATTAAATATCAAGCCAATACCGATGCCCATTTTTTATTTTGAATAAAAAATATATAAAGACCATTAAACTTGATTGTATTCAAAAGTTTAGTATCGACTAACGAACATACTGACGGTATATCGTTAAGCATAGATTCTTTATCAGAGATTACCATAAGCGTTGTTTCAGGTTTTAATGTCTTAAGTTTTCCGACGACCGCCAGAACAGGAGGTCCTCAGCATAAGCTCCTTATATCTAAAGTACTTATCGAGTCCATGTCCATTTTAATTTTACACCTATAATTAATTAAATTTTAAATAATTTGAACTTATTTTTTCATTATGGTACTTTGTAAAAATTTTTAATTTTTAATACTTTTTAATATTAATAATGAAACTGCATTTATAAATTAATATTTTGGACAGCTGCATCGAGAATGCCGTTTATAAAAAACGGGGATTCATCGTTGCCAAATTTTTTTGCTATTTCAATAGCTTCATTAATAGTGACATTTTTTGGGATTTCGGAATGAAACAATATTTCAAACATAGATTGTCTTAAAATATTTCTGTCTATTCTTGACATCCTGTCAATGGACCAATTTTTAGACACTTTTTGGATTAGAAAATCAATTTTATCAATATTATTTAAAGTTCCGGCAGCAATGTCTTTAAAAAAGTCAAATATTTCCACAGATTCTTTTTTTGTGTATAATTCGCCAGCCGAGCTTATAAAACCATTATAAATAAGACTTTCCGAGGCAAAATTTGTAAAAAAAGTATTAATTCTAAATTCGGTAGAATCAATTCCGCCGTCTGCTTCATATAAAAATTGCACTGCAAGCTCTCTTGCCATTCTTCTTTTTGTCATTATTCAGATATTATTTATATTGAAAAATTTTAAAATTACCTTAAATATATTATTTTTTAAGTTTTGCAAATAGTGTAACCATTTCCACAATAGACATTGCCGCATCGAAACCTTTATTGCCCATTTTAGTGCCGGCTCTTGATATTGCTTGTTCTATCGACTCGGAAGTAATAATGCCGTAACTGACCGGAGTATTTGAGTTAACAGCCAGTTCCGAAATCATTTTGGCAACCTGCTGCGACAATAAGTCAAAATGATTTGTTTCTCCTCTTATCAAAGTACCAAGGCATATAATTCCGTCATATTTTTTTGTTTCCGCCATTATTTTAATAGCCATAGGAAGCTCAAATGCACCAGGAACTTTAACCACTGTTATATCCGATTCGTCAGCTCCGGAACGCGTTAGATAATCCATTGCTCCGTCCAAAAGTTTAGAATTAATAAATTCATTAAATCTGGATACGGCTATGCCGAATTTGAATCCTGCAGCACTTAGATTTCCTTCTATTACATTATACATTTTAAAGACCTCGTTTACTTATTATTTTTTTATTGTTTTTTTATTATCTATATGATGCAGTATATGACCCATTTTTTCTTTTTTAGTTGTTAAATAATGCAAATTTTTGTGCGTAGGACAAATTTCAATAGGTACTCTTTCGACTAGACTGAGACCATAGCCTTCAAGACCTATTATCTTTTTTGGATTATTTGTCATTAATTTCATTTTTCCAACACCCAAGTCGACTAAAATTTGAGCCCCGACGCCGTATTCTCTCAAATCTGCTTTAAATCCTAGTTTTTCATTGGCTTCAACCGTGTCATAGCCTTTATCTTGCAGATTGTAAGCCTTAAGTTTGTTTACAAGCCCTATTCCTCTGCCTTCCTGATTCAGATAAAGTATAACGCCCTTCCCTTCTTCTTTTATCATTTCCATAGCATTTTTTAACTGGTCTCCGCAGTCGCATCTTTCTGAGCCGAAGACATCGCCTGTCAAACATTGCGAATGTACCCTGACTAAAACCGGTTCGTCCTTATCTATTTCTCCTTTAACTAAAGCAACATGTTCTTTAAAATCAATATCGTTTGAATATGCTATCATTTTAAATTCGCCGCCGAATCTTGTAGGAATAGTAGATTCAACTAATCTTTTTACATGTTTTTCATGTTTTATTCTATAATTTATAATATCCTGTATTGTCAGTATTTTTAAATCGTGCTGTTTGGCAAATTCTATTAAATCCGGCATTCTGGCCATAGTTCCGTCATCTTTCATAATTTCGCATATTACGCCAGCCGGTTTAAGTCCTGCAATAGATGCAATATCGGTAGAACCTTCAGTTTGACCTGTCCTGACCAAAACACCCCCGTTTTTGGCGGTGATAGGAAAAATGTGTCCCGGTCTTACAAGATCCGTCGGTTTTGCATCATCTTTGACGGCGGTCAGTATGGTTTGCGCTCTGTCAAATGCGGAAATACCCGTGGTGACCCCTTCGGCGGCTTCTATTGAAACTGTAAAAGCAGTAGAAAATTTAGATTGATTATTTGCAGCCTGAGGAGGCAGATTTAACTGGTCCGCTTTGTCCTGAGTCAGCGTAAGGCATATTAATCCACGTGCACATTTTGTCATAAAGTTTATTGCTTCCGGTGTAACCATCTCAGCTGCCATTGTGAGATCTCCCTCATTTTCCCTATCTTCATCGTCAACCAAAATAATCATTTTACCTTTTTTGATTTCTTCGGCTGCTTCTTTAACCGTTGTCATCGGCATAATAAAACCTCTTATTTTTTAAATTGAATTTATTTGATAAAACCGTTTTCATAAAGAAATTCACGAGTTATCTTAGTTCTTTCTATATCCCCATGATTAATACTGTCCGGGTTAGTTTCAAAGCTTGAATTTTTAAGCAGTCTTTCCGAATTATCTATAACAGCTTTTTCTATTATATCAAATTCGATATTTACAAACTCACCTATTTTTATATCCTCTAAATTTGTAAATTTGTAAGTCAGAGGTATAATACTCACATAAAAATCGTTATTTTTAATTTCATTAATCGTCAGACTAATGCCGTCAATGGCAATTGAACCCTTGTTGATTAAATATTTGGACGATTCCGGAGTGTTATTTGTAATACCTACTAAGTAAGCATTGTTATATTGGCGTTTATTTTTAATTTTTCCTATCCCGTCAATATGACCTAATACAAAATGCCCGGATATATCGCTATTTACAGATAAAGCAGGTTCAATATTCACTTTAGTTCCGGTTTTCATGTATTTTAATGACGACTTTTTAAATGTTTCGGGTGAAAAATCAAAATATACGGTTTTAGCGGCTATGCTTATTACTGTAAGGCATATCCCATTTACGGCTATGCTTTGACCCATGTAGGATTTTATTGAACACTTAGGAAGATAAACCCCGAGCACTCCGCTGTTTGAGCGAAATGTTATAGATTTTACTTCACCTTTTTCTTTAATTATTCCAGTGAACATAATTTATTCTGATTATTTATTTACAAATTATTTATATAAGCTCATTAAATTATCAGATTATTCAGGCTCATAAATTAAAAAAATATCATCGCCTGCTTTTTTAACATCCAAATTTTTTAATTTAACTAACTGCTTATTGGCGTATAAATCGTTTAAGTTGTCTTTTACGGCATTATTTGACTGTAAATTATTATTAAATTTATTTGAGGTTATATTTGAAAAGTCTATTAAATCAAATGCATTCATAGCATTTCCGGCAAAATTACCGACATATGGCGCTGTATCGGCGATAGCGTTACCATTACCTATAGTATTGCCTACCAGATAAGGCGTTATATTAAATATTAATTTATCATAAAGTTTATTTAATATAAGATATGCGAATAAATTTGGTCCAGGTTCTACGAATATGCTTGTTATGCCGCATGCTGCACATTCTTTAAAAATATCGGCAATGTCAAGATAATGCTTTTTTTTTACAACATCGCAATTGCTGTTTAAATTGCTGTTTACAGTAATACAATGTTTTTCGGCAATATCGGTCGAATAATTTTTTAATCCGTCTTTATAGCTATTATTATATAATACTTCTTTTATAATTGCACCTTTTTGTTCAAGCAATTTTTTTCTCTTTAATTTTTCTTCATTATACTCAAAAGAAGTGAAAATAAAAATTTGAGCACCATTATTTCTATATCTAAATAGTTTTGAGTCGGCAGGCGTCATAAGGTTTGAATCAACAATAATTTTAGCAAACTTTTTGTCGGCAATATTGTTATTCTTGCCGTATCTGATGTTTAATTTAGGGTTATCGCTTATAACGGTATTGACAGATACCATAATGGCGTCATGCATAAGCCGTAAACTATGGGTATATCGTAAAGATTTTTCTGATGACAGATAAAACGGCGTATTGTTATGAGCACTATTTTTATTAGCATCTGTTGCATTTTTATGGGAAAATCCGATTTTTCCATCTATACTGATTGCAAGTTTAACCGTAATAAAAGGAAGATTTGCGGTAACATTTTTTAGAAATATTTCGTTCAGTTTTTGTGCCTTAGCCTCTAAAATACCATATTTAACATCAATCCCGTTATTTTCAAGATACCTAAACCCTTTACCTGAAACCAAAGGGTTAGGGTCTTTCATAGCTGCAACCACGCGTATAATTCCATATTTTTTAATTGACTCGACGCAGGGAGGAGTTCTTCCGAAGTGACTGCAGGGCTCTAAACTAACATATAAAGTTGCCCCTTTTGCATTATTGCCTGCCATTTTAAGAGCGTTAATTTCGGCGTGCGGTTCGCCTGCTTTCTTATGATACCCTGAGCCTATAACTTCGCCATTTTTAACAATTACGGAACCCACCATCGGATTAGGAGATGTAAAACCGGCTGCTTTCTTTGCAAGGTTTAATGTTTTTGCTATATAATATTCATCGCTGCGGTCAGTCATTTTATTTTTTTTCAATTAAATCTGATACTGTTTCGTATAATTCGTTAATGTCTTTGAATGATAGATAAACGGAAGCAAATCTTACATAGCTTATAGCATCGATATTTTTTAGTTTATTGAGAACAAATTTTCCGATTTCGGTACTTTGTATTTCGCTTAGGCTGCTTTCCTCAATCCATTTTTCCACAGATTGGACTATAGTTTCTATATCTTCTATAGAAACAGGTCTTTTTTCACATGCTTTAATTAAACCGTTCAATATTTTTTGCCTGTCAAAAGTCTCGCGTCTGCCGTCTTTTTTAATTATTAAAGGCAATGATATAACAATAGTTTCCAACGTGTAAAATTTTTTGCCGCAGAAATTGCACTGTCTTTTTCTCCGGACTGTCTTAGCATCTTTAGATAACCTGGAATCTATAACTTTATCGTCTTCGCTTAAACAAAAAGGACATCTCATAGCCAGTTAAATATTAATAAGTATTAATCTGATACTATATGTATATTTGATTATTATGATATCATTATATATGTATTTTGCAATAAAGAAATAATAATAATATTAATATTAAAATCAAGATAAATTTAAGACAGATATATAATTTTATTACCAATGTAAAGATAACTTAAAGTATAATAATAATTATAAACAAAATGACTTGATGGCAAATCAATATTAAATCAAATAGATTATGATAACTTAAGTATAATAATAATTATAAACAAAATGACAAAATAAAAGAAATAAAAAATAACAATTTAAAATAATTTGAAAATAAAAATAAAAAAAGATGCGTTAGTATAATAATAATTATAAACAAAATGACAAAATAAAAAAAATAAAAAATAACAATTTAAAATAATTTGAAAATAAAAATAAAAAAAGATGCGTTACAGAAATTTCATCAAAGCTCGCAATGCATTTACATTATTTGAACTGGTGATTGTTCTAGTTTTAATGGGAATAGTCGGCATAATAGGCGTTATAGGGCTTGGTTCTGCTGTTTCAAGCGATAGGGCAATTTATGAAAGGCAGCTCGAATCATCAATAAGATATGCCCAGCAGTATTCCATGTCTCACTACTGTTTTACATTTGTAGTTTTTGTAAATCCCTCAGGAAATACTGCTCCGCCCCCACCGGCTAATTCAAATTTTTGTTCCGTCTCTTCCGGTGGCGGAAACACCGGTGCAGAATACGGCGGATATGAAGTATGCGCATGTTCTCCGTCAAATATTACAATAAATACAGGCGGTGCATCATCTGCGCCTGTTTTAATAAATAATCCTTTAGCACAGGTTGCAAGTTATTTTCAAACTACATTTAGCTATAACATAAAATACTCCGTACAAAATAATTCTGATGCTCTGCCAGATATAACCGGGAATTATTTTGCTTTTAATTCCGAAGGGCAGCCCGGAGTTTTTTCTTCGTCCGCAACTGCAGGTGATTTTTGCACGTCTCTTAGCGCTCAATATTTTACACCATTTTCAATTGCCGCTAATTCTGCAGTAAATTATTTTATTCAAATCTCTTTCGGCAACAAACCTTCGGATTATTTTTATGTATATCCGGATACGGGACTTGTTAGCGGCAGCGGCACCCTGAAATGATGACGAAATTATTTACTTTTATTTATTTTATACATTCACAAATAATTTATTTGGTGATATAATATCTTTTTAATTTTGTTCAGAAGCTATTTAATATTAATGATGTTGATGCGTAAAATTTATTTTATTTTTATTTTGTTGAAAAATTATTTAAAAAAAACAAACAAGAAAGGGGGAAATTATTTATGTTTATGCAAAAAATTAAAAATCTGTTTTCTGTATCGGCAGTTTCTGTATCGGTAGGTTTATTTGTTTTCGGTTTAGCAGTGTTTGCAATGCCGAAGTTTGTCAGCGCCAAAACAAAAACTTTTTATTGTCCGTTAGGCTATTCTTTTAATTCAAAATTAGAACTGTGCGAAGGCGATGGAAGCCTAAAAGGTTACAACACAACACCTAATACAAAGATAAATGTTTTTAAATCAAAACATCATATTTATATTTGTCCTAACAAATATGTCTATTCTAAAAAGATTCAGCTGTGCAGAGGCGAAGGCTCTTTGAAAGGCAGCAATATTCAGCCTACTGTTGAGACCAGAAAAACAAAACCTGTTTCAAAAATTTCCAAAGCTTCTATAAAAAATATTAAAAAGACCGCTTTGAAAATAAAAAAATAAGCTAATAAGATTCATCTAAATAATAAATCAAATTAAATAAAATAATAAAATATTAAGTAAAATAGTACAATATAAAGTAAAATAGTACAATATAAAGTGAAAATAATTGCAATATTAAGAAATCAGAGAATGTTTGATATATTAAAAGAGTATGCCGATTTAAATAATTTCGGTATTATTCATTATGCAGATGTTAAAGATTTTTTCGACGAATATTCGTTATACTTAAATGACGATATTTATATGATTGTCAACGCGGGAATAGATATAGGGCATGACGTATTATCGTTAAAAAATCTTAAAGCTGTTCAGCAGTTCGGCATTGGTTTTGAAAATGTTGATTTGGACGAAGCCGCAAAAAATAAAATACCTGTTTTTAATGTTCCTACGAAAGGTACTGCCAATGCAACATCTGTAGCCGAGCTCTCGATGTTTTACGCTCTTGCTCTTGCAAGAGATTATAATGGATGTATAAATTCTATCAATCATGGTATTGCAAATGAACCCATGGGCACTAGCCTCGCAGGCAAAAAATTCGGTATTATAGGCATGGGCGGAATAGGTCTGGAACTTGTAAGGCTGCTTAAAGCTTTTAATGCCATTATTTACGGCATTAAACACACAAAACCGGAAAAAGATTATGCTAAAAAATTGGGTATAAATTTTGTTGGAACATTTGACGATGATTTTAAAATTATTCTGCCTGAATTAGATTTTCTTATTCTTGCTCTTCCTCTTAATGAAACCACACAGAATATCTTAAACGGTGAAACGGTACAGCTGCTGAAAAAAGGGGCATATGTCATAAACGTTGGCAGGGCCGGACTTATTGAAAAAAACGCCCTCATGCAGGCATTAAAAAGCAGGAGGATACAAGGCGCAGGGCTGGATGTGCTTTGGGAAGAGCCTGCGCATATAAAAGATGAAATATTTCATTTTAATGTTATAGCAACTCCTCACATCGGCGGAGCCACTGAATCGTCAATTCACGATATAGCTAGAATAGCTATGGAAAATCTTAAAAATTATATCACCCATAAAAGTTTAATAAATTGCGTAAATTCAGAAGCATTAATTTAGACAAATATGCCGATATGCCCGTATATAGTATTATATAGTATATAGTAGTATATAGGTAGTATATAGATAGATAGGTAAGCATTAAGTAAGAAAAGCTTATGGATCAACGTGATAGACCTTAAGTTAGTTAGATGCAACTATCCAATGTAAATATAATAAAAATAGAAAAATAAAAAGGACATTTATGGATTATAAAAATACGCTTAATTTGCCGTCTACGGGTTTTCCTATGAAGGCTAATCTGAAAACCACCGAAGAGAAATTTTTAAAAGAGTGGGATGAGATGGATTTATATGGAAAAATGTCGGAAAAAGCAAAAGAAAAAAATTTTAAAACCTTTATTCTCCATGACGGTCCGCCGTATGCAAATGGTCATATTCATCTTGGCACTGCTCTGAATAAAATTTTAAAAGATATTATAATACGATTTAAATTTATGCAGGGTTATTACGCCCCTTATATACCCGGCTGGGATTGCCACGGTCTTCCTATAGAGCATAATGTCGATAAAAGTTTAAAGCATAAAGACGCTGTTTCTCAGTTAGAAAAAAGAAAACTTTGCAGACAGTATGCTGCAGAGTTTGTAGAAATTCAGAAAGCCGAATTTAAAAGGCTTGGCGGTGTCGGCAGGTATGACGAACCGTATTTAACTATGAATTATTCCTATGAAGCCAATACTGTCAGGAAGCTGGCAGATTTCATTAAAAACGGCGGTCTTTATAGGGCAAATAAACCGATATACTGGTGCAGTTCATGCAGAACTGCGCTTGCCGAAGCTGAGGTTGAATATGCGGAAAAAACATCGCCTTCGATTTATGTTAAATTTAAAATGAAATCGGAACTCAGCGATATTGCAAATCTGCCGGAAGGCGAAAATATTTTTGCGATAATATGGACGACCACTCCATGGACATTACCGGCGAATCTCGCAATATCCGTCAATCCGGATTTTGATTATGTTTTTGTTGAGGTAAACAATAATCAAGACAGCAATAAAGACAAAGAAATATACATATTAGAAGAAAGTCTTGCCGAAGAAACATTAAAAAAATTTGGATTTAAAGACAGCGAATTTAAAATACTGTCAAAAACTAGCGGAAAAAACTTGGAAAATAAGCTTGCTCTGCATCCGTTTTTAAATAGAGATTCTATTCTTATTTTAGGTAAGCATGTAAAAAAAGATACCGGTACTGGTCTTGTCCATACCGCGCCAGGTCACGGGGATGATGATTATGCTGTCGGATTAAAATACAATTTGCCTGCATATGCTCCAGTTAATAATGAGGGAAGGTTTGTAGACGATGTAGAGTTTTTTGCCGGAATGCGTGTTTTTGATTCCAATCCTCATGTTATAGAAAAATTAAAAGAAGCAGGTTCATTAGTTCTCGAAGAAAAAATTGAGCACTCCTATCCCCATTGCTGGAGGTGCAAAAATCCGGTTATTTTGCGTTCTACAAAGCAATGGTTTATTTCGATGTCCATAAATAATCTTCGTGAAAATGCGCTTAAAGCTGTCAAGGAAAACGTCAAATGGATACCTCAGTGGGGTGTTGACAGAATATCCGGAATGCTTGAGGTAAGACCTGACTGGTGCGTTTCAAGACAGAGGTCGTGGGGCGTCCCCATTACAGCTTTTTATTGCAAGCAATGCGGTGAACCGCTGATAGATTATGATATTACAATGAAAATAGCGGATGAATTTGAGAAATATGGGGCTGATATATGGTTTGAAAAAGATGCCGGTTATTTTTTGGACGAGGTGAAAATTAATAAGCATGTCAAATGCAGCAAATGCGGCAGCGAAGAATTTGAAAAAGAGAGCGATATATTAGATGTATGGTTTGACAGCGGGGTGAGCTATTTTTGTGTTCTGAAAAATGATAAAGATATGAAAGGCATCGGTTTTCCGGCAGATTTATATCTTGAAGGTTCCGACCAGCACAGAGGATGGTTTCACTCAAGTCTTCTAATAGCTGTCGGCTCTCAGGACGGTATTCCTTATAGGTCTGTCTTAACGCACGGATTTGTAGTGGACAGTTCGGGAAGAAAGATGTCTAAGTCTCTCGGTAATGTCATTGCGCCGGATGAAATTATTAATAAATACGGGGCTGATATATTAAGGCTATGGGCTGCGTCGGAAGATTATAAAAATGATATGAGAATTTCTAATGAAATATTGTCCCGTCTTTCCGAAGGCTACAGAAAAATCAGAAATACAATAAGATTTATGCTCGGCAATCTGTATGATTTTGACGAAAGCACCAATGCCGTAAATTTTGAAGATTTACGCGATATAGACAAATATGAAATGCACAATATATCTTTGCTTGAACAAAATTTATCAAAACACTATTTAAATTATGATTTTCATCTCGTGTACCAAAATATATACAGATTCGTTACAAGTTTTTCGTCTTTTTATCTTGATATTGCAAAAGATTCGCTTTATGTTGAAGCAAAAAATTCATTCAAGAGAAGGTCTATTCAAACAGTCATCTTTCAGGGTTTAGATATACTGATTAAATATCTTGGTCCTATTTTGCCTTTTACATCTCAGGAAGCGTGGAGCTATTTTAATAAAAAAAATAAAGAAACAGAGCTTGCATTTGAACATTTTGATGAACCGTTTAGTAATAAAATAAACAAAATAGACGAAAGTTTCATAGATTTCGAACTTGCCGAAAGGTTTGAAAAACTTATTGAAATAAGAAATATTGTTTTATCTTCCTTAGAAAAAGCAAGAGCCGAAAAAACGATAGGCAGTTCGCTGGAGGCTTTAGTGGTAATAAGAGCTGCCGAAGAAGACTATAAATTATTATCAGAATTTCAACTAAACGAATTAAAAGAAATATTTATTGTATCCGATTTGCAAGTTGAACAGCTTCAACCTAATGAAGCAAACGAAGAATTTGTCTCGGAAGCCGTAGTAAAGCCTGCTCCTGGGCAAAAGTGCGCAAGATGCTGGACATTTAAAGAAAGCGTGGGGACTCATAGCGATTATAAAGATGTTTGCGACAGATGCCGCGATGTATTAATGGATTTGCAATCCGATAATTAAATTAAACGAATAAAGATAAAAATATTATGAAATATTATGAAAAAGAAAAAAATAATAATCGCAGCTAATTTTAAAATGAACAAAACGCATATTGAAATGCGCAAATATCTTGAGTCATTTTTTAAAAAATTAAAAGAATTTGGCATAGCAGGTAATTTTAACGACGATATGAAAAGGAGCGTAAATATTGATAGTAATTACAAATCTGCATTTGCGGGCGCCGAAGCGGAAATAATTTTCGCACCGGCTTTTACAGCTCTTAACGAAGCGTACAACGCGATAGAAGCACATCCGAAATTTAAAAACATAATCAAACTTGCTTCGCAAAATGTTTATTATGAACTATCAGGGGCATATACCGGCGAAATATCCATAGATATGATTAAAGCATTTAATTGTTCATACGCTATTATAGGTCATTCTGAAAGAAGATGGATATTTAATGAAAACGATGAACTTATTGCTAAAAAAATTTACGCCGTATTGAATTACAATAAAAAAAAAGACACAGATAATACAGATAATAATGTTCATAATAATACAGAAAGGCGTTGCGGTAAACTGGTGCCTATACTGTGTGTCGGTGAAAATTTAGAGATTAAAAAAAGCGGAAAAGCCTTTGATTTTGTGGCAGCGCAGTTAGACAGCGCCTTAAATTATTCGGCGGACGGCAGTGATAATATTAACGGCAATATTAACGTCGCAGATGATATTGATATTGAAAAGCTCATAATTGCCTATGAACCCATATGGGCAATAGGCACAGGCGCACCTATCGAACCTGAGGACGGCGAAAAGATGCATAAATTTATATATGAATATTTGACTGATAATTATTCTATTAAAAATTTATCTGTAATTTATGGCGGAAGCGTTACCGAAAAAAATATCAAGAACCTAATTGAAAAAGACCACATTGACGGCGTACTAGTCGGCGGTGCAAGTCTTGAGCCTCAGTCTTTTTTTAATATATACAATTTTGCAGTGCAAACATATAGCTAAATAGACCTATAATAACAATACAAAACAAGCAGCAACAAACAATAGTAAACAATAACAAACAATACACTAAATAAAATAAAATAAATAAATAAATAAAATAGTTGATGAGCGTTCATTTTAAAAATATTCAGCAGGTGCAACCACCCAAAGGAACGAGGGATTTTCTTCCCGATGCTATGATTTTAAGAAGGAATATAATTGAAAAAATCAGACAATCTTTTGAATTATACGGATTCAGTGAAATAGATTCGCCGGTTTTTGAATATTTTGAACTTCTTGCAAGAAAATGCGGACAAGAAATCGAAAAAGAAATTTATACTTTTAACGATAAAGCGGACAGAAAACTTGGTTTAAGATTTGAGTTCACTTCTCCACTCGGCAGATATTATGCTTCAAATAGTTCAAAACTTACAAAACCATTTAAAAGATATATAATAGGAAAAGTCTACAGATATGAAAATACACAGAATGGCAGATACAGAGAGTTTTATCAGGCTGATGCCGATATTATAGGGGTTTATTCTATGTTTGCGGAGCTTGAATTAATGGATTTGGCGGTTTTTACACTAGAAAAATTGGGGCTTAATAATTATAAAATACATTTGAATAACAGAAAGATATTAGACGGTATTATTGAGGTATCGGGTATACCGGCAGATAAAAAAGAGACAGCATTAAGAATATTAGATAAGTTATCTAAAATAGGCGAAAATAAAACTGTAAAAGAATTTGTAGAAAACGGCTTAACCGAAGAAAATTATAAATCTTTTATTAATTTAGTGCATGGCAATAGTTTTGCCGAAGAAATTGATGGCGGCAGCCCTGATATAGACAAATTAAAAAATAATCCAAATATAATATTTTTAGAATCTCTTAAAGAAAAACTTAAAAATAACGCTCGTTCATTGGAAGGGATAGGCGAGCTTATAGACATTTTTAAAAATTCAAACAAATTTGGAATAGATAAATATTTGATGTTTGACCCGCTGCTTGTGAGAGGTCTCGGTTATTACACAGGGCCGATATTTGAAATAAAATCATTAGATGTGAATATCGGCAGTTTTGCAGCAGGCGGAAGATACGATAATCTGCTTGAACTATACGGGGCGCGAGCCGAAGGGGCATGCGGTTTATCGTTCGGCGTTGATAGAATTATAGATATAATTAATGCAAAAAATCCGAATTGGAGCAATGAACTAACTTCTCCCACCAAGGTATTCATCGCATATCTTGAGCCTGATGAAAAAATAATAGATTACGCTTTTAACGTAGCAAAAAAACTCAGGTCAAAAGGCATAACCAGTGAAATCAATCTTAATGAAAAATTAAATATATCCAAACAGCTGAAATACGCAAATTCCCGAAATATCAGCTATGCTGTTGTGCTCGGGAGTAATGAACTTTTTGAAAATAAAATTAAATTAAAAGACATGAAAAAAGCGGAAGAATTCTTTGTAACTATAGATGAAGCCGCGGAAATTTTAAAATAAAAAAATGGAAAAACGGAAGAATTCTTTGTATCTTTCGTACCTTTTTGTACCTATTGATGAAGCTGCAGAACTTTTAAAATAAAAAAAGGAAATCATGATGAGTTATGAATAGAGTTGTAAGGTCAAGAGCATTTGTTGCAGGTATCCTGATTATTTTATTATATATCGCTGCTTCTTTGGCAATTTATGGTTTAATCAATCATATATCTAATAAGGCAAAAATTAATAATTCATTTTACAAAAGGACGCTGCACCTTGCTAAAGATTTTTATTTTTTAAATTTATTATTTTTAAAACAATATAAGACCGTAAATCATTCCGCAAAATCTAAACGGTTAAATCTGCGAAACAATGCGCAGATTAATTCTAAGTTAAGTGCTAAGCCAAACCATAGGCTAAACACGCGTGCCGATAAGTTGATTTCCCGGTTAAAATCGAAAATTAATTCAAAAATCTATTCGATAAATAAAAGTTTCAAATATTTATTTAAAAATTTGAAAAGCCGCGATAAGTCTTTATTAAAATTAATATATCCGTTTTTGCACAAAGCTTTCGTGAACTGGAAGAACAAATCTCTGCCTGAATTGAAAATACTGGAAAAACAAAAAAACATTAAAAAGATTCCTATTACACGTTTATCCGCAATATTTTATAGCAATTCAAGGCTATTAAGGCAAGCCTCCGATAAAGCAATGAAAAAAAATATAAATTATATTAAAGGTTCAATGCATCTGCTGAGGCTGCTTCTGTTGGTAAATTTCTTAATGGTAATTATTATAAGCCCTTTGTTTCTGTATTATATCATTAAGTTTAAAATTCAGGCGGAAGACAACGAAAAGTCTATTCAGTCCATATTCAACCAGATGGTCAGCGGTCTGATTCTTTTTAGGGATAAATTTATTTACGTAAATCCCGAAGGCGAAAAAATATTGGGATACCCTTCAGAAGAATTAATAAATATGAACAATTGGGATATTATGTCTTATGAATATAAAGAAAGCGCGAAATCAAAATATACAGAGGCTATTAAACATGAAGGCGAAAGGGGCGAATTTCTATATAAAATTATTGGCAAAAATAATGAAAAAAAATGGGTCCTTTTTCATTCTCTTACCATAAATTATAAAAATAAACCTACCAGATTAGCTAACTTTGTAGATGTAACCGAAAGAAAAAATGCGGAGGATAAAATAAAAAACCTAACAAGGCTTTATTCAACACTCAGCGAAATAAATCAGCTGCTTTTGAGGGTTGAAAATATCGATGACGTGTACGAAGATATCTGCAGGATTGCCGTTGAAAAAGGTCAGTTTAAAATGGCTTTATGCGGTTTTCCGGATGAACAAAACAGTAATAAAATGGCTGTTAAATTCTATTACGGCTACGTCGGAGACTATTTAGACGATTTTAATATATATGTTGACGATACTTTACCGGAAGGAAAAGGTCCCGCAGCCACGGCTTTCAGAGAAGACAAAATTGTAATCAATAATGATACAGAAAATAATGCTGCAATGCTGCCGTGGAGAGATAAAGCCCTAAAAATGGGTTTTTTATCCAGCGCAAGCATACCTTTGAAACGGCAGGATAAAGTAATCGGCATATTTAATCTGTATGCCGGCGAAAAAGATTTTTTTGACGAAAAAGAGGTTGCTCTGTTAGAAGAATTAATGAAAGATGTCTCTTTTATGATAAATAAAATTGATTTGGAGAAAGAAATTAATTTTATATCTTTTTATGATACCCTGACTAAACTTCCTAACAGAAATTTTTTCATTGAAAGCGTAAATAACTTTCTGGAAAGAATAGAAGAACGTCCAGCCGCCATAATCTTAATTGATTTTTATAAATTATCTTATATTAACAATACATTCGGTTACTGTGCCGGAGATGAACTGCTTGTCAGTATGGCTGATAATTTAAAAAATTCCTTTGCTGCCACAGATATTATTTCAAGGATAGGCGGTGATGAATTTGCAATATTCGTAAGCAATTTGGCGGATAAGGATTCCGCTGTACAATTTATAGACAAAATAAAACAATGTTTTGAAGATGAAATAACCGTCGGCAGCCATAAGTTTGATATTTCTTATAATATAGGTGTATCAATTTATCCAGATAACGGAAACACGGCAACCGATCTTTTAAAATCTGCCGATATTGCTCTGTCAAACGCAAAAACTCAGGGTGAAAACGATTATGAATTTTTTACTTCTTCAATGAACGTAAAAGCCTCGGAATTTTTAATGATGAAAAAACATCTTACCGACGCTTTTGTCAATAAAGAATTTGTTGTGTATTATCAACCGTATTTTAAGGTTGATTCTAATAAGACCGATAAACTGGATAAAACCGATGACAATAAGATTATAATTGACGGAAACAATATTGCTTTATCAAATCGCACTATATACGGCATGGAAGCGCTTATGCGCTGGAACAGCCCTGATTTAGGTCTTGTTTCGCCGGTAAAATTTATTCCCCTGCTCGAAGAAATGGGCTTGATAAGGCGTCTTGAAGAATTTTTAATTGAAGCAGTATGCAGCGATTTGCATAACTGGAAAAAAATGAACTTAAATTTAGTTCCTGTTTCTATAAATATTTCTCCTGTAAGTTTTGACTATGAAGTAAAATGGTACTGCAATCCCGAGCAGATAAATAATGCCGCTCATATTTATGAAAACAAAAAATTAAGTTTAGCGGATACTATTTTTCAGGCTATAGACAGGTACGCTCTGGAATATTCTTTAATAAATATAGAAGTAACAGAAGGTTTATTTATTCATAACTTTGACTGTGCTTTAAAAATACTAAATAAATTTAAAGAAAAAGGCATGAAAATATTTATTGACGATTTTGGTACCGGATATTCCTCATTGTCATATATAAAAAATATTCCCGCAGATGCAATAAAAATAGATATTTCATTTATCAAAAGCATGATGGACAACCCGAAAGTTTTTGCAATCGTCAATACAATTGTGGAACTTTCCGCAAGATTAGGCATGGAAACTATAAGCGAGGGCGTTGAAACGGTTGAACAGCTTGCAAAATTACAATCTCTGGGTGCAAATATGGTTCAGGGATATCTTTTTTCAAAGCCGGTTCCTGAAGCAGAGATACGAAAAATACTTTAAATAAATAAATGCATTTTTGGAAAACTGGTCGCTGTTTTTCGTTTTTCCATGTTCTATGTTAAGTTTTTTAAACAACTTTTCAATTGTAGGAAAGTATTTTTCAACTATTTCAATAGCTGCCTCTTTTGCACGCGGTATGAACATGCTTACCGCTTTTTCTTAATTTTAACACACATTAATTATATCATTCTTGACATTTCTAAAATAATGGTTTAAAATTAACAATAAGTAAAATATATCTTAAGTTTTATCGTAATTTATTATTTTATTCAACATGTCGGTACTTATGTTAATATTCTATTTCATGTATTAATTTATTGATTATTGAAATTAATAAATTAATAGGTTGTTCATCTTATATAGATTATTTTACCATATTACTTGTTCGCAGTATATTATATTATAGTATATAATTATTTTTTTCGAATTATTATTGTTTTCGCCTATAAATTATCTTTATTATATTTTAAACATTAAATACTAATAAAGTGATTTAGGCAGCCTTTATTTACCTGAATTTTTATTTATCTTCTTCAGCAAAGTCAATTAAAAATTGAGATTTTTCTTACTTTTTAATTGTCGAACTAAATTTATACCTAAATTTAAAATTTAAAATGCGAAGTGTATGACTATGGCGTTTCAGATAAATGTTTAAATATTTAAATATTTAAACATTTGTAATTAAAAAGATTAATTATTTAAAAAGACTATATATAAAAAGACCAAATGAAAAAATTTAAAAAAGTATTAATAGCCAACAGGGGTGAAATAGCTTCCCGTGTTATAAGGGCATGCAAAGAGCTTGGCATTAGAACGGTTGCAATTTATTCCGAAGCCGATTCTCAAGCTTTGCATGTTAAAAAAGCAGACGAAGCATATCTTGTCGGACCCGGTCCTATTTCAGGATATTTAAATGTTAATAGAATAGTTGACCTTGCAGTTAATATAGGAGTCGATGCGATACATCCTGGGTACGGTTTTTTGTCGGAAAACGCCAAATTTCCTGCATACTGTGAAAAAAGAGGGATTGTTTTTATAGGTCCGTCAGCCAAATCCATCTCTATGATGGGGGATAAAATAGAATCGAAGAAACTCATGCGCGAGGCAGGCGTGCCGGTTGTCGGAGGCTCTGAAGGCGGCGTCGAATCTGAGGAAGACGCATTGAATATTGCAAATAGCACCGGTTATCCGGTAATGATAAAAGCCTCAGCAGGCGGCGGAGGCAAAGGAATAAGAATTTGTTTTAACGATGATGATATTAAAAAAAATTTTTCGCTATCAAGGTCTGAAGCTGAAAAAGCTTTCGGAAATCCCGAGGTTTTTATTGAAAAATACATAGATAAGCCTCATCACATAGAATTTCAAATCCTTGCGGATAATTACGGCAATATAATACATCTCGGCGAGAGGGATTGTTCTATTCAAAGAAAACATCAAAAATTAATCGAGATTGCGCCTTCTCTCATATTAACCGAAGAGCTGAGGAAAAGAATGGGCGAGTCCGCTATTGCCGCAGCTAAAGCCTGCGATTATAGAAATGCGGGAACCATAGAATATATTATGGATAAAAACGGCAACTATTATTTTATGGAAATGAATACGAGAATTCAGGTTGAACATCCTGTTACCGAAATGATTACAGGAGTCGATATAGTGGGGGAACAAATTCAAATTGCTATGGGTAAAGAATTAGATATTAAACAGGAAGATGTTGTATTAAGAGGTTATGCTATAGAATGCAGAATTAATGCTGAAAATCCGAGAAAAGATTTTGCTCCTAGTACAGGGAAGATAACAGCTTATTATTCTCCCGGAGGTATTGGTGTTAGGATAGACGGGTCTGTATATAAAGACTATGTTTTGCCGCCTTATTACGATTCAATGGTTGCTAAAATGTCCGTTTATGGAAGAACATGGGATGAAACGGTGAGAAGGGCATCAAGAGCCCTGCAGGAGTTTGTCATAAAAGGTATTAAAACTACAATACCATTTCAGTTAAGAATTATAGAAGACGAAGATTTTATAAAAGGAAATTTTGATACCCATTTTATCGAAGAAAGACAATATTTGAGGGATTACAAGGTACAGCGGGACCCGTTCGACAGGATTCTTGCCATCTCGGCTGCAATTGCTGCATATTACGGTCTATAAAACTTTTACGATTTTAAAATCATTAAAATAACTAATTAAATTAAAATAAATAACTAAACTAGGTTAATATATAATATATAAAAATAACAGAAAAATAACAGGCGTAATATTATGAATGAAAAAAAAGAAAATTATATCAGAAAAGTTGATTTTATGGAGGTCGCTTTAAGGGATGCACATCAGTCTTTGTTGGCTACTAGGATGACCACCCCAGATATTTTGGGAATAGCCCCTGTGCTTGATACTATAGGGTTTTGGTCGTTAGAGGTTTGGGGAGGAGCAACTTTTGATTCGTGTCTGAGATTTCTAAAAGAAGACCCATGGGACAGGCTTAAAAAATTGCGCAAATCTTACAAACATTCCCGTCTTCAAATGCTTTTAAGAGGGCAGAATTTAGTGGGATACCGTCATTATGCCGACGATGTCGTAGAAAAATTTATAGATTTAAGTGTTAACAACGGAATAGACGTATTTAGGATATTTGATTCGCTGAATGATTTCAGAAATATTAGAAAATCAATGGAAGCCGTAAAAAAAAGAAAAAAAATAGCTGAAGCGACAATATGCTATACAACTAGTCCTGTTCATACAAATGAATTATTTACTAAAATGGCATTGGAACTTGCAGAAATGGGAGCCGATACAATAGCTATTAAAGATATGGCGGGTCTGCTTTCCCCAATAAAGGCGTATGAGCTTGTGTCTATGATTAAAAAAGTCGTAAATTTGCCTATTCATGTTCATTCCCATTCAACAAGCGGTTTTGCTTCAATGGCATTATTAAAAGCTGTTGAGGGCGGGGCGGATATCATAGATACCGCAATATCGTCAATGTGCTGCGGAACATCGCATCCGCCAACGGAATCCATGGTATTTACTTTATCGGAAATGGGCTACGATGTTGACCTCGACCTTGAAAAACTTAAGGAAGTTGCCGATTATTTCAGAAAAGTGAGAAAAAAATATAAAGTTTTTGAGAGTGAATATACAGGTCTTAATGCCGATGTGCTTGTTACTCAGGTCCCGGGCGGGATGATGTCAAATCTTGCAAATCAGCTTAAAGAACAAAACGCGCTAGATAAAATGGATGAAGTTTTATACGAAGTGCCTCAGGTACGCGAAGATTTAGGCTATCCTCCTTTAGTAACGCCGACTTCTCAGATTATCGGAACTCAAGCAGCTCTTAATGTAATAACCGGAGAAAAATATAAAGTTATAACAAGCGAGACGAAAAATTATCTAAAGGGTCTTTACGGCAAAGCACCGGCTCCAATAAATGAAGATGTAAGAAAAAGGGCTCTCGGCAATGAAGAATTTATAACGATAAGACCTGCCGACCTTTTAGAACCGGAATTGGGACAAAATATAGAAAAAATTAAAGAATTTATAACCGGCGATGAAGACATTATGAGCTATATATTATTTCCGCAGATTTCCATTGAATTTTTTCAAGACAGAAAAGACGGAAAATTGCCGGATTATACAAATCAAACAGACGGTATGGAATATGCCTCTGATATGTCCGGCGGATTAGTGCTTTCAGATGAATTTGTGGAAGCGGAAAAATTTAGAGACGGCGACCTTGTACCGAGTGAGTTTATTGTTACTGTGCACGGCGAAAATTATAAAATAAAAGTTGCAGGCGTAGGTCATAAATCTGACCAGAAAAGACCTTTCTTTTTGAATGTAGACGGGACGATGGAAGAAGTAACTATCGAGTCGCTCACGGAGATAGTTCCAAGTTACGGAGGCGAAATAGTCGGCGAGAATGTCGCGAGATCAAAACGTCCTTCACCTAAAAGAGAGGGGGACGTCTATGCTCCAATGCCTGGAAGAATCACAAAATTATTGGTAAAAAAAGGCGATTCTGTGAGTGCCGGCGATACTGTGCTCATAGTTGAAGCTATGAAAATGGAAAACGAAATTCATACGCCCATAGACGGTGTTATTAAGGAAATATATGTTAAAGAAGGCGATATGGCAAACCCGGACGAAACACTTATATATGTTGAGTAGTTTGTTTTACTATTTTTACTATGCATGCGTATGCATATAATTATATTATGATGCATAATTACTAAGCATAGCAATTATGTTTAATAATATATTATTATAGAGTATAATATATCATATACGGTATATACAGCCTGTTATTATAATATTGGCAGCTTGTTATTAGCTGATAAATAATAAATCAGAAAAATGACAAATTAATAATAAATAATCAGATAACAAATAAAATAACTGTTCAATATTAGCATTATTTAATATTGGCAGCTTGTTATTAACTGATAAATAATAAAATTGAGAAGGTGATTTAATTGACAGTCCGCAATCCTGCAGTTGCAGGTGCTTTCTATCCTGCAGATATAAATCATGTGAATGCGCTAATAGAGTCTTTTAATGTGAGCATTCCGGAGAATAAAATAAACGCTTTTGGGATAGTTTCTCCGCATGCTGGATATGTTTATTCAGGAAAGACGGCTTTGATGGGATATTCTTCCATCAACATAAAAAAAAATATAATAATCATAGGTCCTAATCATACCGGTTTAGGCGTTGGTTTTTCTGTAATGAACAAAGGAAGTTATAATTTTGATTCGTTTAATGTTCCGATTAATTCCGCTCTTGCAGATGAAATTATTAATCAGACGGACAGCCCTTTCCAATCCGATGAGAAAGCTCAGCTAAAGGAACATTCGCTTGAAGTGCAGATTCCGTTGCTCCATTATTTCAAAACAGATTTTTCAATAGTCCCGCTTGTAATATCGTATGTCAGGTATAACGACGTTGTGAAAGCTGCTAAAGCTATTTATAATGCCATTATGAAATTGGACTTGCTTGATGACGTTCTGGTGGTAGCAAGCTCCGATATGACCCATTACGAAAGCGCCGAAGAGGCTAAAGCCAAAGATTCTATTGCCATAAGCGAGATTCTTCGGCTTGATTCCGAAGGTCTATACAACAAGGTTATAGATAATAACATTTCTATGTGCGGATTTATTCCTGTTTCAATTATGTTGCTGATTGCAAAAATGGCCGGGAAAAACAGTGCAAAATTAATTAATTATACAAACTCCGGAGATGCTTCGGGGGACTATTCAAGTGTTGTAGGATACTCTTCTATTGTGGTATATTAATTAATGTGTAATATGTAAATACGTAATGTGTAATATGTACGTAATATGCAATATGTAATGCGAAATGTGCAATGTGTAAAACTTGCAAGAAACATGTAATATGTATAATATATATAATATGTGTCGATTTGTCTTGAGTTAAAATAAATAAAATTGCGCTCGGTAACGGTAAAGAATAACACGACAAAATAATAATTTATACGAAATTTATACGCATAGACATATGTCATACTATATATACATATATAATATATCTAGTTGATATAATTGGTATAATAGATGGCTCTATATAATAAATATGATATGGTAATAATATGGTAAAAACAAGATTTGCACCGAGTCCGACAGGGTATCTGCATATCGGCGGAGCTAGAACTGCACTGTTTAATTATATATACGCTAAACATTTCGGCGGCAAATTTATTTTAAGGATTGAAGATACCGACTCCGAAAGGTCTTTAAAAGCATACGAAGAAGACATTATTAAAAGCATGCAATGGCTCGGATTAGTCTCCGACGAGCCTGTTTCGTACCAATCTCAGAGATTAAATATATATAAAGAATACTGCCAAAAACTTTTAGATGAAGGTAAAGCCTATAACTGCTATTGTACTGCCGAATCCCTTGAAGAAGACAAAAGCAAACTTATAGCCGAAGGCAAAAAACCCATGTATTCCGGAAAGTGCCGCAATTTATTAGGTGATGAACAGAATGTAAATTTGCCGCACGTAGTCAGATTTAAAACACACAGAGGTGACGGTCGTTTAACCAAATTTAAAGATTTGATAAGAGACCAGTCTGTTTCGGTAAATCACAGCGAAATTGACGATTTTGTAATTATGCGGACGGACGGGATTCCTACATATAATTTCGCAGTTGTAATAGACGACGCTCTTATGGGCATTACACATATTATAAGAGGAGACGACCATTTAAGCAACACGCCTAAGCAGGTATTGCTTTATGAAGCTCTTGGATTTGAACCGCCTGCATTTGCCCATGTTTCAATGATTCTCGGAAACGACGGTAAAAGACTGTCTAAAAGACATGGCGCAACAGCTGTTATGCAATATAAAAATGACGGTTTTTTACCTGAAGCTCTTATAAATTATCTCGTAAGGTTAGGCTGGTCCCACGGTAACGATGAAATCTTGTCGCTCGACGAGATGATACAATATTTTGATTTAAAACATATAAGCAAATCCGCAGGCGTGTTTAATAAAGAAAAATTATTATGGCTTAATGCTCATTATATGAAACAAAAAACGGCAGAGGAATTGGTTGGTCTAATAAATGATATAAGTGCAATAAATAATAATGAAAGCAATAATGCCGAAAACGTCAAAACAATCCAATACAGTGAAAATGTTTCGGTTCTAATAGATGCTTTAAAGCCAAGGGTAAAAACGTTAGTTGAAATAAAAGAAAAAATGGGTTTTTATTTAAATGAAGGCAGCATTATTTACGATATGAACCTGCTCAGTGAAATAGACAAATTTAAACTGAATGAGTCTGATGATAACGAATATAAAAATTCTGGACAGAAAAAGGCTAATGTAGATGAAGTTATATATTTTCTAAATCAATTAACGGGTTTTGTCAAAAATTTGCATTTAGACAGACTAAACTTAAACGGTTCTGCATGCGTTAATTTTATAAAAGAATCTTTAGATAATTTTTTTTCTGCAAATAAATGGTCATTAAAACATAAAGCTATGTTAGTAAGAATAGCCCTTACCGGAGAAAAAATAAGCCCCGGCATTTATGAAGTTATTTTTGCGCTGGGCGAAGCAAGAACGCTGAAAAGGATAAATGATTTTATAGAGTTTGTGAAGAATAACGAAGTAATGATAAATAAGTAACAAAAAAGTATTATGAAATTAATTTGCGGTATTGATGAAGTCGGCAGAGGATGTTTAGCCGGTCCGGTGATATCAGCCGCAATAATTATCGATAAAAAATTAATTCTCCCCGATATTAAAGATTCCAAGTTACTAACCCCCGACAAAAGAGAATATTATTTTGATTATTTAATGAAAAATGCAATTTCCGTATCAATTGGCACTGCATCCAATGTTGAAATTGATGAAATTAATATATTAAACGCCGCATTGCTTTCTATGGAACGGGCATTCAACAATCTAACCGTAAAACCGGACATAATCATTATAGACGGTCCATATATTCCTAAAAGATTGAGTATGTTAAATACAATGCATTCCGCTCATTCCGCTCAGTCCGCTCAGTCCGCTCCGCTCCGCTGCGGTTCGATTAAAGTGCTGTCGGTTATAAAAGCGGATGTTAAGGTAAAATTAGTATCTTGCGCATCTATTGTGGCAAAGGTCACAAGAGATAGGATTATGAGAGAATATTACGATAAAAAATATCATGGGTACGGTTTTAAAAATCATAAAGGATATGCGACAAAGGAACACAAAGAAAATATTTTAAAATTGGGGTTAACTGATATACATAGAAAAACATTTAATTTTGAAATGTAATGTATCAGTAATCTATATATTTATATATCCATATATTCCTTATAAATACTCCTTTTATTCGTTTGCTTTTAATATATAACCGTGTACCATCAACCGCAGAAAATGTTACGATAAATATGTTTTGACTATTAATTTAATTTTTATTTTTTAGAGTAAATAATGATAACCATGTTTTAGTTATTCATTTTTATATTTTTAGAATAAATACGATAAATATGTTTTAATTAATTTATCTATGAATTATAATATAAAAATAGTTAATAGTTAATAGTTAATAGTTAATAGTTAATAGTTAATAGTTAATAGTTAATAGTTAATAGTTAATAGTTAATAGTTAATAGTTAATTAATTAACGAAATAATATTTATGAACTGAAATGAATGCAAAAGCATTAAACAGGAAAAAAGGAGAAACCGGAGAAAAATTAGCCAAAGAATTTTTAGAGAAATTGGGATATAAAATTATAGCGGTTAATTTTAGAAAGAAATGCGGAGAAATTGATATAGTAGCAGATAGGAATCAAAATAATATTTATTTTATAGAGGTTAAATCAAGATTTCAGAATAATTTTGGTACACCGTTAGAAGCCATTAATGGTAAAAAGATGGATAAGATAGCAAAAGTGTCGGAGCTATTTTTGCTGGAGTATCCAAAAATACCGAAATCAATAAACTATGCGATAATATCAATAGAATTTTTATTTAACAGCTCAATTAAACTTATATTCTTCGAAAATGGATTTGATTAAATTATCTTTAGCGCAAATTGCTCCTACACCGGGATTATTGGATTATAATCTGGGGCAGCATCTGGAATATATAGACAGGGCAAAACAAGCAGGCAGTGAGCTTGTAATATTTCCGGAACTATCCCTGACGGGCTATTTTTTAAAAGATGCAGTTTATGATTCCGCCATAGGCTTCAATGAGATTATAAATAAAAATATTGCTGCAGATAAAGATAATGGCGAAAATAGCAATTACGGAAATACAATAACTAATAAGAATAATGAAATAAAAGAACAAAATAATAAAAAAATAAACAACAAAAATAATGAAATAAATAATAAGAATTATGAAATAAAAAATAATAGCTGCGGATTAGATTTAAAAAAATCTAATGACTATATTTTAGACGTTCTTTTAGACAAAAGCAGAGAGATCGCCATAATTGCGGGATTTGTTGAATCTGATGAAGATTTTAACTTTTATAACAGCACCTGTTGCTTATCGGGAGGTAATATACTGCATGTCCATAGAAAAGTGTATTTGCCCACTTACGGTATGTTTGAAGAAATGCGTTATTTCAAAAAGGGCGAAGAATTTGGAGTATTTGATATTTTAGGAACAAAGGCGGCTATATTAACATGCGAGGATGCATGGCATCTGTCTTCTTCATATATTGCAGTTAATAAAGGCGCTAAGCTGATTGTAATTAATTCTGCTTCTCCTGCCAGAGGAATTGAAGAAGGAAATGATAAATTCAGTTCTGTTAAGATGTGGGAAGAGCTGCTTTCGGTTATAGCCTTTTATTATAAAAGTTATGTTGTATATATAAACAGGGTTGGTTTTGAAGACGGAATAGGTTTTTCAGGAGGTTCATGCGTGTTTTCCCCTAATGGCGAAAAAGATTACCGTCTTGACTATCTCGATGAAGGACTGCTGAATATTGAACTCAATCTTGATTTTTTAAAAAATGAAAGATTTAAAACTCCTATATTGAGAGACGAAAACCTAGATATTACTATAAAAGAACTTAACAGCATAATAGGTCATTACAAATCATAAATAATGGTGATAAATAAATAGCAATGATTAATCAGCATTTGCCGGAAATAGATTCGATTAATTTTAAGAATATTCATAAACTTCTTGTAAATTTTATAAAAGAAGAGGTAGGCAGGACAGGTGCAAATAAAACCGTTCTGGGGTTGTCCGGCGGTATAGATTCTGCGGTTTCTTGCTATCTTGCAGTTTCGGCGTTAGGTAATGATAATGTTACCGCTATTTTAATGCCCTATAAAGCAAGTTCACCAAAAAGCCTTGAAGATGCTATGCTTGTAGTGAATGATTTAAATATAAATCATTACACTATCGATATTACCGACCAGATAGACAGTTATTTTAATAAGTCGGTTTATAATAAGTCATATTATGATAATTCTAATTTGAATTTTGAAAACAAATTTAAAGAAAATAATTATGATTTAAAACTGAGAATAGGAAATAAAATGGCACGAGAAAGGATGTCTATTTTATATGATTATTCTTATATTTTAAATTCTTTAGTCTTAGGCACAAGCAATAAATCGGAACTTTTATTAGGTTACGGAACAATATATGGGGACATGGCGTCCGCCTTAAACCCGATAGGCGATATTTATAAAACGCAGATATATCAATTTGCAAAACATCTTGGCGTGCCGGAAAGTCTAATAAACAAAGCGCCTTCGGCAGATTTATGGCAGGACCAGTCTGACGAAAAAGAACTTGGATTTACTTATAGCATAGCAGATGAAATTATGTTTCTTTTAATAGACAAAATGTATAAGCCGGAAGTTGTAATATCTATGGGCTACGATGCAGCTATTATAGAAAAGATTTATAATAAAATAAAAAAATCACAATTTAAAAGAAGACTGCCCTTAATTGCGAAAGTATCGCAGAGGACTATAAACATCGATTTTAGATATTTAAGAGACTGGGTTTGACATGAACGAATCTAGATACTTAATTTAATCTAATTGAAAGCTTTATTAGCGCCGCATTTAGATAAAATAAACTTAAAAATATATTATATTAACTGATATGGTATATGATATATTTTAATTAACAAATTAACAAATTAACAAATTAACAAATTAACAAATTAACAAATTAACAAATTAACAAATTAACAAATTAACAAATTAACAAATTAACAAATTAACAAATTAACAAATTAACAAATTAAC
>JAJZJW010000010.1:10293-11518 GCA_021809845.1 bacterium | reverse complement strand
AATTAACAAATTAACAAATTAACAAATTAACAAATTAACAAATTAACAAATTAACAAATTAACAAATTAACAAATTAACAAATTAACAAATTAACAAATTAACAAATTAACAAATTAACAAATTAACTTAACTACTTCACTGCGTAACATTATATCGCCATGTATAGCTTACGGCTTGAGATTGTATGCTGTCACAGCCTAAATGATATAATATAGTGCCAGGAGTAATAGAGTTCAAGAAATTATATTGATATGTACAGCTTGTATGTTGTCGCCACCCCTATAGGAAACCTCGAAGATATTACGATAAGAGCTTTAAAAACCTTGCGTTCAGTCAGTTTAATAGCCTGCGAAGATACAAGAAAAACGAGAATTCTTACCTCAAGATACCATATAAAAACGCGTCTTGTTTCATATCATGAATATAATAAAAGAGGTGCGGCGGAAAATATAGTTTTACATATTCTTAAAGCGGGCGATGCTGCTTTAGTGACGGAAGCCGGAACGCCGCTTATTTCCGACCCAGGTTCATATCTTGTAAGAATGTGTATTGAAAGAGATATAAGAGTTATACCTATTCCGGGACCTTCCAGCATTATAGCAGCGCTATCTGCGTCTGGCGTGGATGTTTCGGAGTTTACTTTTGTAGGTTTTTTGCCTAAAAAACCGGGAAAAAGAAAAAATCTGCTCCTGAAGTTGCAGGAGGAAGGGCGGACTTTTGTTGTATTTGAAGCAGCAAGAGATATTGAAAAATTATTTGATGTTATAGAAAATATTTTTGGCAATATAAAAATCTGTTATGCAAAAGAGCTCACAAAGTTTTTTGAAAATATTCAAACTAAAGAAATAAAATCTCTGCGTGAAGACTTTAAAAACACGCCTGAACTTCTAAAAGGCGAAATTACATTAATAATATCCCCGAAAATTGTAACAAAAATTTAACATTACCGTCATAAAACTGTAATACTTCGTTTAGTATAATATCAATTTAAGCTAACGTAACAAACCCGAAGAATAGCATAAGCACATCTCAAACTAATGCAACAAATTCGGATAATATAATAATATCACCTTTAGCCAATGCAAAAAATTTGATATAAATCCAAAAATATTAGTAAATATACAATAAATAGGAATTAAGTAAGAGAATAAAGTCAAATCCAAAAATATTAGTAAATATACAATAAATAGGAATTAAGTAAGAGAATAAAGTCAAATCCAAAAA
>JAJZJW010000010.1:0-10283 GCA_021809845.1 bacterium | reverse complement strand
AAATCCAAAAATATTAGTAAATATACAATAAATAGGAATTAAGTAAGAGAATAAAGTCAAATCCAAAAATATTAGTAAATATACAATAAATAGGAATTAAGTAAGAGAATAAAGTCAAATCCAAAAATATTAGTAAATATACAATAAATAGGAATTAAGTAAGAGAATAAAGTCAAATCCAAAAATATTATTAACTATGCAATAAATAAAGAATTAAATAAAAAAAGATTAAGTCAAAACAAAAACCTAGAACTAAATTAAGAGGGGAGGATTTATGAACGAAAACGGAAGCGGAGATTTAAGAAGTGAGCTGCTTCACAATGTAGACGAAGTCGGTCTTGCAAAGCATCATTTTAGAACGATGTTTACGGCAGGCATGGGATTTTTTACTGATGCATACGATTTATTTATTATAGGGGTTACTATAGCTTTGCTGACACCTATATGGCATCTAACATCTATTGAAATTGCATGGCTCGGTTCTATGTCGTTAATAGGCGCTGCTATGGGCGCATTTGTATTCGGGCGGATTTCAGATATTTTTGGAAGAAA
Source organism: bacterium (assembly GCA_021809845.1). GTDB lineage: Bacteria > SZUA-79 > SZUA-79 > Acidulodesulfobacterales > Acidulodesulfobacteraceae > Acididesulfobacter. Next base: position 9,731 of record JAJZJW010000010.1, on the reverse strand, counting down.
AGCTATCTACGGACTTGAAGTAATAATATTAACGATAGCGGCGATAGGCTCAGCTTTCTCTCAGGATATTTTGCAGCTTATAATATGGAGATTTATATTAGGTATAGGCATAGGCGGGGATTATCCTATAAGCGCTATTATTATGAGCGAGTATTCCAATAGAAAAGACAGAGGTAAATTAATAGGTATGGTGTTTTCTCTGCAGGGGATAGGGTTAATAGCAGGTCCTATGGTCGCAATTTTGATACTAATGCTTGGTATTCCGCACGATATCGCATGGAGAATTTTATTAGCATTAGGTGCAATACCGGCAGCCAGCGTTATTTATCTTAGAAGAAAAATTAAAGAAACGCCGCATTTTTCTCTGTCTGTTCAAGGAAACGTGGATAATACGGTCGGAGCGATAAATGATATAACAGGGTCAAACATTAAAGTCAAACATGAAAATAGGGAGCAGCAAACAAGGGTAAAAGCAAAAGCAAAATGGACGGATATCTTGAAATATCCGTATAATCTGAGACTTTTAGGAACTATGGGGAGCTGGTTTTTGGTTGACTGGGCATTTTACGGAAATTCAATTTCATGGCCGCTCGTCATGAAATCGTTTCTTCCGCACGCAACATTTATACAGGGTTTAGCTTTAGCAACCATTGTTTTTATAGTTTTTGCTGCCCCGTTCTATTGGATAGCATCCTTTAACTTAGATACCCTTGGAAGAAAATTTATACAGACATTCGGGTTTATCGGCATGGGATTAGCCTATCTTATAATATCGTTAGTTAGTTATTCGGGATATACATTAGTGCCAATTGCTTTTATGCTGATATTCGGATTAAGCTATATATTCGTGGAGTTTGGACCGAACATGACGACATTTATTTACCCTGCGGAGGTATTTCCGACATCTATAAGAGGTCTTGGGGACGGTTTGTCAGCTGGAGCGGGTAAAACAGGGGCATTTATCGGAACATTTCTTTTTCCTTTGCTTTTAATGACAATAAAGATTCAGGGCACTTTTTTAGTTCTTGCCATAATTTCGGTAGTGGGAGCTATTTTAACGATTGTCACCCTGCCTGAAACAAAAAATGTTTCACTGGCAACAGTAAGTGAAGAAAATCAATTTGTAGATAAAGGAGCGGAAGAAAGAGGAGATGCAGGAGTAAATGAAGCATCCGAATCTTTAAATGCCGGGGTGCGTCCTGCGCTAAAATAATTGCTAAAATAATTATATATTATTTATAATTTTTTTAAGGTTAGATAACGTATTGGATGGCGTATCAGATAATTTTAAAAAAGCGGTTGAACAAATAATTAAAATTTGTTCCGCCGCTTTTTTGTTTTTTATCTGCCAAATAAAATATAAGACTGGAAAGACTGAAATTGCATTTAATTGTCGTCTTGTAATAAAAAATTCATCTAACTGTCATCATAATGAAATATTAATTATATATAATATAATTGTTATATATAAATATAAAAGCGAAGGAAAATATTTTTAAAAATATCGATAATTTTTAAAGATATCAACGATAATACTTTATAAATTATTGCAGCTGGTTAATTAAAATAAAATTGAATGAAACTGAATATGAAATTATAAGCAACGTTCAAATAATTAAAATAATTAAATCTTACATTAAGGAGGTTAAAAAATGAATAGCGAAGAGTTGCGTAATTTTAAAAACCAGATGAATGCTAAAAAATTTGATAATGATTTTGACGATGCGAGCTCGCAAATTGACAGAATAATGAGAAAAATCACCGATAACGCAATAATAGTCAAAAATCGCTATTTAAATATGATTAAAAACAAAATCTATAAATCTCCAAAAAAAGAGGCGATTATGGGTATATCATGTGCATGCGGAGAATATTCTTTTTCGGTAATAGTGACGGAAAAAGATATTGAAAAAGTTTACAATAAATTTGATAAAAAATGCACGCTATGCAATGATTTTATAAAAATAAAATTTCTTGTAAAATAAAATGGGGTCTATAATTGAAACTTATGACCAAAATTTTCAATAATCTAATTTTAATGCAAATCAATTGAGGTATATAATGGAAAAAATAAAATCAGATTTCTCAGATGCAACTAAAGACGTTTTATTAAAAAATTTATCGACAAAAAATGATTATTTAAATAGCAATATTGATTTTAAAGAAAAAAAAGAAATGTGTGAAGGTTGTGAAACAGTTGGGAAAATAAAGAAGCGTGAGAAGCATTTTTTTGAATATTTTATAGGACTATGGTGAGACAAAAAAACGCAGTGGGAATTGTACTTTAGAAATATTTGAGTTTAAAATGCGACGACATTTGTTATGGGAAGACAAGAAGGATACACTAAGTATTGTACAACGTTATCATATTATTCTATTGTTTAATAATAAATTATTAAACAAGTGATACATAACAAACAAATTTTAACTGCAGTTTTATTTTAGTCTATCAGTGCATAATATTAATTAAGAGCGTGGAACTGCAAAATTATTTTATACACAATGATGTATATTATGTAGTGGAGTATTATATATAATAAAATATATTGAAAATTTTTTACATAATGTTATAATTATAACATTATGATAGCCATAAGAAAAAATACATTAATATCTTTTTTATTTTGTATGCTTGCATTTTTGAGCTTAGCTTATTTGGTAGGCATACATGATTTGAGCTATATTTTCAATACACCGATGGTTATGGTTTTTCCTGTTAAAACACTAAATCAAAAAAGCATGGCCATTCAAAAAAATTTAGCAGGAAATATAAATTCTAGAACAAAATTTTCAAATATCGCCGGTTCAAAGTTCAAAATTGTTAAACAATTAGGTGCTCTTTATTGTTTTGAATGCGGTAATATCCCCGGCTTAAAGTTTCTAATCGCTAATTATTCAGGCAACATCATCCTCATATTGGCTGTTTTTTATTTCTTTCTAAAAAAACTTATCGCTTTTCCACTTATCCACCCTCCAAAATATCTTTCATTCTAATTTTATCTTTAAACTTTTCCATCTTTATTGCGCAGGTAGCACGATACTACCTATATGTTTAACTATGTAATTTATATATTTATATTTTTATATTTTTATAAAATTATATATGTAAAGTTTGCGGAATTAATCCGTTTATTAATTAGTTTAAATTATATTTAAAATTATGTTTATTTAATGAGGAACAAATTATGTTTTTTAAAATATCATATTGCAGAAAAATTTATAATTTGATTTATTTTTCTTCATTTATTTTTTTATGCTTTTTAGTTAGTTCATTTTTTATGTACCAAACCTTGACATACCCGGCTCAAGCGGCAGAAATTGGACATAAATCAATAGTTCGTAAGCCAAAAGCTATTCAAAATACAGCGAAACCCGTACATGGTATCAGTTCTAAGTATGAAATGTCTTTGTCCAAATCGGCAAATATAGTTGGCAATATATTCGCTAATCCAATCCGGCATGCTAAGTTCGCTAGAAGTCATGCAGAATATAAAGCAAATGATATTATATCATTAAATTATCTTATTGCTCATGCTTTAAAAAATCCTGAGATAAAGTCAAGTATATATAAATATTTGGGATATAAAGAAAATATATCTATAGCTAAAAGTCTTCCGGAGCCGACAATCGGATTTGGGATAACAGATGCGAACGGTTTAAATAATCCTGAGATAGGCATTAATTCCATGAGCTACTGGAAATTCAGCGCATCGCAGACAGTACCATTCCCGACTAAACTTCTAATAAACGGCAGGATTAAAAAATCCATATATAAATCATTAAAGGACAAAACCATTACATTAAAACTTTTTACGATTTTAAACGTTAAAGATGTATATTACAATCTCGCTTTATTAGAAAAGGATATAAATACATTTAAAGAGAATCTGTCCCTGCTTTCTATTCTGCTGAAATACGCGGACGGAGATTATGCAAGCGGCAGATTAAGCGCAAGAGGTCCGATAAGAATAATCTTAGAAACTGACCAGATAAAAACAAGGTTGACATTATTCAAAAAACAAAAAAACAGATTAATTTATATATTGTCAAGATTAACTGGCCTTAGTGCAGTGTATTTTAAAAACAAGAAGGCAGAATTTGACGGAAAAATTACGCATTTTGTTTATAGATTTAATAAACTTATTAAAACAGCGGATAAATTTAACCCCGCTTTAAAAGCGGCGAAACAAAATATTAAAACCTCGCGGCTGGATATCGACCTGTCAAATCAGGGCTATGAACCAAATTTTTCTGCTTTTGTTGGGTACGGAGACAGATATTCGCTTCAACCTGTTATATCAGGCGGCATATCTGTCAGCATCCCTTTATACTTTAATGAAACTCAAATTCCAAAAATAGAAAAGGCAAAAAAATACAGCATTAACGCCGCCTATAAGTATGACTGGGTTAGATTGAAAACAATTCAGAATTTAAAAACCGCGGTAAGCAATATAAAAAATGATTATAAAGCGTACAGTATCAACAAAAATATAACCGAACCGGAAGCGGAACTTTTATTTAATTCATACGCTAAAAGCCTGATGTCCGGAAAAGTGCAGACGTTTCCGTTATTAGACAGTTTTATAAAACTGCTTTTAATAAAACTTAAAACTTATGAATATAAGGCTGAATATTTTAAGGATAGTGCCTTTTTAGATGCGGTATTAGGAAAAAATTACTAACTCCTTAAAATTATAACAGATTATAATTTTAAGAAGTTAAGCGCAATTTTTAATTACGCAACACATATGAATGATATATAAATAGCGTTTATAACTAATAATAATAAAGACAGAGGTTCATATATTATGAAAAAAATAAGCTATACGGCAGGTCTTGTTGTAGCTCTTATAATGGGCATTGCAATATCGGCAATTTATTTTAGCACCAATAAGAATAAGCCGCCAAAAAAAATAATAAAAAAAATGGTAATGCCGCCTAAAAAAGGCGTTTTTGTAAGTTCGAGGCAAAGGCAGCTTTACGGGATAACCGTCGGTATGGTTAAATATAGAAAAATAAGCCATATTGTAAAATCAATAGGCGAACTTACTTTTGCAGAGCCGCTCATCAAGAAAATATCATTAAGATATAGCGGATATATAACAAAACTATACGCAAATAAAACCGGAATGAAAATTTTTGCCGGTGAAAAATTGTTCAAGATTTACAGTCCGTCCATTTTTAACGCAGAAAAAAATCTTTTTTTAGCCTATAAAAATTATAAAAAAGCCGAAAAAACAAATTATAAATTTAATATTTCAGAAAGCAAAAGATATTACAGGGCAGCCGAAAAAAGACTTGAACTGTACGGAGGCATATCCGGCAGACAGATAGACAAAATTAAAAAAGGTTTTTATGTAAAATCTGATATTGCTATTTACTCGGATATGTCCGGAATTTTATTAAAAAAATATGTATATTCCGGTCAGCATTTTACGCGAGGTCAGACACTTTTTAAGATAGCCGGTTTAAATAAATTATGGATGAACGCATGGATTTATGAAAACGATTTAAAATTCATCCATAAAAATAGCAGCGTATCAGTTGAGTTTTCAGCTTTTCCGAGAAAGATTTTTAACGGCAGGGTATCCTTTATTTATCCTTATTTAAAATCCCGTTCAAGAATTACGGAGGCCAGAATTGTATTTAATAACAGCAAGGGATTGCTTCAGCCCGGTATGTTTGGAAATGTCAAATTTGTCATAAAGCCGGAACATAAATTATCTATAGAAGCATCTTCTGTTTTGTGGACCGGAACTAGACCATTAGTTTTTATATATAGCGGCAAAGGCTATTTTAAGCCTAAGCATGTCGTTCTTGGAAAAAGATGGGGCAATTATTATCCGGTAATAAGAGGTCTAAGAGCAGGGGAAAAGGTTGTGACTTCCGGTACGTTTTTAATTTCATCCGATGCAAACCTGAAACAGTCGGTTAATTCAATGGCAGGTATGCCCGGTATGTAATATTAAATAAATATTAAATTTTGGGAGTTTATATATAATGATTAAAAAATTAATAGATTATTGCATAGAAAATCAATTCATAGTACTTATTTTTACGCTGTTTTTAGGATTTTTCGGTACGATTGCCGTTAAAAATATAAGATTAAATGCCCTTCCTGATATTGCGCCTACAGAGGTCATTATTAAAACGGATTGGTCAGGCGAGCCGCCGAATCTTATAAATTTAAGAGTAACCTATCCTATAGAATCTTATCTTCTGTCCGCTCCTAAAGTTAAAGAGGTCAGAGGAACTTCTATGTACGGCTCATCGTTTGTGACTGTAGTGTTTAACAGAGGAACAAGCATTTCATGGGCAAGAGCCCAGATTTTAGCTTATATGAATCAGATTAAAACATTGCTGCCCCCGGGAGTAATCCCTGTATTAGGTCCTTATGCCAATGCTATGGGTTGGGTTTATATGTATGGGTTAGTCAACAAAAATCATAATGAAAATTTAGAACAACTTAGAACCCTGCAACAATATTATCTCAGATACGCACTTGAGTCAGTTCATGGTGTTGCGCAGGTTGCTACTTACGGCGGTTTTAAAAAAGAATATCAGGTTACGCTGAACCCTAAAGCTCTTCAATATTACAATCTGTCAATTAGTCAGATTGATACTTCTTTAAAATCTTCTAATAGCGACATAGGGGCAAGGGTCGTGGATTCATCGTCCGGGGTTGAACATCTGATATTTGTCAAGGGGTATCTGCATACACTAAAGCAGATAAGAAATATTGTAGTCGGCACAACATCAAATCATGTGCCGATACTTGTAAAAGATATAGGAATTGCAGAAAAAGTGCCCGCCTCTCAGAGGTCTTATTCAGATTTAAACGGAAACGGACAGATAATAGGAGGTGTTGTTATCATGCAGCATGGAGCCAATACACTGAACGTTATCAGAGCCGTTAAAAAGAAGATTGAATCGCTTGAAACGTCGCTTCCAAAGGGGGTTAAAGTTATCACGACTTATGATGAATCTTCTTTAATTCACAGGTCTATCAATACGTTAAAAACAACACTTTTAGAGATAATTATTATAGTTCTGCTGGTTTGTATTATTTTCCTGTTTCATTTCAGGTCGGCATTAGTGGTGATAATAATGATGCCGTTTGCAATATTTGGCGCTTTTCTGGCGATGTATCTACTGCATATAAGCGCAAATATAATGTCTTTATCCGGTATTGCTCTTGCTGTTGGCGCCATGGTGGACTCCAGCATAGTAATGATTGAAAACGCCCATTCTTATATAGAAAGATTTGAATATGAACCCGATTCGATTCCGGAACATATAAAAGCGATTAAAGACAAAAAAAAAGCAAAAAAGATTTATATTGCGGAATCGGCAAAAGAAATGGGTAAGCCTTTGTTTTTTTCTTTGATAATCATCGCCACAGGATTTTTGCCTATTTTTTATCTGACAGGTGAAGTGGGGGCATTATTTAAACCGTTAGCATATACAAAAACATTTTCTATGCTTTTTGCAGCTTTAATTTCTGTTACTTTAGTGCCTATACTTATGGTTCATCTGATAAAAGGTAAAATAAAACCCTTGGCTCAAAATCCTGTCAATAGATTTCTGGTTTATATTTATAGACCTTCTTTAAAATTTGTTATGCGTTTTAAATACTTTTTTTTGGGTTTAATCCTACTTTTAATGGTTGCGACTTATTTTGTATATAAAAATATAGGTTCGCAATTTATGCCGCCGCTGAATGAAGGAACGCTGCTATATATGCCATCGGCGCTGCCCGGTTATTCCGGAACGGACGCTTTGAAACTGATTCAGATTGAAGACAGGATAATTAAAAGTTTTCCGGAAGTCAAAATGGTTACGGCGAAAGCAGGCAGGGCAGATACTGCCCTTGACCCTGCAGGACTTACAATGACAGAGACGGTAATAGATTTAACGAGGCGCGCAGACTGGCCGAGCGGCATGACAGTGACAAAATTAATAAGCAAATTAAATAAAGCACTTAATATACCCGGGCTTGTAAATGTGTGGACAATGCCGATTAAAAACAGAATAGAAATGACATCCGCCGGACTTCGCACTCCTATAGGCATAAAAGTGTACGGTTCAAATGTTAACAAGTTGCAGAATATTTCTAAAAAAATAGCATCCGCTCTTTACATGGTAAAAGGGACGCAAAGCGCTTTTGCAAACAGGATAAATAACCGACCTTACATTGAAATAAGTCCTGATTACGTGAAAATGGGATTTTACGGTATAACTCTTAAAGAGATTGACGATGCGGTAAACGCATCAATAGGCGGGAAAACTATTACCACACTGTATAACGGACTGGCAAGATTTCCTTTATCCGTGCGATATCCGTACAAATATAGAAATTCTTTATCGGAAATACAAAATATTTTAGTTAAAACTAAAAACGGTCCATATGTGCCTTTAAAAGAAACAGCACGTGTAAAATATATTATCGGACCGGATTATGTTTCTTCGCAGGGCGGTATCCCCGACGATATTATAGATATAACATTAAAGACTAAAAATATGGTAGGGTGGGTCAGAAATGCAAAAAAAATGATATCAAAAATGGTTAACATACCGGCAGGGTATCATATTGTTTTTTCAGGAGAATACAAATCGCTTCAGCGGGCAAATAAAAAATTATTGTTAATTATTCCTATTACGGTAATGATTATATTTTTACTTATTTATTTAAATTTTAAATCGGTTTTACTGTCTCTCATAGTCATGCTTTCTGTGCCGTTTGCGCTGATAGGAGGATTTTTTTATATTTATCTTATGCATATAACGTTAAGTATTGCGGTATGGGTGGGTTTTATTGCGCTTATCGGCGTTTCGACCGAGATAGGTATGGTCATGATTACCGTTTTGGACGGTCTGTTTAAAGAAATGGAAATAGTGGCGGTAAGGGCATTAGAAGATCCAGAAAGTTCAAAAATTTCAGAAGATACCGCACAGAGCATAGATGTCACACAAAACACGCAGGATACACAGAAAAAACATGAGAAAAATTATAAAAAATTAAGTAAACAAGATATAGAAGATATTAGCGTTACCGGAGCTATAAAAAGGTTAAGACCTGTTGTTATGACATCATTTGCGATAATTTTCGGTCTTTTGCCCACAATGTTCGCTTACGGAGCGGGCGCAAGAACAACAAAATTTATAGCTGCTCCGATGATTGGAGGGATGATTACTGCAACTATACTAAATTTATTGATGCTGCCGATTATTTATTCTATGTGGAAACAACATGAAATCAAGAAAAAAAGTTTAAAAAATGCTTGACAGCATTTAATATTTTGAGTATTCTGGAAATATGGAAATAATAATAATAATGAATGAACAAATGAATAGACAAATAAATAGTAAATAGTAAATAGTAAAAATAAGTCAATAAATAAATAAATAAATGAATGAATAATAAATAATAATAATGAATGAACAAATAGATAAAATAGATAAATAAATAATAAATAGTGAATAAATAAACAGATAAACGGATAAATAAATAAAAAACTTTTAAATATGAATGCGAATAATAAAAACTACAAAAATGAAGACGAAGATTATAATGCGGCAGAAGTAAAATTTATAATTGAAGCATTAGAAGCTCTTTCTAATGAAAGCAGGCTTAAAATATTTCGTATGCTTGTTAAAGCCGGACACTCAGGTTTAACTGTTACCGAAATGTCCAAGAGTTTAAATATGCCTATGAGCACATTATCATTTCA
>JAJZJW010000061.1 GCA_021809845.1 bacterium | reverse complement strand
GAAGTCGAAAGACTTTTAGGAAATCCTAAAAAGGCTAAAGAGAAGCTTGGGTGGGAAGCTAAGACTTCTATGAAGGAACTGATAGAGCTTATGGTAGAAGCGGATTTAGAAAGGGTAAAAAATGAAGAAAAAAAAGGTGCCTGACACCTTTTTTCTAAAAAATTAAAAACCTCTTTTTGATATATTTAATAAAAATAGCAATTTTAGTGATAAAATTTTCATTATATGCCACATTTTGGATTATTGTTAGTATTTGTTAGATAATTATATTTTACAATAACCTGAAAGTGATTTTCAAGTTTCTAACGGTCAGTTAGGGATATATATGAATATATTATAAAATTCCAATGCGTTACGTTAAATGAGTTAACTAATGAAAATAATTGAAAAACATAAGAAAATTTTTGGCTTACTATTATCAATACTGTTTATTATTTTGTTTTTTTGCATCTATTATTTTATTAATAGGAAATTTTTACCTTATAATTCTGATGTTGCGAATACCTTGCTTGAGGCAAGAAGTATGCTGAACGGAAATTTTTTTTTAAAAGGCTGGTATTTGCCGCAAGATAATTTTTTCTTTGAAGACAATCTGTTTGACTTAATAGCATTGCGTGTATTTGGGTTTAAGATGTATATCCTGTCAGTAGCTCCTGCTTTAATTTATTCGCTTACCGTATTTACATTTATTTATTTTATATTTTATAAATTAAAGGAAAAAAACACTTTTAATTTATTTACATTATTTACAGGTTTAATTCTTATAGCATTGCCCCAAAGTTTTTTATATTTGAATTATGTATCTCAAACTGGCGATCATAAACCACATTTTATTTATTATTAATTATGATTTTTATAGATAAATATCTTAATCCATTATTGCCGCAAATTAAATCAAAAAGTTTTGTTTTTTTGATATTTATCATTTTTTTTGAGTCGATATCAACTATTAGCGATCCTATGGCATTGTATTTAGGCATTATACCTATTTTATTATGGTCAGTTATTTCTTTTTTTAAAAATTATGATGGAAAATCATTAAAACAGATAAATAAAAAGTTAATTATTTTAATATTGGTTACAATTTTTTCAATAATAATAAGAACAAGTTTTTTATATTTTTTATCAAAATATGCAATATTAGTAAAACCTCACATAGCATTTGCATCATATGCACAATTATTGAATAATATTAAGCTGTTAATAGAGGGATTGTTAATATTATTCGGTGCAAATTTTTTTGGATTATCTTTATACAAGTTTAGCACTTTTTTTACATTAATAAGATTATGTATATTACTTTTTGTTTTTTATTACGTCATATCAGTTTTAAAAAATTTTTTAAAAACTAAAAAATACAATATAAACCATCTAATTTCTATTATTTGCATTTTTACATTATTAGCTTATTTATTCAGCAATCAACCAGTAAACTTGTTGACAACAAGATATCTTATACCTTATTTTATATTTTCTTTAATTATATTTATAACTGAATTAAATGTTAAAAATATTAAAAAGTGGTTAGTATATATTGTATTTCTTATAATTTTTTTTATTTATATATATTCTACTGTAAAATTAGTTAAAAGCGTAAAGCCAAAACAAACTTATTATCAATTGGCCTCATTTTTAAATAAAAACAATCTTAAATACGGCTATGGTAGTTATTGGGATTCGTCTGTTATAACCGCAGCAACAGAGGATAAAATTAAAATTAGAGCTGTTTTGTGGAATGGACATGAAATATTGCCATATCATTGGGTATCTAATAAAGTTTGGTATAGAAACTTTAATAAATCATCAAGTCCTTTTTTTATTCTTTTCGGAAATTCCGATTGGGGTAATATTAATTACGTTAATTGCGTCAAATCTTTTGGTAGACCAAGTAAAATTTTAAAATTTCAAAGATTTACAATATTAAAATCAATAATCCTAAAGAAGAAGCTGAAAAATATAAAACAAAAATTTTTTCTAAATTATACCATTCTGCAAATTATTTTTTGGCCAACAAAAATAATATTTCAGATCTTTACCCAAAATATTTAGAGTTCCATGGTTATTTACCAAAAATATACGGTTTTGAGTCGGGTAGCGCTAATAATTGGACGCAAAACGGCGGCTGGATTGGACAATGGAGTTGCCCAAGCGGTCAGGGAAGTTGTTTTGGAGTTGGAATTGTAGGTAATATTAATATCTTAAAACCAATAATTGAAAAATTTAAATCACAATCTTTGCAGATATTTTTTCCCTATCCAAAATTATATAACAAAAATATTAGAAAAGGTTTGGGGCAACTATTAATTATATTTAAAAGAAAATTGTGAACGTAAAAAATAATTGTTGAAATTAATTTATTTAATTTGGGAGAACAATATGAAGTTGTCTGTCGTAATTCCTTGTTATAACGAAAAAAACACAATTCATAAAATAGTTAAATCTGTAAAAGAATCTGGAATTAAAGATTTAGAAATAATTATAGTTGATGATTTTTCAACAGACGGCACAAGAGATATTTTAGAAAATGAAATTAAACCGTTGGTAGATAAAATTATTTATCATGAAAAAAATAAAGGTAAAGGTGCTGCTTTAAGAACAGGATTCGGCGAAGTGACCGGCGACCTCGTTATCGTTCAGGACGCAGATTTGGAATACGACCCAAAAGAATATGTTTTGCTAATGCAGCCTATTTTAGAAGGAAAAGCAGACGTTGTTTACGGTTCAAGGTTTATGGGTTCCGGACCGCACAGAGCAGTTTATTTCTGGCATATGGTAGGCAATAAATTTTTAACTATGCTTTCTAATATGTTTTCAAATATCAATTTAACGGATATGGAAACATGTTATAAAATGTTTAAAAAAGATGTAATAAAATCTATTAATATAGAAGAAGACAGATTTGGATTTGAGCCGGAAATAACGGCTAAAATTGCAAAAAGAGATTATATAATATATGAAGTTGGAATTTCTTATTATGGCAGAAGTTATAAAGAAGGCAAAAAAATAGGCGCAAAAGACGGTTTTAGGGCGATTTATTCTATTATAAAGTACAATATTTTTAAAAAATAAAGCACTTTGTATATTGTTATTTCTCAATATTTTTTTTGAAAGGAGATTTTACCGTATGAACATATCCATAGTAGGCACTGGTTACGTAGGTCTCGTTACGGGGGTATGTCTTGCCGATTCAGGCAATACCGTTTACTGCGTAGATAACGACGAAAGCAAAATTAAATCGTTGAAAGCCGGGGTGATTCCTATTTATGAACCGGGTCTTAAAGAGCTTACCGATAAAAACGTTAAATTAAACAGGCTTTATTTTACGAAAGATTTACGCGAAGCCGTCGGCAAAACCGACGTGGTATTTATAGCCGTAGGCACTCCTCCCCAGGATAACGGGGAAGCAGATTTGTCTAACGTCTTTAAGGTAGCGGAAAGCATCGCGGACTCTATAGACTGTTTTAAAACCGTAATAGTCAAAAGCACCGTTCCGGTCGGAACGTGCAGAAAGGTGGAAAGCATAATAGCCAAAAAAACCAAAAACTTCTGCGTAGCGTCAAACCCCGAATTTTTAAAAGAAGGCGCCGCTATAGACGATTTTCAGAGACCCGACAGAATAGTAGTAGGAATTAATTTCAAAAAGGACAACAAGAAAGAAGCGCAGGCGGCAAAAGAAATTATCGACGAAATATACGAACCGTTCGTAAGGACGGGAGCGCCCATATATTTTATGGATACCGATTCGTCCGAACTTACTAAATATGCCGCTAACGCTATGCTTGCGGTCAGGATAACTTTTATGAACGAAATAGCAAACCTATGCGCCCTGACCGGAGCTAACGTGGATAACGTCAGAACAGGCATAGGTTCCGATAAAAGAATAGGCAAGTCCTTTTTATTCCCCGGAATAGGCTACGGCGGAAGCTGTTTTCCTAAAGACGTAAAAGCCCTGTATCAAACCGCGAAACGGCATAATTACGAATTTAAACTTCTAAAGGCCGCGGACGAGGTGAATGCTTCGCAGAAAGAAATTATAGTAGATTTTATATTAAAACATTTCAAGGGAAATATAGCAGGCAGGACTTTCGCGCTCTGGGGACTGTCTTTTAAGCCTAAAACCGACGATATAAGGGAAGCCCCGTCTTTAGTCATAATATCTAAACTTCTTTCCTACGGCGCTAAAATTAAAGCTTACGACCCTATAGCCATGGACAATACCAGAAAAATTTTCTCGGAAATAGAATATGCGGAAGATATGTACGGCGCGCTCAAAGGTTCCGACGGACTGATAATCGCCACGGAATGGAACGATTTCAGGGTGCCGGATTTCGATAAAATTAAAGCCGCGCTGAAAACCCCAGCGGTATTCGACGGAAGGAATATTTACGATAGTGAAAAAATGTTTGAATTAGATTTTAATTATTATTCAATAGGAAGATTTCCTAAAAATAATAATTAAATTTTTCGATTTATCTGAAATATCTAAAAAACTTTAACTTTTATCATAAATAAATAATTTATGAATATTTTAATTACCGGCACTTCGGGTTTTGTAGGTT
>JAJZJW010000060.1 GCA_021809845.1 bacterium | reverse complement strand
ATTGCGGCAGCTAAAACAATATCGGCAAAACTCGGGTATGAAATCAAGAAAAAAATTGAAGAGAGTAAAAATGACGAATTATTGTGAAATTCATTAAATCATTAAACGTAATAAAATAAAAAATAAAAAAATAACTATAAAATTACCATTGCTATAAAAAATAAAGACCGGAAATTTATTTTTTTATGCAATAATTCAATATCAATAATCTGCAACAATATGTTCTAGCAATATGATAATGTCCTATATTAGCAAAGTAGAAATGTCCTAATTTAAATTATAATATTACCTACTTTTATATTTACTTTTATATTAAGGAGGTAATATGGGACATAAGGACATTATAATGATGAGCATTATTGAGATTGAAAGACTAAAGGTTATAACGGATGTAATAGAAAAAAAGATTTCAAGGAAAAAGGCGGCCGTCAGGCTTAATCTTTCTTCAAGGCAGATAAGAAGGCTTATTAAAAGATTTAAAGCCGAAGGTGCTTCAGGACTGACAAATAAACACAGAAACTCCGTTTCAAACAGAAAATTACCTGACGAGGTTAAACCCAAAGTGTTAAGTCTGTATAAAGAGAAATATCCGGATTTCGGACCTACATTTTTTTGCGAGAAGCTCTTTGAACTTCACCATATAACCTTGAGCAAAGAGACGGCAAGGAAGTGGCTGATAGAAGAAGGTCTGCTTCAAAGGGCAAGAAAAACCGTAATCCGCAAACAGTTAAGGGAAAGAAAACAATGTTTCGGCGAAATGCTCCAGTTAGACGGCTCTCATCACGACTGGTTCGAAAAAAGAAGAGATAAAGCCGTTCTTATGGCTTTTATAGACGATGCCACCGGCATGGTCTATGCCCTATTTTACGAATACGAAGGAACCATTCCCGCAATGGACTTATTAAAACAATATATAGAAGAATACGGCCTTCCTATGAGCATTTACTCCGACAGGCATACCACGTATAAATCGACGGATAAAAATAAAGAGGCGTTAAGCCAGTTCGGAAGAGCACTGGAAGAACTCGGAATAGAATTAATACACGCCAATACGCCGCAGGCTAAAGGCAGAGTAGAAAGGTTGTTCGGCACGCTTCAGGACAGGTTGGTAAAAGAAATGAGGCTTAAGAATATAAGCGATATCGAGACTGCTAATAACTTCTTAAAAGAATATCTGCCTGTTTTTAATTCTAAATTCAACGTAATTCCCTTCGATAATACCGACGTCAATATAAAAATAGACAAAACCGTAAATCTTGACGATTATCTCTGCGTTAAGCAGGAAAGAACCGTTAAAAACGATAACACGATATCCTACAACTCTAAATTATATCAATTAGAGCCAGGAATAAGGGCTAAAAAGGTAACTGTGGAAGAACACATGGATGACACCATACATATAAAGCATAACGGCATATCTCTTAAATACAAAGAGATAACAAAAAGACCGACTAAGATAACGGAGAAAGTAATCAAAATAAGAAAGAAATATATACCTCCTGCGGATCATCCCTGGAGAAAGACGTTTAAGGAATATTTTCAACCTAAACTTTATAATATGGCGGACGAAAAATGAATCCCTGCGCAAACTCTTTCGCTACGCTTCAAGAGTATTGCTATGGGTTTTCGTCCGCCCTTAACTGTTAATGTTAATATAATTTCCTCAGGGAAAGAGCGTTTAAATTCCCCAGTATTTTAATGTAAAATAACTCCTATTAAATTTGTATTTTGAATGTAAATAGCAAAATTAAATTGCAATTCAAATACAAAAAAATAACAAAATAATAGGAGGTACAAATTTGAAGGGGGTAGCTATGTACTACTCGGTTAAAACATTATTAGAAAACGGCAAAAGTATCTCGGAAATTGCAAGAACATTTAATATCGACCGTAAAACCGCAAGAAAGATTAAAAAAAGAATAACGGAAGGAGAAATTACTCCGCCTTCTATAGAAAGAAAAAGTATTCTTGATAATTATAAAACCGATATCGTTAATTATCTCGAAAATGAATTAAGCTCTGTATTGATTCATAAAAAACTTACCGAAAAATACGACCTTGCAGTAAGCTACTCTGCGGTTAAAAGATATGTCAAAGGCATAAAAGGACCAGACGCTCCTTTCATGCCTTTAATAAGCGCTCCCGGCGAAGAAGCGCAGGTTGATTTCGGTTACGCAGGTTATTTTATCAGAAAAGGCAAAAAAGTAAAAGTATGGATTTTCTGTATGGTATTGTCCTTTTCAAGATACGGCTATTTTGAATTGGTTTTAGATCAAAGCGTGTCTACTTTTATAAATTGCCATATTCATGCTTTTGAATTCTTTAACGGAAGCCCTAAAACAGTTAAAATAGATAATCTTAAATCGGCGGTATTAAAAGCAAGTTTTTATGAGCCGGTAATACAAAAAGAATATGCGGCAATGCTTATGCACTATAACAGCATGCCTGTTACCTGCAGAGTCAAACAGCCTACGGATAAGGGCAAGGTAGAATCCGGGGTTAAATATGTAAAAAACAATTTTATAAAAGGACTTGAAACAAAAGATTACTATGAAGGAACTAAAGAACTTAAAATATGGACTGATGCGGCTAATCAAAGGATACACGGCACGACAAGAAAAATACCATTGGAGCAGTTTAGAAAAGAAAATTTATCGTTATTACCTGTTAGCCGCTTTGAGATATACACGGTAGAAAGAAGGCAGATTAATAATTACGGTCATATATGCTATAGATATAACTTCTATTCTTTGCCTTATAAATATAAAGGCGAATTTGTTACGATAAAATCAAACGGTTCTATTTTAAAAATATACGACGATAAACTAAATCAAATTGCGGTTCATGCAATATCTGAGGATAAAGGAGATTTTATCACTCTGGAAGACCATACGCCTGTATTTAGAAAAAACACGGATAAATATTATGAAAAGCTGCAATCCATAGGGCAGGACGCTTTAATATTTTTTGATAATATTAAAAAACTTAGACCTAATTACTGGCACAGGATTATATCCGGCATTATTTCTTTCCGCAAATATTATTCAAATGAAGAAATAAACGCTTCTTTAAAAAGAGCCAATCTTTATTCTGCGTTTAATTATCTTTCCGTAAAAAAGATATTAGAAGACAAACTCTACGATATAAAAGATTTTACTGCAGAAGCTCCGGGAAGCGGCTATTTCACCGATCTTAAAATATACGACAGACTGACAGGAGGAAATAATGAAAGAGCTTGAGCTTAAACTTAAAAAACTGAAATTATCGGGAATAGTAAAAGTGCTCGAAGGAAGGAATAAATTTGCAGTAGAATCTCAATTAAGCTATATAGATTTTTTAACCCTTTTAATAGAAGACGAGCTTGTAAACAGACAATCTAATTCTTATAAAATAAGGTTTACAAAATCTAAATTAGATTATTCAAAAACATTAGAAACTTATGATTTTAGCTATCAGGCGGAACTTAATAAAAAACAGCTCTTAGATGCTGCCTCGTGCCGGTATTTAGAAGAAAAAAAGAATATTATATTTATGGGTAACCCCGGAGTAGGAAAAACCCATCTTGCAAACGCTTTAGGAATAGAAGCGCTAAAACAAGGATATAAAGTTTTAATGCTTCATACTACCGAGCTTATCGACAGACTTTTGCAGTCTAAAGGAGACGGAACTTACGTTAACATATTGAAAGAACTTTTAAATGCTGATCTTTTAATAATAGACGAAGTCGGATTTAAAAAAATACAGTCGGTAGATGAATTCTTTGAGATTATAAGAAGAAGATATGAAACAGGTTCTATTATAATTACTACAAACAGACCCTTTGAAGAATGGGCTAATATATTTGGAGACGCCGTTTTAGCTTCGGCTATATTAGACAGAGTAATACATCACTCTATAGTATTTAAAATAACGGGAAACAGCTATAGGATGAAAGAACTTATAAAAAATAATTAACGGAGGATTTATTTTTTATGAAAAGCATAATTGCAAGATCATAATTGCAATATAAACAAATAGCGCTTTTTTTATAAAAGCGCAAGTCCCCAAGGGGGACAATGAGGGGGTTCCTTGATTTTAATTAGATTATAAGGAGGCGAAAATATAAATGACTTAATATTAAGTTTTAAATTTTAAAATAAATATCCAAGCATAATTTAAAGGTAAAAAATTTATTAAATAATAAAAATCATCGCAAAATATAAACAAATATAAACAATGTATTTTGCGAAAAAGAGATTTTTAATTGCAGATATTTAATTTTAAATCAATAAAAAAGTTAAATTATTCTCGGCGTTTAATTTAATTTTAAACTATTATTTATGATTAATTAAAGTTTTGAAAAATTAATAAAAATAATTAAATTATTTTATAAAATAATTAAAATTTACCCTGTGGAATTGATGGGGGAAAATAAACGCTCTTTAGGTGGGGAATTTTAGTTGACTTTAACACCAAAAGCGGACATTTCTACTTTGCTAAAAAGCGGACATTTCTACTTTGCCTTGACATAATCTGCAACAATATTGTTTTTGTTATTGATTTGCGGTATAATCGTATATATGGAGTGTTAACCGTGATTCTACTATTATTGTCTCACTGCCTTAAAATAGCTTAAAATTAAATAAAAGTTAAA
>JAJZJW010000059.1 GCA_021809845.1 bacterium | reverse complement strand
CAGCAAAAGTAAACGGAAAATTTGAAGCTTTTATTTGCGTGGTGAACGGTATAATAAGAACGGTAGGGACTTTGTCTATATTATCAGATGTTTGAACTATAATTGCCGGTCTTAAACCTTGCTGTTCGCGTCCTTCGGTAGCGGAGGCGGGAATTTCGACAAGATATATATCTCCGAAAATCAAGATAAATTACCCTCAAAATCGTTTATAGCCTCATCGCTTAAAACATCCCATTCTGAAAATTCTTTTTTAAGGGCAAAATACCTGTCTTGAGCGGAGGTTTTTGACTGCAAATATTCTATGAAGTCGAGAACCTCGAACTGTTTGTCTTCTGGCAGTGATTTAACGGCTTTGATTATTTTGCCGGATAAATCTATATTTAATTCGTTTTTAAAAGCATTAGCGCCCATTTTTAAAACTCCTTTTATTTTTTCCATGATTTACATTGCCTCAAAATTCATTTGTTTATATTATACCACACAAAATCTTTTATACAAAAATGCTCACAATACGTTTTTAAGAGCCGTATTATATAGAAAGAAGTGAATTAAAATTTTGCAGACTAAACTCCAGCATTGCAAATTTTTTCGTTCGTAAGAACACAATTATTATGGATTTAAACGATTATAAAATTCACATCCCATTTTACTTCTTAATTCACAAGCTTTTTTAAAAAACATTGATGCTTTAATTAAATTTAGTTCAACGCCCACGCCACGCAAATACATTACTGCAATATTGTCGCAAGCATGCTTCCCTCCTAATCTACATGCTTTTTGGAAATAATAAATTGATTTATTATAGCTACGAGGAACGATTTTACCGTTTAAATAAAGAACTCCCAAATTGTCACATGATCCAGGATTTTCTAAATTGCAACCTTTGTTAAAATATTTTATGCTTTTAAATTTATGTGATGAATAATGAAGATAATGAACGCCAACATAATTGCAGGCGTTTGCGTGATTTTTATTGCATCCAATTTTGTATATCTTTAACGGATTTTAATATTCACTCCCAAATGCATTTTGATAATTAATAGCGAATAAAAGATAACAAAAAACAAAAATATAAGATAAAATCAAAAAATATTTTTTAATAACCATAATTTTCTCCATAATCCAATATCACCTTTAAAAATTTTTGTTAATATTATACCATACAAAAAATTTTATACAAAATAGTAATATTTGTTTTTGATGATAATACAAACGGCATTTTCATTTAAAAACGGCGTCAACCATTTTTATACCGTGAATAGTTTTAATAGCCTCATTGATTTTGTCAACGCATTTTTCAGACATCACCCCGCTAACATCGATTTTAATCATTTTCATAAACACGCCCCCTTAATTCAGGTTAATTTTGTTGCTAAAGCATGTAAATATCTGCATTAGCGGTGTGAGATGTTAATATGCGTGAATATGATTGTCAAGTCATATAATTTTAAAACTATTTAAAATATTATGATAAAACAGATAAAAAGGCTATTAACGGCTATGCGCTGTAATAATTAATATGCCTAATTATTAGAAATAATAGTCAAAATTACAGTCCAATAAGAGCGAGGGAAAAGTGAGCAGACCCCCTAAACTGATTAACCTGAACAATAATAAAATAAAGCATTTTAAAAATATCCAAAATATAAAAGTTTAGGATAGGATATTTTAAATTAGCCATTGCTTAATAATAAAGACCACATTGGGAAACTGTTGTTTCTTAATGTGCCTATAATGTAGTATTTATGCGGGGTTGCGGTATATCAGCTTTAAACGGCAAATGCGTGCGTTTTTAGGCTATATTTCATTTTAGGTAAACCAAACCATTAACAAGTGATTTTAACCGCCTGTATTTAATTGTATGGCAGGATTTATAATTGATATTTCAATTTGCTATAAGGATATTAAAATTATCCGCCAATACGCATGGCTTTTAGTTCTTGACTTTAAGTTATATTTCCGTTTAAAGATTTACGGCATTAAAGAAACTGAATATGCTATAGCGGAAGCATCTCCTGGAAGTCCAAATGTTTTATATATTACAATATTAGAACCTGTTCCATATTGAAGCGTAATAGATCTCATCCATACCCTATTTAAAACAATAGGCTGAGTATTAGCAAGGCTCCCTATTAAATCTTTTGGATCGGGCAGTGAGCGGTTATGGAAAGTTTTCATTTCATAACAAATATTCGAAGCATTAAATAGCGTAATTATCTTAAAACCATTAATCGTAAAAATATAGCTATTAATATTGTTAATAACATTTTCTGCCTGATATTTTTGAATAGTTGATGAATTTATAGCCTTGTCTAAGGCAATAGAGGTAGGCTGTCCGTAACCATTAACCATTGAATCGTAAGATTGGCCTATAATGGCATAAGCTTTTCCGGAAACGCACAACAAACATAAAAATACAGTTAAAACAAAAAGATTTATTTTAGCTATTTTAAATTTGTTCATAATTTTATTTGTCCTATAAAATTAAAGTTAATTTTGGGGTTCTATGCCAACGCCCCAGCTTGAGTTAGAAGATGGCGCCTGCCAGTAAAATGGCTGGTTAAGCATTAAAGCTAAGCCGAAGTCCGCTTCAGAACCTGAAGAATCATAATATGAAACATTATTATCCAAGGCAATAGCGCTTGAACCACTTATTATCGCATCTGTCAGCGCTGTATAATCGCAAAAATCATTATATAAATTATCAGGAGCAGTTTCAAGATTATAGATATTATAAGTAGTACTATTAATAAATAAACCAAAATTAATAGTCGTACCTCCATATAAAAAATCCGAAAAACCTTCGCATGAATACGCGTCGTCAATATAAGCTGACGAATTGCCGGTTCCATAATTTATTGCGTCCGTTCCTAAAGAAATATAATTTGTACCAGTATCGAAAAACGAATAAAATTGTTTTCCTTCTGTTGAAAAATATCCACCAAATTCCGATTTTATCATGGGAAAAGCGTTTGTTTTCCCCGAAGCGTTGGGAAAAAAAATACTCCCCGCCGGTATCATATTGTTGCTTTCCGTATTTAAACCAAAGATTAAAGTCCCCACCGGTGTAATATTTGGATTACTAATAATATCAAAACCACCGTCGATAAAACTAACATTATTAAAATCTAAAATGAATCCATTATTATAAGGAGCCGGAAAAGCAGTAACTATTGATGGGGTAAACATATCACCGGAAAAGTTTCCAAAACTAAGATAAGGGGACAAGCCCATTCCGAAATCGCCCTGCAAAAAACCTGCGGACGGAAAATCTGAATCTGTAGCCGCAACCGCTATCGGTATATTTTGTGCCGTCAATCCGGAGCCGCCGGCGGCGGTCGAGACGTTCGCGTAGTCCACCTGGCCGCTGAACGTTCCTCCGTCGCCGAAAGAACCCGAAAAAGTGTAACTGGACGGTGAAACCGTTATCCCCGCATTAGTTAAAGCTGACTGATTTATCATAATTCCTGTTGCTCCCGTGTCTAAAAGCAAAGGAATAGGGGTAGGACTTCCGTTTATATAAACATTGACATAAGGTCTATTTACAGCATTTTCATCGGAATATTTATCGAGATAAACATTCATGGTATTTATAGGACTACCCGACGGCAACGGCAAGGGAGTAATAAGAGGCGTAATAGGGATTGGAGTTGACAAAGGTGACGGCGCAGTAAAGGGGGTTGTAGGTGTTGTAGTTGGGGTTGTATTAGACGGAGCAGATGATTTGCCGCCTCCTCCACCGCAACCCGATAAAATAAACGGGGTAAATGTTAATAAGAGCAATAAAAAGATTAACGCATAAATTTCCCTGAAAAGCTTAAATTTTGATATAACTTTCAAAATATCCATCCTCATCCAATATTTTTTTATATATGACTCATTTTTTAAAAAATAGAATAAGCCTGGTAATATCAAATAAATTTATCTCTCTTATTTTATAATCGCTTCAAGCCGTATCCCTTTTAAAACGTAAGCATGAACCGATTTACCGCTAATATTCGCTTTACCTATTACGGTATATCCGTAATAATTTGCGCTTGCCTTCCCGTATTCACGTGTCTCGTTGATTACCTTATTTACAATGGGCTTTATTTTTTCAGATAAAACATCCCAATCAGCCATATTAGAATTTTTGACCTCTGCAATATTGCCTTTGCAGATTTTATAGTTTTCAATTTTCAGAGGTTTTAAATCCGAATAGCCCGCCTGTCTTAACACGCTTATTATCTTACAGCCGGATAATGTCGTAGCAATAGGTATGGCATTGTAATTAAATTTTCCGTCACCGTCAGTGTATATAAAAGGAGCATCTGTCTTATATATATGCATTGCAACACTTTTAAAATTAGAATTTGTTTTTGATTTGAAATGAATTTTAGATGCTTTATGCGGCATTTTTTCAACTAATATAAGGGTTGCCAATTTTCTTACAAAGTTAATGCAGGTTTTTTTTAAAATTTTGTCCGGGCTGAATGACATAAGCCTTTGGGTTCTTGAGCCGTAAGCCTTAACTGTATAATTTTTCCTGTTGATAAGCACGCTTGCTTTAAATGTCGCCTTCATAGGTTCGCTAATAACCAAAGCGGAGATTGGTATTAATATGCCGACAGGATTAACAACCGACCAGGTGTTAATGTTAATATAATTTCCTCAGGGAAAGAGCGTTTAAATTCCCCAGTATTTTAGTGTAAAATAACTCCTATTAAATTTGTATTTTAAATGTAAATAATAAAATTAAAATACAAATAATAAAA
>JAJZJW010000022.1 GCA_021809845.1 bacterium | reverse complement strand
TATTAAGTTAACTAAAAGGCAGACTTTTTTAGCCGCCTTTATGCGGCTATTATAAATTAATTTGTTTTAAAATAGGGGGTCAATTTTAAATGACGATAAGGGGTCAATTCTATTATACGATTTACACCCGATAGAATAATACTCAAATCTATATTCGTTCATTTTGTCTTTATCATAAATATTTCTGCCGTCAAATACCACAGGAGTTTTAAGAAGCGATTTTATAGCTATGAAATCAGGCGCTCTGAAATCGTTCCATTCGGTGGCTATGATAAGTCCGTCCGAACCTTTTAAGGCATCATACATGTCATCGAAATATTCAAGCTGAGGAAATACTTTTTTGGTATTGTCCATAGCTATAGGGTCAAAAGCTTTTATATTTGCTCCGTATGACAAAAGTTTGGATATAATGGTAAGAGCAGGTGCTTCTCTTATATCGTCTGTCTTGGGTTTAAAAGCAAGACCCCACAAAGTAAATTTTTTTCCGGCAATATCCGATTTAAAATGTTTTAAAAGCATATTGACGATTATTGCTTTCTGAATATTATTGACCTCATCTACAGCTTTTAATATTTTAAAATCGTACTTGTGCTGTTTAGCGGTCTGATAAAGAGCATTCACATCTTTCGGAAAGCAGCTGCCGCCGTAGCCTATTCCGGGAAAAAGAAAAGATTTGCCTATTCTTTTGTCTGAACCTATTCCTATTCTTACGCTGTCTATATCAGCTCCGGTTATATTGCAAAAATTTGCAAGCTCGTTCATATAGGATATTCTTAAAGCAAGCATAGCATTTGAAGCGTATTTTGTTAATTCTGACGACAATCTATCCATAAAATAAATAGGAGCACCTGTTCTTACGAAAGGTTCATACAATTCAGATATAAAGTCTTTAGCTTTGGAACTATCTTGATGATTATTTAAGCCGGCAATAATTCTGTCCGGTCTCTGGAAATCTTCGATGGCTGCACCTTCTTTTAAAAACTCCGGATTAGATACGACGTCGAAAGGAATTTTAGTCAATTTTTTTATTTTTTGTTCGACAGAGTCGCATGTTCCGACCGGAACGGTACTTTTAACTACTATAACTTTATAAGAATCCATAGACAAGGCTATGCTTTCTGCAACCTTAAAAACATTTGAAAGGTCGGCTTCTCCGTTTTCTTTAGGAGGAGTGCCTACCGCTATGAATATAACTTCAGAATTTTTAACGGCTTTTGATAAATCGGAATCGAAGCGCAATCTTTTAAGCCTGAAATTTTTATCGCAAAGTTCTTTAAGACCGGGTTCGTATATGGGAATAATACCTTTATTTAACAAATTTATCTTATTTTCATCGTTATCTATACAATAAACGTTGTTACCGGAATCCGAAAGACAGACGCCCGTGACAAGACCTACATAACCTGTGCCAATTATAGAAATGTGCATATCGCCTCGCTCGTTTAAAAATTAATTTAAAAATATAGAATTATATTTAAATTAGATTTATGTGTTATATTAATATATGCAAAGAATATTTTCAATTAATATTTTTCTTGACAAACTTATAGAAATATTTTATATTGGTTAATATTGATTATCAATTAATATTAGTTATCTTATTTGTCTTGCTTAAATTATTGCATACAGTTAAGATATAATCAATAATAACAGAAAAATAAAAAAATTAAGTTTTATATATTTAACAGCAATAATTTTAATTTAATTTTAAATTTATTTAAATTTTATACTTATAGCAACAATTTTAATTTTAAATTTATTTAAGTTTTATATTTATAGCAACATTTTTAATTTAATTTTAAATTTATTTAAATTTTATACTTATAGCAACAATTTTAATTTTAAATTTATTTAAGTTTTATATTTATAGCAACATTTTTAATTTAATTTTAAATTTATTTAAATTTTATACTTATAGCAGCAATTTTAATTTTAAATTTATTTAAGGAGATTATTTATGGAATCAGAAAAAGCCTTTATCGGAAATGAAGTACCGTCGTTTGGAACAATTAATACTTTTAATCCTAAAACAGGCGGTTTTGGAACATTCAGCCTCGAAGACGCAAAAAAAAATAAAAAATGGACTGTTTTAGTTTTTTATCCTGCAGACTATACTTTTGTATGTCCTACCGAGCTTGCCGATTTCGCCACAAAACAAGATGAGCTTGAAAAGTTAGGTGCTCAAATTGTATCTATAAGCACGGATACGCATTTTGTACATATGGCATGGCAGAGAGACGAAAAATTATTAGAAAACGTTAAATTCTTAATGGGTGCAGACCCTACCGGAAAGGTTTCTAAAATCTTTGGCGTTTACGATGAAGAATCGGGTCTTGCTTTCAGAGGAACATTCATTATAAATCCGGAGGGAAAGTTGGTCGCATCGGAAGTTAACTTTTTCAATGTCGGGAGAAATTCAGATGAATTATTAAGAAAAGTTAAAGCAAATATTTATGTTGCTGAACATCCAGATGAAGTTTGTCCTGCAAAATGGAATCAGGGGAGTAAAACATTAAAACCGGGAGAAGGCCTCGTAGGTAAAGTTTATGAAGCTCTTAACTAACAACTAATAGCCAGTAATAATAGATAGTAACTAATAACTACCAAACTAATAGCTAGTAGCTATCAACTAATTAGGCAGCAACTGGTAGCTACTAGCTAATAATTAGTAACCAATAGCTAATAGCTATTAAAAAAAATAAAAAATATATAACTATATAATAAAATAATATACGTATATATATGACGTGGATTTTAAAGGCATCCGAAAGACCGGCTCAAATCAATAAAATATAGAATAGAGCAAAACGAATCGGATGCCTTTAATTTTATCATTAAAAATTAAAAGACAAAATGGCAATACATTTGAGAAAATTAAAATCATCAATACAACCAGGAAACAAAATAACTTAAACTTAAACAACAACGACGCGGCACGCGCCCGCTTTATCACAAAAATCTGTTATTAAACTGCCATAAACTAAATATAGTTTGCGACTATGAACTATGGCAATGTGGACTAACACTGAGCGGTTATATTAACAATTCTCTGGTATGCTTCTTCAACTTTTCCTAAATCTCTCCTAAAACGGTCTTTGTCAACTTTTTCCATAGTCTGCTTGTCCCAAAGCCTCATAGTGTCGGGTGTAATTTCATCTGCAAGCATAACCTCATTTTTATATAATCCGAATTCTAACTTAAAATCTACCACTATAATATTGTGAACATCAAAGAATTTAGTTAAAATTTCATTTATTTCTAAAGCCATTTTTTCAGCTTTGGATGCATCTGCCGGATCACATAAATCAAAAGCTTTTAAATAAGATTTGTTTATCATGGGGTCCCCGAGTTCATCGCTTTTAAAACACATTTCAATAACAGGAGATAAAAATTTTACGCCTTCTTCAACCCCCATCTTTTTTGCAAGACTTCCCGCAGCGATATTTCTTACGATAAATTCTATCGGCAGCATTTTGAGGTGATATGTGAGCATCTCTCTTTCGGATATCTTTTCTATAAAATGGTTATTTATTCCTTTATTTTTCAAAAATTTAAAGAGCGACGCAGATATAGCATTATTATATTCACCTTTTTTTATAATAGTCCCTTTTTTTTGTCCGTTAAATGCCGTTGCATCATCTTTAAAATATGTCAGCAGTAAATCTTTTTTATCTTCTTCTCCGCTGAATTCATATAATATTTTAGCTTTTCCTTCATAAATTTTTTTTAAATTGTCGCGATTGATGCTTTCAGCCATAAATTTGTCCGTCAATTTTAATTTTGACGCCTCCTTAAAGTGGTTAAAATATTGCTCATTGTATTATAATTACAAGATTTAATCAATCAAAAATATTAAGAACCCTAAATTACAAATTTACAGCATTAAAATTTTGAAATTTATAATATAAAATAAAAATGTTATAATAATTATAATAATATAAAGGTTGGTAAATAATTTGCATTGCGAATATTAACCAATGCCGGTTTGTTTAATCATTTTTTTATTTTGAAAAGCACGGGCATCAGAACAGACAACGGCGCAGGCAACCGGTAAAATACAGGACAATAAATTTTTAAGTATGAAACAATAAATTTAAAAAATATAAGCTACAATCGCAATGAAAAACAACAAGGTTTTAACCTATGCTTTAATTATTTCTATTTTAGTGCATACACTGGCTATTTTATATATTCTGAATTTATATCAGCCAGAGAAAAAGAAAAAACATCTTTATACTAAGCCTATAATAGTTCAGCCCTATAATTTTATAAAAAATCATTTAAAAAACACTCCAAAACCTAAGTTGGCTACCACCATAGCACACAACGCTTTAAAAAACACAAGATTGAACGCTCCTGCATCTTCGGGAATGCCGGCGCCGGCGGAACATCATGCCCCTTATCAAGCAAGACATATATCAACCGCCAATTTAAGTAATCGTCTTAACAAATCTTATAAACAGCAGCACAAGTATATAAGCCATAGGCACATATCAAGAGCCCCTATTTTTTCCAATAATAAACCTGCAGTAAAACAGAACAATAGGCTGAGCATGAATAAAATTTATCCGATGAATAAAGATTTCTTTAACTCAACGACTCCGCAAAGCATTAATAATAATCAAAACAGTTCGCAAAATAATC
This sequence comes from bacterium, assembly GCA_021809845.1. Taxonomy (GTDB): domain Bacteria; phylum SZUA-79; class SZUA-79; order Acidulodesulfobacterales; family Acidulodesulfobacteraceae; genus Acididesulfobacter. The sequence continues at coordinate 22,048 of JAJZJW010000022.1, read as the reverse complement.
CTTCAAGCGGAATAAAATCAGCAACTGTTAATTTAAATACAACAACTATAAAATATGCTTCTTATTTGTTGCATGTCAAAGAAAAAATAGAAAATGTATGGGAATACCCGACTAGAGCAGAAAGACAAGGTATTCAAGGGGTTTTAGTAATAAAATTCAGCATTAATCAAAACGGAACTGTGTATAATGTAAAAGTTTTGAGGTCTTCTGGTCAGAAAATCTTAGACAAAGCAGCCGTCAACGCAATTTTAAATGCGGCGCGATATAATTCTTTTCCGCGTTACTGGACTATTAAAAGACTTAATATAATCGGAACATTTATTTACCGATTAAATAATTTTTATTTATACTAACCGGTAAACATCTTTTGTCTGCCTATCTTTGTCTGCCTATCTTAATAGAGACATGGGTATTTTTGCCGGTTTTTGTGAATTGACAGCAGCAATATATAATATAGACTTAGACTTAGTTCTATAAGCAATATTGACAATAACATTAACAATATTAGCAGCAATTAGCAGCGTTTTTTCTTAATCGGGCAGTGGTATCCGTGAGTTAAAAACATCGTGTATAGACAAGCCGAACCCCTTAAGAATTGGTGTTTTTACTTTATCTCCGGGATAATACGTAGAACTGAATTTTAATTTATTATCATTCAACCTATATACTATAATATCTTTTTTCTCTGTATTAATTTCCCAGCACTCGAAAACACCTAATTCTTCATATAGTTTCTTCTTGACGGAAAATATATTTTTGTCAGACATATATGAGAATTCTATAATGATATCCGGGGTGCATTCTATTACTACGTGTTCTTGTTTTAAAAAAGATTCATAAATATTATTAACATCGCAGTCGGTTATTTTATCTAAACTAAAATAAACACCGAGCGGCTTTATTAAATTTTTAATTTCTGAATTAGAATTATTTAATAACAATGCAAAATTATCAACGTTCTGATTCGATGAAAAATATAATCCTGCATTTTCATTCCTATTCTTTCGACTAATAAAATATTCGTTGAATTTATTAAATAACCTTTCTGATATTTTAGTTTCTTCATCATTTAATTTGTGTTTTTCGTGAGAAGAACCGTCTATTATTTCATTATTCATTTTAAATTTACATTCCCGATAAATTTACATTCATAACAATATCTTGCAATATAATGTTTTATTTTAGGTATGCTTTATTTTGATATTTTAAGTAAATTTTATTTTTAATATGCTTTAGTTTAAATATATTTTATTTTTAGTATGCTTTAGTTTAAATATGCTTTAGTTTAACAATGCTTTATTTTGATATTTTAAGTAAATTTTATTTTTAATATGCTTTCGTTTAAATATGTTTTAGTTAAAGTTTGTTTTATTGCAAATGTGCTTTGTTTTGATTTTTTTCTAATTTATTTTTATTATATAAGGTTTTATTTTGAATTTACTTGATATCAATTTCTCTACGCTTAACGCATCGTTTTCATTGGAAAATTTGCCAACCCTGACTTGCTGGTACACTGCTTTTCCATTTTTGCCTGATATATGTATGGGAAGTATATAAGCGAAAAACCCCATAGCATTTAGTTTATCTGCTAGCTTTTTGGCAGTTTTATAATTTGATAAAGCCGCAACCTGAATAGTATAATAAGCATTAGAAGAAAAAGGTGAAACAGATTTATGTGCAATAGAAGTTTTTGGCTTAACTTTAATATATTTATAAACATAAACAGGTTTTTTTACATAAACTATCTTTGTCTTAGTAATTGGCTTGGCAGGTTTAGATTTTTTAGCAGTCACCAAACCCTGCTTCGTTTTTTTTATAACATTTTTTTTACTGTTGTTATTAGTTTTTGCCAGCGGTTGAAAATTTAATGACTTAGATGAAACCGGCTGTTTTTTACCATTAAATAATAATAAGTTAGATTTATTTTTAGAATTTAATGAGTTTTTAATTGCCGATTCATTTATAACCCCTTCTTTTGAAGAAGAAGAATTAGTCAACTTCTTCCCGGTATAAACACCAATCGCAAATACTATAAACATTAAAACTAAAATTACAAATAAGACCGAAATTTTCTCTTTCTTCATTTTTAATTTACCATAAATCCGTTCTTTTCAAAGACTAAAGATAATAGTTCATCCAATCCTGAAACGCTAAGAGTAACATCCCTGACAAAATCAGGGCAGTTAAATATTTCAATACCTGAAACGCTATATTTTTTTGAACACATCCCCCGCCATGCACAAACTGCACAAAGAACCACGTTCTCATCCATATTATTTAGCTCCTCAATATCTTAAAGTATTGTATAAATTATTGTACGAATATTATACCAATCAGTATATTTCTGTACAGTTTTTTAAATGCTCTTAATTAATATTAATTAATAATAGTTTAATAATTAATATAGCCATATTGTACATTGTATGCTATATATGATTTTTAGTTACATAAGTTTTTATCTTTTAATTTTTTTATAAATATATATATTTATTGTATCACAAAAAAATATAATAAATGACAAAAAAATTTAAATTTGGTTTATTTAATTTATTTATTTTGACTTATCTATTAATTAATAATTAGTATAGTAAGTTGACATGGTCGTATGGCGAGTTAGTATGGTATAGTTAGTATGGCGGTTGGTTAGTATAGTAACTAGTACTATAGCTATATATTTTAAGTTTAAGTTATCAAGTTATAAGTTATCAAGTTATAAGTTATCAAGGAATAAGTTATCAAGTTATAAGTTATCAAGTTATAAGTTATCAAGTTATAAGTTATCAAGGAACAAGTTATCAAGGAACAAGTTATCAAGGAACAATGGTTTTTCAACCTGTAAATATATCATATCAATAATAAAAATAATGTCAATAGATTGCCTATGTATCCCCGCCCTTTCGGACGGGTAACTACATCGGCAATAGTAGTTAAAAATTATTTATTTAAATAAAGATTTATGTTAGAATATATAAAGGATTTTAGTATTTAATATTTATAAAATAAAATTAAGAGGTTTTTTTGTCTACCGAGCTTATAATAAACAAAGATGATTATGAAACAAGGGTTGCTCTCTTAGAAAACGGACAGCTTGTGGATTTTTATTTAGAAAGAAAATCAAATTCTGCCAGACATGGAAATATCTACAAAGGCAAGGTTATGCAAATATTGCCCGGAATTCAAGCAGCTTTTATAGATATCGGATATGATAAATCAGCCTTCTTATATGCAGGAGATTTTTTTGATATTGATATAACAGATTATGATTTTTTTGACGGGGATGAAGAAAGTAACGATATTATTGATGCGAGTTTTACGCCAAAGAAAAAGAAAAAAAGAAAAAAAGAAAAAAATATGCCCAGTATTGATGAACTTCTGAGAAAAAATCAAGAAATACTTGTACAGGTTGCAAAAGAGCCGGTTAAATCCAAAGGACCGAGAGTTACGAGCCATATTTCTCTACCTGGAAGATATCTCGTATATCTACCCACTTCACCTCATGTAGGTATTTCCAGGAAAATCAAAAACGAGTCCGAAAGAAAAAGATTAAAATCTATTGCTATGCAATATAAACCTGAAGAAGCAGGTCTTATTATAAGAACAGCCGCTGAAAATACAAGCGAACTTGACATAGAACGTGATATAAAATTTCTTGTAAATTTATGGAACAATATATATAAGGACAAAATAGATTCTAAAGCACCTGCGCTGATTCACGAAGATTTAAGCATTTCTCTCAGAGCCATAAGAGATTTACTTAATAACAGCGTAGATAATGTTATAGTTGACAATAAAGAAGAATACGGCAAAATTATAAACTTTTTAGATATTCAATCGCCTGAATTCAAAAATAGGGTGGAATTATACGATAAACCCCAGATGATACTTGAATATTACGACATAGAAAACGAAATTTATAAAGCGCTTGATAAAAAAATATGGCTAAAATCCGGCGGCTACATAGTCATTGAAAGCACAGAAGCCTTAACATCTATAGACGTTAATACCGGCAAATATGTAGGTAAAAGAAATTTTGAAGACACGATATTAAAAACTAATCTGGAAGCTGCGAAAGAAATTGCCTATCAGCTAAGACTTAGAAACATAGGCGGTATTATTATTATTGACTTTATAGATATGCAAAAAATTGAAAATAGAGAAAAAGTTTATCACACACTGGAAGAAGCTTTAAAAAACGATAGGGTCAGAACTACTATTAACAAAATATCGGAGCTGGGGCTTTTAGAAATGACAAGAAAGAGGCTAAGAAACAGCCTTTCAAGCATGCTTATGGAAAATTGCCCGCTATGTGAAGGAAACGGTTTGATTAAATCGTCTCAAACAATTTGTTTCGAAATATTCAGGAAAATTTTGAAAACATCTAAAAAAACAAGATCTAAAAAAATAACGGTAACTGTTCATCCGCAAGTCATGAACAAAATATATGAAGAAGAAGCTAATATTGAAAAATTGGAAAAAAAAATAAACAAAAAAATAATATTTAAAATGCAGGATAGTTTCCATCCTGAATCTTATGAAATAGAATAAAAGATAACTAACTAAATAAAAAATAACATTATTTATATTTGTATTTATATTTATATTTGTAATCTTAAGGCGTTAATTATTTATTATTTGTATTTGTAATTGCGTTCTTAGCTTTTATTAATTTTTATTTTTTTTATTTTCATTCTTCTTGTTTTTATTAGAGTTAAAAAATTTAAAAACTATTTCTCCTTTTTTAATCATACCGAGTTCTTGTCTGGCTAATTCGGAAATATATTGCTTATTATGTTTTAAATCATATATTTGCCGCCTAATTTTAGCATTGTCTTTTTTTAAATATATTAACTTATCAGCAAGTTTAGATTTTGCCGCCTTTAATTTATAAACTTTAATTACACCTTCAACGCTAAAAACAGCAATCAATAAAATTAAGATAGCGAACACTGCCGGTATAAAAAATTTAAGCTTTTTTTCCTTTTGAAATTTCATGTTTAAAATATTTCCTAACTTTAAGAGGAGCGCAGAAGTCTCCACACATACTGCATCCTGCTGTGTTATCATCATTTTTTTCTTCATATACGCTTCGTGCATATTCCGGGTCTATAGAATAATAAAATTGTTTCTCCCAATCAACATCACGCCTTGCTTTCGATATATTAATATCTGATGTATTTTTTTTAAGTTTTATCATATCACCTGCATGAGCTGCAATTTTCGCTGCTTTAAGTCCCGTAACAACATCTGCCGCTGAAGGAATACCCAAATGTTCCGAGGGCGTTACATAGCATAAAAAATCAGCCCCGTACGCCGAAGACATAGCTGCTCCTATCGCGCTTGAAATATGGTCAAATCCGGCTGCAACATCTGTTACCAATGGTCCTAAAACATAAAAAGGAGCCTCGTCAGACATTCTTTTTTGAATTTTAACATTAGCTTCAATTTCATCTAACGGTATATGCCCCGGTCCTTCAACTATTGCCTGTACTCCGTAATCCCTTGCAATCTCGCTTAATTCGCAATTTATAATCAATTCCTGCATATATGCTCTATCAAAAGAATCTGCCGTAGAGCCGGCCCTTAGTCCATTTCCGAGACTCAGAACGGTATCGTACTTTTTTAAAATCTTCAAAACATCTTCAAATCTTTCATATAACGGATTTTCTTTATTGTTTTCAATCATCCATCCAATTAAGTAAGAACCTCCTTTCGATACAAGTCCTGCATACCTATATGACTGTTTTCTAAGTCTTTCTAGGGATATCATATTCAGACCTGAATGAATAGCCATAAAAGAAATACCGTCCGCACACTGTTTTTCAATTACCTCAAAAATTAAGTCCTCAGGCATTTTTGCAGGATTTTTATATTTATTTATTGCTTCTCTAAACGCCTGATATAAAGGAACTGTGCCTACAGGGAGCGAAGTATTGTTTAAAACTGTTCTGCGTATTAAATCTAAATCTCCGCCAACACTGAGCTCCATGAGGGTATCTGCTCCGTTTCCTTCGGCTAATTTTGTTTTTTTAACTTCTTCATCAATGTTTATATGATTGGTAGATGTACCGATGCTTGCGTTTACTTTAGTACTCAACCCTTTCCCTATTCCAACAAAATTATCTTTATTTTTATTATGTAATATTACTATTTTACCGGAAGCTACATTGCTTAAAAGATAAGATTTGTCAATATTTTCTTTATTGCACACATATTCCATAGCTTTGGTAAATTGATTCTTCTCTGCCGATTCTTTTTGCGTCGCCGATGCAGAGCTCCATGCAGAGTTTTTTAAATCATTTGTATTTTTATTTGCATTGAACTTTATATCCGACATTTAATAATAGCTCCTTTAATTTATAATTTTGTTATTTATATATTTGTATCTTTAGTTGTTTATACATTTTAATTTATAACGCTGTTATTTATATCTTTATTATTTATACCTTTTAATTATAATTTTGTTATTTATATATTTGTATCTTTAGTTGTTTATACATTTTAATTTATAACGCTGTTATTTATATCTTTATTATTTATACCTTTTAATTATAATTTTGTTATTTATAGTTGTACACTTGTTATTTATATTTTTATATCTTTGTTATTTATATATTTTATAATTATAAAATCATTTTTTTATTTTTTCTTTTTTTATTAATTCAAAGTTAAAATCATAATGATAATTTTTTTGCGCTTTCAATAAAATTTCTTGCAATTTTTTGATTTGAGAAAAAAGAAACATGAACATAAGTTCCGATAGCATTTAAAATTCTATATCCTTCATCAATTTTACATTCCGTTAAGCTATTTGAAGAAACATTTTTGACTGCGAATACAGATTCTACATTAACACCGCTAGGAAATTCAAGATTAAAATTATTCTTTTCGCAGTTAGCCATATTGTCAATTTCGTTATTAGAATTGTTATTATAATTGATTATGTTATGATTGTCATTTAAAATTTCAGAATAATGAAATTCATGTCCGTTCATTTTAAGATTCGCTTCTCCTAAAAATGAATCTTTAGACAAATACACCGTGCGATATCCCAATTTTAACCTAGTCCCATCCATAGTTGAAACAAACGGCAAAACATTCAAAAAATCATATTGTCTAGATTTGAAAATTAATTTTTTAGACAGATACATCAAGCCTCCGCATTCAGCAAAAATCAATCCGCTATTTTTGTAGAATTTATAAATTTCTTGTTTTATGCTTACATTGCATGAAAGCTCTTCGGCATACAGCTCAGGATAGCCGCCGCCAATATACAGAGCCTTAACTCCGGAAGGAATTGATTTATCTTTTATAGGGCTAAAAAAAATAATTTCAGCGTTAAATTTTTTAAAAATTTCAAAATTGAATTTATAATAAAACAAAAAAGCATCGTCATATGCTACAGCAATTTTGATTTTTTTAGACCTGTTAGTTTTTGATTTGACGACTTCGGCAACTGTTTTTTTATTATTCTTTTTATTTGTTTTTAATATCGAAAAAAAAGTCGTTGAATCTTTTATTAAAGTTTTTATTAACAATTCGGTATTAATATTTTTCAATACGAGATTTTTTATTTTATCAGTCTTTTCTTTAAATTCTTTTTCGGAGGAAAAATAACCGGGAGTAGCTAGCCCTAAATGCCGTTCTTTTATGGCAATATTCTTATCATCTGCAGAAATATATCCAAAAACTTTCACATCTTTAATATTTTTTTCAATTTCGGAAGCTATAATTTGATAATGTCTTTCCGAAGAAATATTATTTAAAATTACTCCTGAAATAATAATGCCTTTTTTATAATTTTTCAATCCATATACCAAAGACGCCATCGTTGAGGATATCCTTCTAGCGTCCATTACAAGAACTACAGGGAATTTAAATCTTTCAGCTATAATATAGGAATTACCGTCATACAATCCCATAGCACCTTCAATGATAAAAGCTTTATTATTATCGCCACCGCCGGCATTATCAACATTGCTGTCGTTATTGCCATTATTACTATTATTGCCATTATTTCTGCTACTGCCAACATTGCTGTTGCTGCCATCATTGCCGTTATTGCCGCTGTCTGAAAGCTGGAACAAATCATTTAATCTGTTTTTAGGTATTAAGAACGGGTCTAAATTTGCAACATCGCAGCCGCATGCGGTACCAAGGATAATCGGGTCTATGAAATCAGGTCCTATTTTAAATAAAGAAATCGGGATATTATGCTCTTTTACGAAGCCGGAAAAAGCAAGCGTAAGGGTTGATTTTCCTGAGGATGACCTGTCAGAGGAAAATAAAACGGCAAATGGGGATGGCAATGAAATCATTTTAACTTTTAAAATCCTGTTTTTATAAAATCTAATAATGAAATTAAAAAAATTATCTCGGATATTTTTACACCAAAACCAAGCATGTCTCCATTTATTCCACCAAATTTTTTAATAAAAAAGTAACAAATAATCAATATTATAAACGAGGTAACAAGCAAAGCAAAAAGCCCGCTGCATCCAAAAAAAAGTATTACGATAATTAAAGTAATGGCAGAGGCTACAATAAATGTTAATATATCAGTTCCTTCGGTAAAAATTGAACCTATGCCTCTGAAGTTCTTAGGGGTAACCGTAAAATAAGACATTAAAACAATAATATATCTTCCTACAACAGGAAAACTAATCAATGCATAGATTCCGTAAAATCTGGGATATATTTGATGAAAAGAATTAAAGTCTAATATAATTTTATATAATAAAATAATATAGAATATCACGCTTATTGTGCCTGCAAGTCCGGTATTTACATCTTTCATTGCATTATAAAATTTATTTTTATTACCTGTTTTTAAAAATGCCATAAGACCATCAGAAGTGTCAGATAAACCGTCAAAATGCAACCCTCCTGTAATGATAAAAAGACCGGCAATTGAAATTATTGAAGCAATACTTGGTGAAAATGTAATTTTATTAAAAACAAAATATAAAATGGCAACGTTCAATCCTATAAACAGCCCAGCTAAAGGAAAAAATTTTATAGACTTTACCAAATGCAGTTTTGCATAAACGTTGGCATCGGATGTGAATGCCGCGTCTGCCGAAGTATCGTCTGAAACTGCACAGAAGTCAGACTTTATTGTTTTATTGGGACCGCTTTTAAAAATTGAATCAAAGTTAAAAATCGTCAGAAAACTGATTGCTGTTAAAATTGTTTTCATAAAAATTTATCACAGATAAGTCAAATAATTTTACTATTTGTCTAGTTTTATTTATTTATATGTTTATTTATATATGGTTATCTAATTTATCTAGTTATTTATATGTTTATTTATATATGGTTATCTAATTTATCTAGTTATTTATATGTTTATTTATATTATATTTATCTAGTTATTATCCACATATCTATATAAATAACATCTAATATCTATTAATTTATTTATTTTATGTGGTTTTATTGATTTTTCTTTGAAGCAATAACATTAGCTTCGTCAAATGTCAGCATATTATTATACATATCGACAGATGTTTCTATTATTTTCATTGCAAGAACCGCTCCTGTTCCTTCTCCGAGATGCATACCTAAATTTAAAACAGGTTTTTTATCGGATTTGGATTGTTTATTAATTAATGAAACTGCAGCATTATGACCTTTTTCCTTTGAAAGATGACCTAAAAACATATAATCTGAACAGCTGTGATTTAGGTTAATGGCTATAATCGCTCCAGCCGTCGATATAAAACCATCAACAACAACAGGCGTTTTTTTTAATGCACAGCCTATAATAAAACCTGCTATGGCTCCTATTTCGAAACCGCCTACGCCTGCAAGGACGCTAATCGGATCATTTCTGTCAGCTATATTATTATCAAGCGCTTTTTGAATAATCGCCGCTTTTTTAGAAATAACTTTTCTTTCAACACCCGTCCCGTATCCGCAAACTGTTTTTGGCTCAATTCCCGAATAAAAACTTACAACAGCTGAAGACGGCGTGGTATTAGCAATACCCATATCCCCCGTTGAACAAATATTTGCGCCGCCGTCAATTAATTTTTCGGCTATAGCTATACCGATATATACCGAACTAAGTGCATCTTTATAAGACATTGCAGGTTCAATGAAAATATTGCCGGTGCCTTTCTTTATTTTTGCATTGATAAAATTTGTGTTATTCAAAAAATCATCGCCAAAATCTGTATTCACTCCTACATCGGCAACTATGACCTTCGCTCCAACTGAATTTGCAATAGTATTAATCGCAGCTCCGCCTGTAAGAAAATTAGCGACCATTTGAGCTGTAACTTCTTGTTTAAAAGCGCTGACGTTTTCGCAGGCAACTCCATGGTCTCCTGCAAAAACGCAAACATATTTATTACTCACGACCGGCCTTTCATTTTCCGTAATAGCAACAATGTCACAGACAAATTTCTCAAGTCTGCCAAGACTTCCTTTTGGTTTAATAAGCCTATCCAAGCGACTTTCAGCAATTTTATAATATTTTTTTTTATCTATTGCAGGAATAGATTTAATTAATGATAATAATTTTTCTTTATTTAATTTATTTAAATTATTTAAATCGCAGCAATTGTTTTTAATAGACTTTGTCATACTTCTGCCTTGCTAATCTTTTTTTTATTCTATTTTATTTTATATTTTAATTATAACTAATTCGTTATATATTAAATTAAATTGGTTAAACTGTATTACCGAAAGCTGTAAAATGGCAGCTTGAAAAAGGAGCCTAATTCATTATATATTGAATCGGTTATATTATACTGCATTGCTTCATTGTATTACATTGTATTGCATAATATTGTATTACATTAACATTGTATTGCATAATATTGTATTACATTAACATTGTATTGCATAATATTGTATTACATTACATTGTATTGTATTTTTGTCTATTTTTATACTTATATTCGGTTATTTTAATCTTAAAATATTTCCTGCAACCGTCAAATAGACAAAATCACATAACGCAGAAATTTTTTGCTCCATTATTCCGTTCAAGCTTATAAATTTTCTGACATATTCATCTTGAGGCACTAGATTAAAACTTAAATTATCGCTTACAAATATAAAAAAACAATCCAACTTGTCAATAAAATCAAAAAGGTCATTTAACACTGAAAGCGCTGCATCATATCTTGTTAAATCCGTAAAAATTCCAGAAAGCCATACGGTCATAGAATCAATCAGTATTATATAATTATTACGAGATAAAACTGAACTTGAATTATACGTATTATAAATTTCAGTTTTTAAATCATCAAAATTTTCATGGATTATAAAACTATCTGGACGTTTTGCTTTATGTTCCGCAATTTTTATTTTCATTTCATTGTCAGACGATAGAGAATTTGCGGTAGCAATAAAGTGTAATATGTTTGAATTTTCTAAATATCTTTTATTTAAGCTTTTATTTAAATTTTCATTTAAATTCAAATTATTTTTAAAAATAGATAGTGCCGTATTCTCGGCGTATTTTGATTTACCGGATGATATGCCTCCTGTAAAAAATATTTTGAGGGGTTTGACAGCCGCAGCCTCTATCGCAAATTTATCGGCATTGTTTTTATTCTCACTTCTAGCTCTGCCTTTATTTTCGCCTTTTATTTCATCTTTTATTCTGTCTGCGTTATTATTGTTTATATTTTCAATATTTTTAAATTCAGACATTTTAATTAATCGCAATTCAATTTTTGTTAAATATACCTTTCTTCATTAGCTATATTATATATAATAGCTACAATACAATCCTGTCTTAATTAGCTATATTATAATTTTGCAATCTGTATTGATTTATATCCGTTATGTTAAATATACCTTTCTTAACTTTATTAATTAGAAATATTATTAGAAATACTATATAATATCCTACCTAATGTTACTTATTATCTTTATCTTTATTCTTAATAATCGGGTTTGCATTTTGTCCAACATCATCCGTTTGATTTCCGCCATATTCATATCCGTGTCCATGCACAATATTTTTACTGTCACCCGAGTCTAATATCTTACTTATGTTATTTATATTGTTGCTATTGATACTTAAATCATTCTTAAACAGTAAATTGGTATAAGGATAAGCTATGTCAATGTCGTTTGCAGCATACCTTTTAGCTATTTCAAAATTGATATCGCTTACTACGTAATGCCTTAAAACAGCCGATTCAATCCATATAAGAAGCGTAAGATTAAAAGTAGAATTTCCGAATGTCTCAAACCAGACGCTTGGCTTAGGATCTTTTAAAACCTTGGGATGTTCCGAAGCTATCTGTAATAAAATATCTCTTGCCAAATCAAGTTTAGAAGCGGTTTCTTCAATGCCGACAGGGATATGGATTCTAATTTTAGGGTCTTCATGCGACCAGTTTATAACTTCCTGAGATATAAAATTAGAATTAGGTACAATTACGCTTATATTATCCCTTGTTGTTACAGTGGTGCTTCTTGTTCTAATTTCCGAGACTACGCCGTCTAATCCACCAATAGAAACATAATCGCCAACCGTGATAGGCTGTTCAAATAATATTATTATTCCGGAAATAAAATTACTTAAAATATTTTGAATACCAAAACCTATGCCTAAACTTATAATACCCGCAAATATAGCAAGCGAGCTAAGATTAATACCTAGAATTTGAAAACTGACAAATGCGCCTATTATTAAAATAAATATTTTAATAAGCCTGATGATTATTAGTTTAGTACCTTTGCTTATTGAAGTTTTATCTAAATATTCTTTTTTTAAGAATTTTATTGAATAACGTGATAAAAGATAGGAAAATACAAGAATTAAAATTGCAACAGCAATAGACAAAATTGATAATTTAGAACCGCCTAATGTTATAATTTTATCATGTAAGAAATGAAATATTTTATTCATGATTTATTAGTTAATTTTTATAGCAAGTAATATATAGCAAGTAATATATAGCAAGTAATATACCATTTTTTTATAAATATTTTATAAATATTATATAAATATTGTTCCATATATTAAATATTATAAATAATAATGTCCCATATCTTATTAGAAGTATTAAATTATCATATATTATTTATCGATTATTGACAATAAAATAATAAAGTGATAAGTTATAATTATAATCAATGTCGGGATGTGGCGCAGCTGGTAGCGCACCTGCATGGGGTGCAGGGGGTCGCACGTTCAAATCGTGTCATCCCGACCATCAAAAACCGCGGTAAATAAGCACTTCACCGCAAGCCGTAAAAAATCACATTGCTAAATTTTATACAATAATATATAATTTTATACATAGTTTTCCTAAGATATAGAAGAATATCAGAGACACCGCAGATTAGACGTATTAAACAATCCTAAAAATAAAAATAAAAAAGACAGCGAAATATCTTTCAGGACCGTTAATCTTGAAGTATCGACGATGCATAATGTTTTTAATTACTGCATAAAAAAAGGCATTATCGATAAAAATCCCTGCGCCGGGATTAAAAAATTAAATGAACTGTTAATAAAGGATTTTTTATGTAGTGTATAAAAAGATAGGGGAAGTTAGGTAAATTATCATAGCGATATAGCAACCATAATCTCGTTATAATTTACAAAAGGGATAACACGGTCTTTATCCGTTTTTTCTTTTTTGAGTTCTACAAGTCCTATCCTAAAGAGCATATCTAAATCCTGATTAACGTTTTTTAAATTCCTTCCCAACATCTTGGATAGTTCGTATATGGATTTTGGATGTTTCTCTTTTATCGTTTTGAGAATTAAAAGTCTGTTGTTTGTGAGAACCGACCTTACGGCATCTATGGATTCAAAATATATTCCTTCTTCTTTCTTAACTTTTTTGCCTGATTCAAGTTTTTTCCATGTATCCGCAAAGTCTTCCAAGCTTTCGTTTAAACTTTTTATTCCGATATTTATTTTTTTTACATTCATAGATTATCACTCCTTATTTTTTCTATCATGCTATAAAAGTCTTTTATTAAATTATCAATGCTTTTAAAATCGTAGATATATTCTTTCCCTTTATAATGTTTATGGTCGCCTTTGCCTTCGGCATTATCGAATCCGATAATTCTTTTGCCGTTTTGAATATAGACAAGCGAATATTTTAATCCATGCGGTTTATCTTTTGAGTCCTGCACCTGCCATATCTTCATCTCCGCAATATCTCCGTTAGGCTCAATATTTTTTCGATGAAATAATAATTTAGCTTTCATAGGCATATTTATTTTTGTTATATTATATATTGTTATATTATATATGGTATATTATACCATATATAATTATTTGTCAATATTTTTTAATTGGAGATACAGGATTGGCGGCATTAGCATTAGAACAATTTCAATGCAGATGGCTGTTATTGTGTATATTCCGCATCAAACTGGACACAGTTTCTGTTTTTAACTGGACACACATTACGGAAATTATTGAACACCCTTTTCGTAACTAATTTAATATTTATTCAATAAAAAACGATTAGTTTTTTTATTAAATCCTTATCTAATTTTAAAGCAAGTTCTACGATAATGTTTTTTAATAACTGTCCGTTAGAAACTAATCTTTCACCACTTTTTATAATATCTTTCAAAAGAGCTTTTACGTCTTCTATCGCTTTTAAAAATGATTTATAATTTGCGGCAATGCGTTCTTTATTAATAGTAAAGCCTTTGAAAATATGCTCTTTTAAGACTTCCGTCGCCCAACGGCGAAATTGAGCGGCTTTTTTAGAATTTACGCGGTAACCAACAGCCAAAATTATATCTAATGAATAAAAAGCGACCGGATTATCGGAATTTGGAATGTGCATTTTTTGCACATTGCTTTTTTCATCAACCTCATCAAATTTTATTACATTTTTTATATGTTTGGTTATTGTTGTTCTATCTATTGTAAATAAATCGGTAATCTGGGCTTGAGTTGCCCATACGGTTTCATTCTGCCAATCGCCTTTTAATTCTATTGCCCTGCTTTCCGACTGGTATATTGCTATTTCGTTTTTAATTTCGTTTTGTTGTGATTTATTTTTCATAATTAATATGACGCGGTCCTCACACATCCAACGCTTTCAATAAATATTCGTCGATATCGGGCTGTTTTTTGAGCCATTCTTTGTAATCGTCGGGAATATCTTTTATCGGCATCCCATTATGGATTGCCTTTAATAACGATACCGGCGGCTTCTATCAGAGCGGCTCCGGCAATGTTTCATCTTTATATCCGCGATTAAGTCAGTATGCTTTGCAATCCGGACAATTTAAGTATATATGATGAATTACGGCATTGTAATCGTCTATAAAATATTTTATTCCAAGTTCCGAAATAATTCTATCCCATATTTTAAAACACAATTTTTATTCCAAAATTGCGGCTTATCTTTTTGAAATAATGAAAAAAAATATATTGCCCAAAAAATCTATTTTTTTTAATTGCCTCCGACTACTGTTTCAAGTCTGGTTTATTTGAGCATCCGGCCAAAACCAGACCACCGCATAGGCCCCGTCTTTGCCATTATTTAAGCCTCCTTTCCAAATCTTCCGCGAAAGCGTCTTTTTTTGTAGGCGCCTGTTCCGTAAATCCTATTTTCAGAGCCTCCTGCCGATAATAAGGCGCCAGCCATGATAATAGTGTATTATAATCCCCAGAATCGTAAAACTTTATCATCTCTTTGTTAAACTCCAGCTTATCTTCGGCTTTAATATTTAAAACGGGATAGCCGTTCTCCAGTAATACGCCGTTAGCCATAAGCCGGGACGTTCTTTTATTGCCGTCCCAGAAGAACTGGTTTATGCTGCCGAATCCGAAAAATACCAGGGCGCGGGTAACGGGATTTTTTATCGCCTTTATATCCTTGAGCCCTTCTTCGAAAACCCCTGGCAGCTTATCGGGTTCCGGAGGCATATGTCCGGTTCCGCCTATCGTTACCGTATTTCTTATAATCTCCCGTATGCCTTTTATCATAGATAATATTATAAAATTTTTTCATTTCTAAACTAACAAGATTTTTATTGGCGATCTCTCTATCGAAGTATGATTTTATTCCCGTATGCTTAGAAGTGGAAAACCCATGTATATTTGCAAAAGCGGAAACTGAATAGAACATAGCGTAATAAAGTCTATTAACTGTGCTTGTTAACCCGCTGTTTTCATATAATAATTGGGTATCTCGTAGCATTTCTTTTGATTTTTCCATTTGATATTTAGCATAACCAACGATTTCCGGTTTTATCATACCGCTACTCCTTCGTTTATAATATTTTCTTTTAAAAAAGGATTCCCCTTGTAATATTCCCAGTCTTTTTTGTTTTCAATAAGCAGACTAAATACGTTGCCAGGATATTTTTTATAATTGTTTACTAAAGCATTTCCGTATATATTATTATCTTCTACTTGTGGATTTATATTTACATCAAGTAATATTAACAGGTCTATGTCGGAATCCGGGTTATAATCCCCTCTCGCTTGGAACCATAAAGAATTAATTCCGCTCCAGGGAACTCCTCTGTGATTTTTTCCTTTAATTCAAACAAAGCTTTTTTTTCGTTTTCCGTAAGATAGTTTTTGTTTTCCATAGATTTATTTTATCACACCTATTATTTATCGTAGTTTATTTTTAATAATTGCAGCTGCCTTTCTATTTCGCCGGCTTTCGTTTCCGGAACCGCCGCCATCCATTTTTGCGCTTCCCTGTTAAAGGTAAATTAAGTTTCTTAAGGTTTTCCTTTTTGCTGAACGGCTTTGCCTGACCGGTAAATAAGCCGTTTTTACCTGTTCGATATTTTTATATTTTTTTTGTTTTTAATTGTCCAGTTATGAATTATTTCTATTGCCTGAACCAGCTCCTTGCCCGCTTCCGTGAGGCTGTATTCAACCCTTATAGGCTTAACCTCCATAATTTTTCTATTAACCGCTCCTATCTCTTCCAGAACTTCAAGCCTTTTAGATAATTCTCTGGCTGAGATTCCTTCCGTTTTTTTCTTAATTTGGTTAAATCTTAACGTTCCATCGGCAAGTTCTTTAATTATAATTAAAGACCATTTATTAGCAAGCATTTTGAAGGCTTCCTGCGCAGGACAGAAAGCTTCCTTTTTGTTATTTTCCATAGCCTCGTTTAAATTTATCAAAATATTAATTTATCGTAACGCACAGTAAATTATAATGGATTGCAAAATCTGCAATCATTATAATTATATAAAATAATTGTATAAATAGCCTACCACATTTTAATATACATTGTCAATTAGGTATATAAAAATATACTTAATAATAATAAAATCCCTAATTGACTTAATATACCTAACAGCTTATAATGAACATATTCATGGAAATGAAATAAGGCGCCTTAAAATAACTTTAAAGTAAAGTAAAATTTAAATCAAAAAATTATTAAGGAGGTAAATCAAATGGCTCATTTAAAAAAAATTACCGATAGCTCGCCGTTAGAAATTAAGGAAGGCAAGTTTCCTATTTATATTTGCAGATGCCAGTTATCCAAGAACCTGCCATATTGCGACGGAACACATCAATGTATAAAGGATGAAGAAGGACCAAATGCCTTATATGTTTATGAAGGAGATAGAAGGATAAAGTTATAAGTATAAGCATATTAATTTCCCCTGCCGTCGTATGACCGTTTGCGGCTCTACGACTGGCGGCAGAGGAAAAGAAAAAGGGTAAAATTATAATTTAAAAACATTAAATTAATTAAAGAGGTTAAAAATGAAAAAGAATCCGTAAGTTTATTTTTCTTAAGGTTTGTGCTGTTTCTCAGTTTTTTTACCATGGAACTGGAATTTTATTTGATTGGTGACGGACCGGGCATAGCCGGCTTTGCAAGGTATATGCATTTCCCGGTCATTATAGCGGCATTAATAGGCATAGCCGAAACAACGGGAAGCCTTGCAATGATTAGCGGAATATTGACAAGGATAGGAGCGTTGAACATTATGCTCGTAATGCTTGGCGCGATATTTATACTTCACTTGCCTCACGGGTTTAATATTCTAAACGGAGGTTACGAATATGCTTTAACGGAATTTACTATAGCATTAAGCATTTTCATAATGGGACCCGGCGAATATACGCTGACGGCTTTTATAAGCAAAAACGCGCCTTTTATTTTACAATAATAATAAAATCATGAAAAATAACCGCCGCCAACCCTTTTTTTTTATACTTATAATCTGTAGGCTCAATTAATTAACACGATTTTTATTGCAACACGAATAATTTTATTATATCATTAAACTAATTTGCGGTTATAAAATGGATAATTTTATTATATCATTAAACTAATTTGCGGTTATAAAATGGATAATTTTATTATATCATTAAACTAATTTGCGGTTATAAGTTTGCATTACATTTATGTATAGCATAGCCATAAAGAACCATAAACGAAAGAAAAAGCTAATGTTTACCCAGCAGTCTTATAAACATCCCAATATGAAAAATATATTATTATGAATATAACTCTTGATGATTTATCTTTAAACTTAGAACTATTAAGGAAACAAAATCCCTTAGTCCACAATATTACCAACTTCGTTGTAACCAACGTAACCGCGAACGCGCTTCTTGCCATAGGAGCAAGTCCCATTATGGCTTATGCCAAAGAAGAGATGAAAGACATAGTTTCTATTTCTAACGCTCTTGTTTTAAATATCGGCACGCTTACCCATGAAACAATAGACGTTATGATACTCGCAGGCCGTTATGCCAATAAAAAAGGAATACCTGTAGTATTTGACCCGGTAGGAGCAGGAGCAAGCAGTTTCAGAAACGATGCTTCGCAAGATATAATCTCAAACGTAAAACTTTCAATAATCAGGGGAAACGAATCCGAAATAGCCAATATTTACGGCATTAAACTTAAAACCAAAGGTGTTGATTCCGACGGCCATATAGAAGATAAGTTTGGGTTAGCAAAGGAGTTGGCCTTAAAAATTTCTTCTACGGTCTGCATCAGTGGCAAAGAAGACGTAATATCGGACGGGCAAAACATATTTTCAGTCAAAAACGGAGATATAGCTCTTACCAAAATGACCGGCGCCGGCTGCATTTCTTCTTCGGTTATGGGAGCTTTTGCAGCTATTGACGGCAATTACGTTAAGGCATCTTTAACCGGCGCGCTTCTGATAGGAATATGCGGAGAGCTTGCCGCTAAGAAATCAAAATTATCCGGCTCGTTTCAGTTAGAATTTCTAAATAATCTTTCAAATTTTGACTCTAAAGTGCTTGCCAAATATGCAAAGTTCTGTTAGGCAAACTTTTATAAAAATCTCTTGAACGCTTCTATCGCCAATATCATTAAAAGCAATAAATTATAACGGAGACGAGACCGTTCAAATTTTTACCCAGCCCCTTCTTGTGAATTCATTAAGGATAACCCCTGCAATGTAAGCAACACCCATGTTCCACATAGCTATGGCAGCCACTAATATCATCAGATAAAAATCCTTTTTCTCTGAACCGATATCTCTGGCTGTTATAGACAATTCTATCCCTGCGAAGAAAAGAATTATACCGATTATAGCCGTAGGGAAAGCTTTAAGTAAAAGCAATGTAGATGCGCCTCCGAACAGACCAAGAAGCGCCACTAAAGAACCTATAATTACTATTGAACCGCCGGTCCTCGCACCAAACCTGACATGACCAGCCATACCGCCTGCGCCGTGGCACATAGGCACCCCTCCCATAAAAGGAGCAATAATATTCATGATACCGGTTGATATGGAAATTTTGCGCTCTGTTACAGGTCTGTCAGGAAAAAGCTGGTTGTTTTCATGCGTAATAGCAATAATTGCATTCCCCAGGGTAAGCGGCAGTTGGGCAAGAACTAACAGAAAAAAGCCTTTGCTTAGTGCTGTCCACGACAAAAAACTAAGCGAAACTGTTGGCAACTTAAATGCCAAACCCTTTGAAAGCATTTCCGGAAGTTGCGGATTTTTAATTATTGCCACTGCAATGCCTAAAAGAAGAATTGCAAACATAGCCGGAAAACGGGTACCAAAAAGAAGCATTGCAACACCTACCCCTAATATTGCAAGAGGAATATCTGTGCTCATTCTGGACAAACCCATTTCTGCGAAGGTAAGTCCTAATCCAAGCATTATACCCCTCACCACAGGTTTTGCCGCTAATTTACTTAAGATTTCCACAGCACGGGAAGCACCGAGTGTAAACCATGTAATGCCTATGATCAGCCCGCTTGCCAATACCATACGGCGATCAACCATATTAGGGTGGCCTATTGCAAATCCGCCAAGGGCTTTCATGGGTTGAACAGGAATAGGCGTGCGATAATATAAACCGCTTATAATCTTACTTAATCCGAAAGCTAATAATATTCCGACGGGATTCATATGCAGGATAACAACATATCCCACAACGAAAGGTATGAGTGTTCCAATATCCCCGAAAGATCCCGCCAATTCATTGATGTCATAACGGTTAGAAGACATAAATCAACCTCCTTTATCAGAATAATCCTCTTTCCGATATAGGAGGTACAGCGATTTCCCGCTATACCCGAGCCGTTGATTATGGCTGGCTTTACCCTCGTAGTACATAAAACTTTAGACGGTAAAGCTCGAGGAAATTAATTTTTTATTTTCTTTTAAAAAAATTATTGAAACTCTGACTCTGAAAACCTTATATAATCTTACATAATATGGTGGGCGCAGCAGGTCTCGAACCTGCGACTTCTACCGTGTGAAGGTAGTTTGCTAAACATATAACTTATTGATATAACTAAATAATTAATATTTTAAAAAATACTATGTGACAAATTTAAGACAATCTTATAGATTTTAGCCTGATATTTATTTTCTTTGCCGCAAGCTTTTGAATAACCTTCCTTATTATTAACATCTAAAAATTCTAAAAAGTTACGTCCTAAATAAGCGTCACCATCAGGGAGATCATAATTATCCAAAGATGCGGTAATTTCTATACCGTCTTTTAACTCGTTATATGTTATTATAGTTTCTTTTATATAGAAAAACTTTTGAATATCTCATTAAATCTAATAAAGATAAGTTGTTTGAGAGATATTTTTTAAGCATTTTTTTGTTTGCTTTGATTAAGAACCACAACTCATTATTTTTTTCATAATCATACCACACAAGCAGATTAGTTTGTTCAAGATTTATTTCTTCTTTTAGAGTTTTATTCCGTATAATTCTATAATAATACCCAGATTCACCTTTGTTTATATTTTTTAAAGGACAATTAGAAATTAATTTATATTTAAAGTCAAGGCGAGAATGCATTTATATTTTATTTGATTATTTAATAAATCATTCCTATATATTTTTATTGAGATAGAACCAACTATGTTATCTCGCTAATATGATTTATCATCTATTTTTATTGTTCACATTTATAATTTTATTTAAACTACTCCCCAAAGTCAAGTTGTTATTTTAGGTTATTATTATAGATTATAAAGGCAAGAATAATTGTTTTAAGAATATTTTAATAGTTTTAATAGTTTTAATAGTATGTCTAATAATATCGCTTATTTTTTATAATTCTTTTATGTTCATTTATAAAATCATCAGATTTATTCATAATGCCCATCTCTATTTTAAAATAGCTGTAAAATAAATCCCCCTACCCCGCAGATTAAAGCGGGAGTAAAGGAATAAATAAATCGGATAGCTTTATGTTGTTATCTTTATTTTCTTATTTATTATTTTAAGGAATTAAAATATATGCTATAATATATAAAAAAATACGGGGTGAAAAATATGCCGGTGAAAAATAAATTAAATCAAAGTCAGATAATAGATACGCTTAAAGTATATAAGAACGAACATGAAAAAGATTTAGGGCTTTTAGATTTAGGCATATTCGGTTCGGCAGCTAGGCAGGAAATAAAACCGGACAGCGACATAGATGTTGTAATCAAATTAAAGACGCCTGATTTATTTGTAATGTCGGGAATCAAACTGGATCTAGAAGAGATATTCGGCGTGCCTGTCGATATAATTAGATACCGTGAAAATATGAACAGTTTTTTAAAAAAAAGAATTGATAAGGAAGCAATATATGTATGATAAAGAGTTG
>JAJZJW010000058.1 GCA_021809845.1 bacterium | reverse complement strand
ATAAAGTTAGTTGTTAATCTTTATTAATTTATATTAGTTTAATTTTAAATCTGTTTTTAATATTAATTAAAGTTTTAAAAAATTAATAAAAAAATTAATTATTTTAAAAAAATAATTAAAATTTACCCTGTGGAATTAGTGGGGAAAATAAACGCTCTTTAGGTGGGGAATTTTAGTTGACTTTAACAGACCAGGTAATTGCTTTTCTGAAATCGTGAATATAGATAATATTTGAATTTAAAGGCTTTTTATTGACTATCAATATGGCTGCGTCCGGGAAGTTTTTATATATTTCTAACCCGATGCAGTTATATATGGCAACCGATTTTTTGTTAAGCGGGGTTCCGGTAAAAAAACCTGAGGTAAAGCTTATATCTTGTTTTTTTATGGCAATATTAAATTTATCTTTTTTAGCTTTTTTGATAGGAATTGTGATATTGGAGAAAACAGGGGGAGCCGTTGCGCAGCCGCTTAACGATAATATAACGGCAAATAAAGCGAGAAATATAAGTAAATACATTATCCTAAAATTAGCCGATTTAGATGTAGTTGTCATAACACATCCCGCTTATTTGCCGTTATATTTTTATTTTATTGTTAGTCCAAAATTTTCTAATTAAAAGTCATATTGCCATTGAAGAGATAGGTATTCGACATCGTAATGACTTTTGGAGATTGTTGTGCTGCTGTTAAATAAATTCTGATAATAATCATATTCTAATTTTATTTTATTGTGTTCTGGTAAATTATAACTGATACCTATGCCGTAAGCCGGTGAAAAACCGGAAGCATTATTGTTTGGTATATTTGTATTAATACCAGGTTCATTACTGCTTGCGCTTCCACTTTCATTTACAAGCCAGTAATTTCCGCCTATCAATCCATATATGGAAAAAACATTGTTAACGGGCAAAATACCTTTTAACTCCACCGGAAAATTATAAACATATGCAGTATCGTTTGCATTAAAATAATAGCCAAGATAATTGAGATTTTCACTGTATTTGTAACTGCCTAAATAATCAAAACCAGCTTGCACGGCTATATATTTGTCAAACTTATAACCGATATAAACGTTTGAAGCAAAACTGCTGTTGTTTACACTTTCAGATACCGATTCACCAGGTGATAATTTGCTATTTATTTGTGAGACAAAGGAATCAAAATCCGATTTTAAGCCGATTATGTGGGCATAACCAACGCCAACACCCAAATACCAATTACCATAAGTGTTGCTTGAATTTTGATTGCCTGTTGGATACCCGTATTTTGACGTTTGTTGTGCATAAGAAGGGTTCACTATAAAAATGCTTAAAAATAAAGCTATTATAAGTAAAAAGATTTTCTTCATTTTTCCTCCCGATAATTAATTAAATTAAAGATTTAAATAATTTAATATTCTTGACAGGCTTTTACATCTTTAACTTAAATATGTCAATAATTATTTTGTGTTTAAGATTATAGTATTTCCTATAAATTGTCTTAATAATAGATATTTAAGTTAAACTTAAATATTGAAAAATTAATTTTATGCCTAAACATAAAAATGCAGAGCTATTTAAACATATCGGTTTTAAGATAAGAATTAAAAGACGGTAATTAAAGTTTTCTCAAGAAAAATTGGCGGAGATGCTGAATGTTGCATATACTCAAATATATAGCTACGAGACTGGAAAATTCAAAATACCGCTTGATTATCTTCTAAACTTGGCAGAAATTTTTAAAGTCGATTTGAATTATTTCATATCGGATTTTAATACCGGTAAAAAAGAAGCGCAAAATAAAAAGGATACAGAACTTGAGAATTTGGTTTACAAGGTAAAAGAAATTTATAATCTAAAAGATGAGAGTCTAAATTTCGGACTTGAAAAATGCATTGAATCAATATATGCTGTTGCTGTAAAAAAAGCGTTAAAATAAGATCTAATTAATTATCATGGTATTGCCCCAGCGCATATTCAAATTGGTATTATTTTTAATATTATTTAAATATTAATTTAAATATTAATTTAAAATATATATGATGAGTTTTTAAAAAGCTGATGCCATAGAAATATAAAAAAATTTATATTTCTATGTAATAAGACAACAAGACAAGAGTGAGACAACCAAATGTAGTGTTTATAAGGCTTGTCTTGCTGTCTTATCGTGTCTTGCCTATTTTTTAAAAACCTTTTTTAAAAACTGTCACACAAGTGTCACACAAAATATCCGAATGTATAGAATATATGGAAAATATCGTAAAATATATAATGCCGTCAATACATTAATAAATCTATAAGTGAAGGTAAAAAGCCCATTTGGTTAATTTTAATAAATCACACTCTTAATCAGTAGGTCCCCGGTTCGATCCCGGGACAGCCCACCACGTTTTATAAGGCTTTTAGGCTTTCCATATTTTCACCGTTTATACCTTCTATGTCCGAAATATGCCTTCTTTCCTGATCTAAAACATCAGTAAACTTTAATACATCATTGACCAAATCTTCATTATTCCTTAACATTCTCGTCATAATCCCGCAATATTTATTTGATATAATTATCCATTAAATTAAATAACATACTATGCTCGTTGTTAAAATCAATATCATCTAATTTATTCATAATGCCCATCTCTATTTAAAAATAGCCGTAAAATAAACCCCCCCTATCCCGCAGATTAAAATAGGAGTAGCAAATAAATAATCAGATAGCTTTATTTAATTTTTATTTTCAGTTAAGGAATAGACAAAATGAAAGTTATTTACTTATAGACATTTTAAAAGTTATTAACATTTTTGTAATTGTAACTTGACATCAGGATAGTCGAGGCGTAAGATTATTGTTGAATAATTTATATCATTTAACGGAGGTTCTATGAATCCAATTACTAACATTTTTAAAGACTTAAATTACATTGAAAAATACGCTGATAAAGGAATAGATAATTTCAATAAAGGAAATTATGATGGGGCAGGGTATGACTTTTTAGTGTCATTTATATGTTTAGGTGTTGCTGCACTTAGTGTATATAAGTTATATACCACATTTAAAATAATTTATAATTAATTATTTAACTAATATTATCAAAATTTAAATTTTATAACTTAATTTAAATAAATAAATAAGTTATAAGGGGTAAATTATGGATATTCAGCGTTTAACTGGTTGGCTGGACAATCTATTGCAGAGCTTTTAGAATTAGTGAGTTCGGTGGCAAGACGCAAGAATGTAATTGAATTTTATATTGGCAGAACAGTATATCTGGGCAATAGTCAGGTAAGACATGGTTGTGATGACATTTGAGCAATTTATTCCACCGATAGTATTGATAATGCGCAAAAGGTTGAAGATTATTTAATTAAAAAATTTGTTAATCATAAAAAATGTAGCAATAAGGCTGCGGATGCGCGTGGAAATTTTTCAGATGACGGAAGTTATGTTTATGTTGCTATTTGGTATTAAATATTTTATAAAAATGCAAAAATTAGTTATAATAAATATTAAAAGAGGTGAAAAACATGTTTACTTTATTAAGTTTATTAATTCCTATGGACAAAAAAACCCGTTCTATTATAACAACCGCTGGGGTAGTAGGAGATATTATAATGGTTAGTTTATTTATTAATAAGCAAATGAATTAATGCTGGTATTTTAGATAATAAAATAAATGCCTATGGATACAAATGCCGAAATTATCTGTTTTTACGTAGATCATGTAACAACGCCTATCGGCGAAATGATAGCGGTCACGGATTCTCAAAAAAGGCTGCGCGCTCTGGATTGGGCGGATTGCGAGACGCGCATGCACCGGCTTTTGCGCCTGCACTACGCTCACTCTGATGTTAGATTGATTGCAGGAACAATTCCAAAAGATATTAAACAACAACTTAATGCTTACTGGCAAGGCGATCTTACAGCCATAGGCGATATCCCCGTAAAAACGGGAGGCACGCCGTTTCAACAAGAGGTTTGGTCGGCTCTGTGCTCTATTCCCGCGGGAAAAACAATAAGTTATAAAATGCAGGCTGCAGAAATAGGCAAGCCGTCGGCTATAAGAGCAGTCGCCCTCGCTAACGGATCCAATCCTATAGGAATAGTAATACCGTGTCACCGTGTTATAGGTTCAGACGGCTCCCTTACAGGATATGCCGGCGGATTAAAACGCAAACGCCGGCTATTGGAACACGAGGGTATATATCTCAAATAATCGGCTAAGACTACGATAATATTTAACGCATGAAACTGCAGCTATATAACATCATAGTTATTCGCTGCCGAATAGAGGAGCGGTATTTCCCGGCTGTATCCATAAACGCATCGCCGCATAAGCGCGCCATGGCCGCCAGACCTGAGCAGCGGCAATCAGTTCTTTAGGCGTAGGAAGTTCCTGTTCCCGTCCCAACGCACGTAACAACCCAAGATCTGACGATGGAAAAGCATCCGATTCCCGAAGCGCGCGCATTGCGATATATTGAGCTGTCCATGGTCCTATGCCAGGCAATTCACATAATTTTACAATAGTTTTGTCAAGTGTGCCATGCGACTGCAAAAACCGTTCATCGCTATTCATAGCCGACCCTAATGTCTTCAGCGCTTTCGCCCGTGCCCGCGTAAGACCTATCTGCGTAAGATCGGCTGTCATCACAACTTCGGGTAATGGAAAAATCATAGAAATCCCAGTTTTTTTAATGATCTTCGGAACATCTATGTTTAAGGGTTTACCTAAGGCGGCTACAAGCCTGCCGGATAACGTAGTCGCCGCAGCAACGCTGATTTGCTGTCCTAACACAGCGCGAACGGCAAGTTCAAACACGTCCCACGCGCCGGGAACACGCAAGCCTGGTCTTTGTTTCACTGTTGTTTGTCAAGTAATTTGACCCCTTTTATGCAAATAAATTTGACCCCCTGAATTTTCTCCTGATTTTTTATTAAAATATACGATTTAAATTTACTTTAATCCTTCCATAGAAAAATTTAATCTCTAACTGCGACTTTTTAAAGTCATTTTTTTTATTTTATTTCCTTGGTTTTCTAATATTTCTTAAATTTATGTTTTTTTCATAATATTTTTTAT
>JAJZJW010000021.1 GCA_021809845.1 bacterium | reverse complement strand
CTTTATTAAAATCAAATTTTTGTGTACGGTTTGAGATTTCTTGATCTGTCTGTTCCATTGCGTCAATCTCCTTTTAATTAATTATAATTTAATTATACAGGATTGACACAAAATTTTGAACGGTCTCTTCATATTATTTAATTATTATTTTATCTTTCTTCCCCCAAACATCGTCAACCGCTTTTTTTAAAGTCTCAGGCACTAAATGGCTATACCGCTTCGTCATTTGCGTCGTCCTGTGTCCTAATAATTCTCCTGTAATATATAAGCTCGTCCCGCCCATTACCATTTTAGAGGCAAATACATGTCTTAAATCGTGAATACGCAAATCTTTAAGTCCTGCGTTTCTGCAGGCGGTATGAAACGAACGTTTAAAATCGGTTAATTTAGCCCCGTTTCTTTCGAAGACGTATAAACTATCCTGATTTCTTTTAATGTCGCCTAAAATCGCTTTTAACGCGTTTGATATAGGAATATGCCTATCATATTTCGTTTTGGTTCCTTTAATTGCTATTACGCCGTTCTTTAAGTCCACGTCGTCCCATTTAAGATTTAACGCTTCGCCTTTTCGGCAGCCGGTATAAATTAAAAAAGTAATTAAATCTCTTGTGAGCTTATTTGTGGCGCCGGAAATTAATTTTTGAATATCTTCATCGTTAAGAGTTTTAAGACGGCTTAATTCGTTTAATTTCTTTATTCCGGTGCAGGGATTTTTATCGAGATACTTATTTTCGATACAGAAGTTAAAGAAATTTGATAGGACGGCTTTTTCTTTGTTCGCACTTGAATAATCTATGTCTTGCTCCCTTTTGCCTTTATTTTTATTCAAGGCCAATGTTTCAAATTTTCTGCCAAGCTGGTAGTTTTTTATGTCAGTCGTCGAAATGTTTTTTATGCTTGTGTTGCCGAATAAAGGAAGAAAATGGTTAGAAGCTACGATTTTTCTTTTTACCGTCGTTGTTGCATTATTCAGGCTTTTAAAATATTCTTCCCAGACTTCCGAAAAAATCTTATCGTTGTAATTTACTTTCGTCGGCAAGTCGTGCTTCTGGCGTAAAATATCGCTCTTTATCGTGCTGGCTATCTTCTCGGCAAGGCTTTTATCTGTGGTCTTGGTCGTCCCTTTATACCGGACGCCGTCTATCATCATGTCATAATACCAGATGTTTCCACGCTTTCTGATGTTTTCAGACATTTTATACCCCCTTGAAATAATGGTTTAAGACTGGGACAATTTTGGGACAATATTTGACCAAATTTTACCTTATTTTACCATTTTTAAGGATATGCTTGTCAAGAGTAATGTTGCTGAAAGTGCTTATTTACTGCGGTTTTGAGTGGTGGAGGGTATGGGAATCGAACCCACGACCTGCGCCATGCGAAGGCGCCACTCTGCCATCTGAGCTAACCCCCCAAATATAAAACCAATTTACGCTGTATCAGCGTGGGAATCATCAATAGAAAATCAGTTAACATTATTTTAATAGATTATATTATATTATATATTTTATATCAATACTAAAAATTATCCTAAATCGGGATTGTTTATTGCATAATATAATCGGGATTTATGTGTAATTTTTTCGTTGCCCATTTTTAATTTAAGTGATAAACTCGGTAAAAACAAGTCTAATATATTATTTTAGTCACCTTTTTGCTTATTATTGTCTTTGTTTATTTTTTTTGCTCAATACGTATATTTTACAATAATTTGAGATAGCTTTTAAGTTTTTAAAGATGGTTTAAGGAGTAAATAGAATAATTTAAAAAATTAAACAAAATAAATCAAAAGAATGATATATTAAACAGGCTATCAGGCTATGCCGAACAATAAAGGCTATAAAATAGGATTAAAAACGGTAAACGGCGGACTGATTGGATTAAAATATTTTAAGGTTGATGAAATTAAGCATTTTGTTCCAGCCGATTCAACGAATTTTATCTCTGGCGTTGAAAACGCCGAAAAAATAGTGGCAATATTGCCTCCTGAGCTTGTTTCTTACAAGTTTTTATCCTACCCTTTCAGTCTTAAAAATAAAAAAAACACTGAGCTTTTGGTTAAAACGGCATTAGAGGAACTAACGCCATTAAATATAGATGAGATTGTCATTTTAAAACATAAACTGTCAAACAACAGTTTATTTATAGAATATATAAAAAAGAAAAACATTATTGATTTATTAACCAAATATAATCTTTTAAACATTAAAAAAAATATTAAAATCTATTTTCCTTATTCTTTACTTTATAAAATCAGTAAAGGCTTGGAAATAAACTGGACGGAAAATTCTGCCTTGGTATACGACTTTGCAAATGAAACTTATGGAATTGTTATTAAGAATAATATATTTAGTGAAATTATTAATTTAAATTATATTAATAGCTTAACGGCGCTTAGCTTGGAAAATATAAATGGTTTTGACGAGTTAGAAAATTTAACAGTTTACAATTTAAACGAAAAATGCAGAGAAATATATGGAAGAGGTCAAGTTGATTCTTCAAAACCGGATGAGTTTTCAAAATCAACGGATATTTTAAATTCAAATTATAGCGATTTAATGTTTCTGCTTGATTCAGAAAATTATAAAAATAATTTGCCGCATTTAAATTCAGATACTATTTTTAAAAAAACAGGCGATTATAGCGATATTTTTTCTAAAGTTATTCCAGCTTTTTTTTTGGTTTTATTTGCTTTAATATTGACAATATTTGGATTAGCTGAAAATTTTTATTATAAAAACAACGAAAAAACTATACTCGAAAAGAAAATTAACACAATTTTATCAAAATACATGCCGCAACAAAAAGTTTTTTACGAACCAAGATATGAAATTAAGCGCTACTATGATAAGCTGAAAGAAAACAGCAGTTCTTATTCAGGCGGGGCGAACTTTTTAAAATTTTTAAAATATATATCAGAGGAAAAGGGGAATTTAAATAGTTTAACCGTAGGCGGTATTAATTACTCGTATAATAAATTTAATTTTAAAGGCGCTGTTAAAGGATATAAAAATCTTCATAGATTTGAGAGATATCTGAAAAAAAAATATTCAACCGTGGACGTAATAAAATCGTATAAGAATTCGAAAGGGTTTGTAAACTTTAATATAGTGTTAAAAAAATAAGTAGATGTATATATGGGGTAATTTTAAAAATTAAACTAAACTAAATTAATTTAAGTATTTAATAAATATGAAAAAAGAGACTTTTCAAATTATTTAATTTAAGTCTTCCAGGTGCAAAGTGGGCACCAGAGGTCACTATCTGATGAAAAAAGAGACTTTTAAATTATTTAATTTAAGTATTTCAAGCAATTTAAAAAATAGGCTCGTTACTTTTTTTAAATCTAATAAAACCAAACTATTAAAAGAATTGTTTAAATTTTTATCCGTAATGCTTCTGTCTTTTTTTACGGCTATATCGGTGATTAATTTTATTAAATATAAAATATTTTCTTTTAATATGGCACTTATAAGCCACAGTCATACCGCTATAAAAGGCAATTACATTTCCAAAAAAACAACAATAGAACTTTACGCACCTATCTTAAAATATAATACTTTAAATGCCGATATTAACGGCCCTTTAATCAGCTACAATTCAAAGGCCTATTTTATGCCTTTAAACTTTAATTTAATCGGCACGATTAGAGGAAGCGTAAATTATGCATTTTTTGTAAATAAATCAACCCATAAAGAGATATTTGTTTCTCAGGGTTCGGAAATAAAGCCTGGATATTATCTTAATAAGGTCAATTTGTGCAATGTAACGGTTACAAGTTTCGGAAAGAACTTCATTATTCGCCTAATAAAAATTAACGGTAAAAGCCCCTCAAGTAAAAATTATAACGGCATAAACAATATTAATACAACGCATGGCAGTTTATTAAATAATACGGCACTGGGTTCAGCCGTTAAAAAAACAGGGCCATATTCTTATTTAATCCAAAGGTCTAAAATTAAACAATCCGATTTAAACAGCGTTTTTACCCAAATGCACGCGGTACCAGACATAATCAACGGAAAAGTCATCGGATTTAAAGTTCTTTCGGTAGTTCCAAGCGGAATATTTTCTTATATGGGGTTTCAACCCGGGGATGTTATAAAATCAATTAACGGGACTTCTTTATCAAGCCCGCAGGAAGCCGTCAATCTTCTTACGGGTTTAATGAATGAAAACAATGTAAGTATAAATATATCAAGAGGCAACCAAAATTTAACTTTTAATTACAGGATTGAATAAATTAAATGTATAGACTCTCAACACATGTACCTTACAATAATTCGAGGTTAGTTTTAAGTTTCTAACAGCGGTTTAAGGTAATGTAAATTAAAATTAAATAAAATAATTTTTGTGCGCGATAAATTTTTCATAAATTCATGAAATTAATACAAAATTATTTATTATTGAAAATACTTAAAAAAGATTATAAGATACAATCAGTAAAATAATTTAAAAGGGTCAGGTGTTTATTAATGAAACAAAATAAAATTATTATGTATATATTTTTATCATCTTTTATCTTATATACCTCGTTTATTTTAAATATTAATATAGCCAGTGCAATAGAAAATAATCCGGTAAGGATAAATAAGATAAACAAAAACGGCCGCATATCCCTAAACTTTAGAAACATTTCCATTCCGACCCTCGTAGATTTTATATCAAAGATAACTCATAAGAATTTTATGTATTCCGGCAAGTTGCAGGGCAACATTACAATCATATCGGTTAAAAAAATTTCTGTTGAAGAGGCGTATAAAGCATTTTTAACGGCCCTTTCATATAAAGGATATAGCGTTATTAAAAGAGACGGCTTTTATAAAATAGTCATGTCGTCTTCCGCCAGACAAAATGCGGTTCCGGTTAATATAAAAAAATCATACCTGCATGGGCATGAATTTGAAACCCGGATTGTAAAATTAAATTATATGAATGCGCAAAGCATGGCTAATATTTTAGCTCCTTTGCTTTCCTCTTCCGCCAATATCCAAAGTTATCCGCTCACCAATTCATTAATTATAACCGATTACGCGTCGGACATCAGAAAAGCAGATAAAATTATAAAAGCTTTAGATATCCCTAACTACGGACAAAAAGTTGCCGTAATTCCTATAAAATATGTAAAAGCCTTAAAAATTGCGAATATTTTAAATACAATTTATACCGGTTCTGCCGCTGCTAACTATGCAATGGTCAATTTAAATTCACAGTTCGTCAGGATTATTCCTTATAACTCAACAAATTCGCTTATCATCATGGCTTCGCATAAGAACTTTAAAAAAATTATCGATTTAATTAAATCTTTAGACGTTAAACCAAACAATCAGACATTAAAAATATATGTATATCATCTTAGGTACGCAAAAGCCGATACGATTGCTAAAATCCTCACAAACATGGTATCGCACACCAAATCTTTATCAAAAACGGGTTTCGTTGAAAATAACCGGAATAATCAAACCGCAGCGCAACCGTTTCAAAACCGTCCTCCCTTTGTTAAAACGCCGACAACTAAACCTGCTGCTGTTAGCGGAGGTGCATCTTTAGTAGGAAAAGCTGTTATAATTCCCGATAAAAACGATAATTCCTTGGTAATTGAAACAACGCCGGTTCAATATAATGCCATAATAAGTGTAATCAAAAAACTTGACGTAAGGAGAAAGCAGGTATTTGTTCAGGTAATAATAGCAGAAGTAAATTTACAAAAAACCCAGGAGATAGGAACTCAATATTACGGATTAAAAGGAAATATGTTTGCCGGCGGTAATTACAATATGAGTCAGGGAATAGCCGATTTTTTATCCAACCCGTTTAGTGTTTCCGGATTTATTACCGGAGCTGCGGGGGGTTCTATTACTTTGCCGGTTGGCCCTAACGGAACGCCTGAAACCGTCCCTTCGTTTGCCGCTTTATTTAGATTAATTGCGACTAACTCTGCAATTGATGTACTTTCCGCTCCTGATTTATTGACATTAGATAATCAGAAGGCGGCTATTATGGTGGGAGAAAATGTTCCTTTTGTAACATCCAGCGCCACAAGCCAGTATGCCCTGCAAAATATCGTAACCCAGGTTCAACGCCAAAATGTCGGAGTAAAGCTTGAAATTACCCCTTCAGTAAATTCAGACAACTACTTATCCCTAAAAATATATGCAAAAATTTCCGCAATAATTCCAAGTCCAGAAGGACTTAGCGCAAGTTTAGTCGGACCCACGACTTCCAATAGATATATTAAAACAAGGGTCCTGGTCAAAAACAATCAGATGGTTGTAATCGGGGGATTAATACAAAATTCAATCAATAATACTACAACGGGAATTCCGCTTCTTGAGGACATTCCTATATTAGGTTATTTATTTAAAGATACTACTCGCCAGCTCCAGAAGGACAATCTTGTTATCCTTATATCTCCAAAGATTATTTCGTCATCAAAAGAGCTTTTAAATATTACAAGCAAACATAATAAAAAATTTTTAAAATCTTTAAAAAAAGGAAACGAACCTCTGCCCGGAGTAAAACGGATGCTAATTGTATCGCCGGAATATGTGCATAAAAATGCTAATAAAAAATAGATAAAAAAATAAAAATGATAAATGCTAACAAAAAAATAGCCTCCAATGAAAATATTGTCGAAGAGCTGTACAATCCTTTAAATTATCAAATTATAAGAAAAAATTTCTCTTCGATATATCTCAAAAAAAACCTTATCGCCCCCTTTATGCTTCAAGACGGAAACTGCTTGCTTGCAATTACTAAAAAAACCAAAAATGATGTAATTAGCGATATATTAATAAAATTAGATACGCAAGACAAAAAAATCATCATCCTGCCTTCCGAAGAATTAATTAATTTAATAAATTCCATATATGATACGTCAATGGAATCAATTAAAGGCAGCAATAACGGTCAATCAGACGAATTTTTATCAGATAACTCTTCGACCGATAAATCTGACGAATTTGAAAATCTAAAAAATTTTGAACATATTGATTTAATCGATGAAAATTCCGACGCACCCGCAATAAAATTTATAAATACGATTATATTAGAAGCTGTTAAGGAAAATGCCTCCGATATCCACATAGAACCATTTCAAGACTACTTATTAGTAAAATTTAGAATTGACGGCTCTTTAATAGAAAAAATAAGGCCTCAGGTTAATTTAAAAAACAGTATAGTTTCAAGGATAAAGGTTATGGCTGGGCTTGACATAGCCGAAAAAAGACTGCCCCAGGACGGGAGAATTCAGCTTGTTGCAAGGAATAGAAACATAGATATAAGAGTCTCTATTGTTCCGACAATTTTTGGCGAAAGGGTCGTTTTAAGACTGCTCGATAAATCTTTAGATATTTACGATATATCCGAGGTTGGAATAGATGAAAAATTTATTCCTTTGGTTAAAAACGCTTTAGCAAAATCAACTGGTATGATTATCTCGACAGGACCCACCGGTTCAGGAAAGACAACGACGCTTTACTCATTTATTAACGAAGTTATAAAACTGTTCTCTGATAAAAATGTTTTAACAGTAGAAGACCCTGTCGAATATCAGATTAAAGGCATCTCTCAGATAAATGTAAATAACAAGATAGGCTTAACGTTTGCCAAAGGGCTTCGCCATATATTAAGGCAGGACCCTGATATTATAATGATCGGCGAAATAAGAGACTCTGAAACTGCGGAGATAGCAATCCAATCGGCTATGACGGGGCATTTAGTATTCTCAACACTCCATACAAATGATTCGGCAAGCACATTCGCGAGACTTACCGATATGGGAATAGAACCTTTTTTGATAGCATCTTCTATAACTATCGTTTTTGCTCAAAGACTGATGAGAAAATTATGCCCGTTTTGTAAAAAATCTTATGTTTTAAATGATGAAAATATTAAATTACTGGCGGAGAAAATTGATATAAATACAAATATTAATAACAACCTTAACATAGCCGATAATAACCTTACTATAATAAAAGGTATTTTAAAAAGCGGAAATTTTTATATCCAGACAGGATGTAAAGAATGCGGGTTTACCGGATATAAAGGCAGAACAGCAATTTATGAAATACTTGAAGTTAACGATGAAATCAGGTCGCTGGTTATGTCAAGAGCCAGTTCTCAAGAAATTAAATCAAAAGCCATAGAAAACGGGATGAGTACTTTAAGAATCGAGGCTATAAAAAAGTTTGCGGCAGGCACTACATCTTTAGCGGAAGTAATCAGGGTATCTGAGGAGGATTAGTTTAAATGCCGGTTTACAGTTATAATGGGTTAAATTATGAGGGTCTAAAGATAAAAGGCTTCATTGAAACAAACAATAAATCTGAAGCGATAGCCAACTTAAAAGAAAGCGGTATTTTTGTGACAGAAATTTCTCAGGCGTTTGAACCAATAAAAAAAGGGTATAAAGAAGATAATAATATTACTTCTTATGTTAAAAAAATCTTAAACACCAAAATTGAAAGAAAACCAAAATCTTCCGATATCATTATTTTTTTTAAGGAGTTATATGCATTATTAAATGCAGGAATCCCTTTATACGATGCTATTTACGAACAAAAAAGCGATGTTAAAAATGCTTATTTTAAAAAAATATTGTCTGAAATTTCTTTAAACATTAAAGAGGGTAAATCTTTTTCCGATTGTTTAGCTAATTATCCCTTAATCTTTTCAAATCTCGTTATATCTTCTGTAAAAGCAGGGGAGGAATCTGGTTCATTAGCAATAGTATTGAATAAAATATCTATATATATGGAAGAAAGGTATAATACGATTAAAAAGATTAAAGCATCGCTCGTATATCCTTTAATTATGTCCGCTGTCGGATTTTTAATACTTTTTTATATAGTGGTATACGTTGTTCCGATTATATCCAAAATTTTTAAATCGATGCATCATGACCTGCCTCTACCGACCAGAATCGTACTGTTCGGGAGTTTTTTGTTTTCTCATTATCTTGTTATTTTTTTGCTTTTAATTATTTTGTTATATATATTATTTAAAAAATATACAGGCACTAAAAAAGGAAAATACAGAATAGATAATTTATTACTAAAAACTCCGTTGATAGGAAAATTTATTATATTGAACGAAGTTAATCAATTTTCGCAAAGCCTTCATACCCTTTTATTAAGCGGTATTACTATAAACAGGGCTTTAACAATCGCTTCATCAAATTTTCAAAATAGTCTGCTAAAAGAAGCTCTTGCAAATGCTAAAAGAAGTTTGGAAGAGGGAAAAGGATTATCGGGACCATTATCAAAATCAAAACTTTTTCCACCTATTTTTACTAAAATGATAAGGGCAGGGGAAAAAAGCTCTAATCTTGAAGAAATGTTGCTGACGGCGTCAAATATAATGAAAAGCGAAATAGATTTTTATATATTATCGTTAACTCAGGCTTTAGAACCAATAATGGTGATATTTATGGGTTTTGTAGTAGGTTTTATAGTTATTTCGATAATGCTTCCAATTTTTGAAATGAGTTCAATAATAAAAAAGTAAGAATATAGAAAAAGGGGTAGTTTATGAATAATTCACGTAAACTAAATAAATTAAATTATTTTTGCAGATCTAGTAACGATAACGGATTTACATTAATTGAGCTTTTAATAGTCCTGGTCATTATAGCAATCCTTGCTACGATAATTGTTCCAAGAATAATGTTTGCTCCGCATAAAGCAAAAGAAACGGCCGCAGTTGCTCAGATTAAAAACTTTGAAACGGCATTGGCTATTTTTAAGCTTCAAAATGGATTTTATCCAACAACGGCGCAAGGGCTTAAATCTTTAGTTAAAAAACCCACAATTCCTCCGATACCAAAGCATTATCAGAAAGAGGGTTATTTAAGCCATATTCCTTTGGACCCATGGGGAAATAAATATATTTACATTTCACCATCCAAACACGGAAGCTATGCAATTATTTCTTACGGCCCGACCGGTGCGCCCGGCGGCACCGGTAAAAATGCGCCTATAGAAAGCTGGCAGATTAAGTAAAAATCTGCGATTTAAAAACGCTTTACATATTAAACTGAAATTTAAATTTTTTTGCAATATTATTTTTAAGAATGCCTAATTTAATTTTTACGGCTAACGGCACGGCATTATATTGAATATAATTAAATTTATTAAGCCATAGACCATTATAATAATATTGAATTTTAATAAATGTCAGATTTCTTGCAATAACTATGCGGTTTTTTGAAACTTTCAAAAACCCTTTTTTGTTTTTAAAAAATGACTGTTCGTAAATTAGTTTATATGTTTTCTTATTTTTCTGCCTTTCGGTATAGAAGTAGCTTATGTTTTCTTCCGAATTTTTATTGAAAAAAGGAACCGGTTTTTTTGAAAGCCCGGAAAAATATAAATTTGAAAATATATCGTTATTTATTTTATTATAATTTCCTATAAATAATGGGTATAAATAATTAAACTCAATTATTTTTTGATGAATTTTGCTATATATAGCATAAGATTCGATATAAGGTTTGCTTGAATTTATGGCGGAGGATCTATTATTCAGAGTTGACTTAAAGGTAAAATATAAAAATATCAGCATTATTGCAAAAACAACCATGGCAATTAAAAGTTCGATGAGGGTAAATCCTTTAATATTTTTTTTCATTCGTTAAAAAAATACATACAAATTAAAATTAAAATTAAACTAATTAAAATATGCTATATTAATAATATGGAAATATAAATATAAAAATTATGAATAAAAAAATCTTTTCTGTTAAATTTAAACAAATTAACACGAAAAAGGCTATAAATATACTTACCTATTTGCTTATATTTTTATTCTTCAGTTTTATCTTTGTCTATATATTTTTCCCTTACAATAACCTTAAAAAACCAATTGAAAGATTGATATTTAATAAAACTGGTTTAAAAATAAAAATAAATTCTATTTATCCTTCATATCCGTTTAACATAACCTTGAGCAATATTAAAATTTTTAAGCAGATGAGGTCTAGATACAATATGTTCGCAGGCATAAACAGTATTGAAACCGGCAAACTTATTACCTTATTATTTAATTATATAATTTATAGAAAAATTTTAGTAAATATAACATTAAATAATCTAAAGGTCTATTCAATAAAAATGGGCTTCTTAAAAATACCAAGATTAAACATCGGGGAAATAAACACAAAACTTAATATTGAAAATAATCAAAAAATGAGCGGAATTATATATTTTCATGGAGATTTAAACGGTAAACTAAAAATTAAAAATTCTATTATTAAGCCCATTTTCAGAATAACTGATGGTCATTTCACGGTAAAGCCCAGGAAGTCCATTTATGATAAATTTTCAACACTATTAAACACGATGTTTAAGAAAAATAAAAACGGTTATTTTGTTTACAGTATAAGGAATCTTATTTTATAATATGCCTTTCGATGTCCAAAGATAAATTAAGCAGTTTATTATTGTGAAAATTCTTTTTTATCTTAATTGAAACAATTTTTGCGTTATAAGAAGAGGACAGTGCGTAAATCATGTTCACACATTGATTAAGACTTAAACCTTTTAGGGAAAGGCGCACACTTTCTTTCGTATGCACTTCTTCACCTGAAGCCCCCTTTTTGCTTGAATATCTTGAATATAGCTTTGATACTTTATCTTTATTTATTTTAAAATACTTAATTAAAGAACTTATAAATTTTACATATCCTATTTTGATAACTTTTACTGAGCCGGCTTTGCCTGCGGAAGAAGAACCTTTTATTTTTCCGCTTTCAACCAACTTTAATCCGTTTATTTTATTTGAATATTTTAAAATATAACTTAATATAGATTTCTGGTTTTTCAAAGTTTCATCCGTTGATTTTATGCCCTTAATCTCGGGAATAATTATAAAAAAGATTAAAAATATAAAAATAACCGCTGATACGCCCGTAATTAATAACAACCTTTGTTGATTGCCGCCCGTATCTACCTTGTCCATAGTACTTTTTAGAATATTTATTATCTTCATTTTTTTTAAATCTCCGTAGATATTTTCATCTTTAAATAAGTTAAATAATTTAAATAAAACTGGCTCGACTATACTTATGATATTTTTTCGTATATTTTCTGAATGGTGCCGCCGTTTATGTTATATAGCGATTTAATCGATACTTTAGCGCCGCCGTACTCGCCGGCGGATTTAATCAGGTAAAATGTTGAATTTATTTCTATCCGATTTACGATAGAGGATAAAATAGATGAATTAAAACCTGAAACTTCCGTAAGAGCGCTTACGGAAGTAAGAGGGTTATTTATTCTATAGCTAACAAGCTCTTTAGCCGCACTTGAACTTATTAGCGGACTTAGGGATTCGATTACTTCATACGGCGCCGTATTTATGTCGACCAAACCTGAAGAATTAACTGTTAAAAATTGTTTTAATAAAAAGTAGTATTTATATCTCATACCGGGAACGAGCATTAAATCCCTTATCGTTAAAAATGAATTTTTGTATTCGGTGTTCAAAACCGAAAGATTAGTATTAGGGGCAACATTGACAAGATATTGTTTTGCTTTTGGTCCGTGAGTTAATTGCATAAATTTTAATTCCAAACTATTATAACTTAGCTGATATTTTTGGGCAAATGTAATAAGATTTTCTAAAATATTTGATGGAATACCGAGAACATAAAATAATCTTTGAACTTCGGAATATTCAGTATAATTTATTTGATTATCCGTAAATATAAGCTGATTTACGTTAAATTTAGAATTATTGTTTATAACGAATATCTTTATCTTGCCGCCTAAAATCGGGTAACCGCTTTCATAAGGCGCGATTTTATTAAGCAGTTCCTGATAACTAACAGGGTTAGAACCATACTGCGATATAAAATAAGTAGATAGATTAATGCCTGATTTAGCTATATAATATGCTTTATTTTTATCTTTGTAATTGTTTGTAAAGTTAATGTAATTTATAGTACTTGAAATAAAGGTCAATATTATTGAGCTTAAAAGGGCTAAAATAAGCAGGATATATAAAAAGGCGCTCCCATTGCCATTTTTTGCATATCTTATACATTTATTATTCATTTAATTTACCTTTAGGCAATATAGTAATTATCATTGTCCCTTTGCTAATGCCTTTAACGTTACGCCGTTTTTTGGACTACCGCCTTTTTTAAACACGGTTATTTTGATTAGATAAACCCCAGGGAATGAAGTTTTGCTTATTATCTTTTTGTATATATAGTCTTTAACCCCTAAAATTTTTTCCTGTTTATTTGCTATGTATATATCTTTTGTTAAAAAGACGTTAGAGAGTAAATTTTTTGCTAATCCGGTTTCATAAAATACGTTGTTTATTTCAATATAATCACCGGCGGTTCTTGCTTGAGAGGTTAGCAGCGGAATTAGCGCGATGCCGAGTATAACGAGCGCTATAAGCACTTCAAGCAGAGTAAAGCCGTTATAGCTGTTTCTAAATTTTCTTTTTATCATATTAACCTTAAGTCCGTGAGCCTGCTATTTTATTATAACTTTATTATAATATGTTTTTACGTAAACCATTTTTTTATTATTTTTGATTAAAAAATATACCTTGAAGGGCGGAGATATATATTTTTTAGAAAACTCTTCATAGACAAATCCGTGCTTATAAGTCTTGCCTTTAGTTTTAATTTTGTATAGTTTTATATTTTTATATAATATTCTGTACGCTTTTATTGTTTTTAAAGGTTTTAATCTTATATTTTTTTTATAATATACCTCTATTGAGTTTTTTTTAAAGTCAAATTTTATAAACGTTGTATAAGATTTTCTTGAATATCTTTCATTCATTAAATACTTTAAAATTTTAACGGTCTTATCAAAATTCACGCTTGAGTTGGGGTAGAGAATAAAATTGCTCATAAGAGGATATGAAATGTAGAGCATAATAGAAACGATAATTAAGACAATTAATACTTCGAAAAGTGTAAACCCTTTGTCGTTGCTATTAAATATTTTATTTATTTTCATATTTTTTTTATTAATATCAATATTGTATAATTTTTACATGATAAATTATACGGTTAAATAAATTGAATTTAAAGAATAGTCATAACTCTAACTTGCCGATAGAAATTTAATAAAATAGGAGTTATACTTAATTAAAGATTATAAAACTTATTTCCGTTAATTGAAATTTAATAAAATAGGAGTTATACTTAATTAAAGATTATAAAACTTATTTCCGTTAATTGAAATTTAATAAAATAAAAGATATATTTAACTAAAGATTATAAAATTTATTTCCATTAGTTGAAATTTTATAAAATAGGAGTTATAGTCTTATAAGTGTGCACTTTTCTGAATAATAATAATATTACATATTATATATATTATATTATTATTAGAGTAATTATTTTCATTTAATGTTTATGCTAATTTATTAGAATTAAAAATTAAAATTACACAAACTTAAATAAAATATTATGTTAGAGGAGACTTAGGATGAAACAATCAACTTCGTTCAAAAACAATTACTTAAAAAATTATATCATTAAAAAAAGTTTGTATCTTGCAAGCAGTTATTTGGTGCCATATCTGAAAGACGAAACAATAATGAAGCTTTCAGATAAACTTAATAATTTTAATGCACCTGCGGGCAAGGTTTTTTTTGACCATATTTTTGTCAATTTAAAAAGAAAACTGCCTTATCTTTCGAAAAACGTTAAAACCAAAATATTAGATAATTTTATATCTAATTTTTTGCTTTTAAGCGGAGATAGGCGAAAAGCATTTATTGAAAAAAACGGATTTTATCCGCCGCTTTTTTATGTTATTAGCCCAAGCATGCACTGTAATCTAAAATGCTACGGCTGCTATTCAGCCAATTATACAAGAAAAGATAAATTATCTTACGAAAAAATAAATCAAATAATAGACGAGGGTAAAAGCTATGGTATATTTTTTTATACTATATCCGGCGGAGAACCATTTGTCAGAAAAGATTTGATAGATATTTTTAAAAGAAACAGCGACTGCTATTTTCAGGTTTATACAAATGCTTCCTTAATTGATGGAAAAATGGCGGAAACTCTTTCAGAACTGGGGAATGTTTTTCCAGCTATAAGCGTAGAAGGTTTTGAGGCAGAAACAGATGAAAGGCGAGGAAAAGGTCATTTTAAAAAAATAGTCGCCGCAATGAATTATCTGAAGGATAATGGTGTACTCTTCGGCTTTTCCGCCACCGCAACAAGATTTAACAATGAAACTATTGTAGGTGATGAATTTATAGATTTTTACATCAAGCAGGGCTGTTTTTTAGGTTGGTATTTTAATTACATACCTATAGGCAGAGAGCCAGACGTTAAACTCATGCCCACAGCTGCTCAGAGAGATTTCCGAAGAAAAAGGGTAGCTGAAATAAGAGAAACTAAACCGATTGTGGTTGCCGATTTCTGGAATGACGGAGTGCTTTCGCACGGATGTCTTTCCGGCGGAAGAGTCTATCTTCATATAAATGCTAATGGCGGAGTAGAACCGTGTGTATTTGCGCAATTCGCCGCAGATAACGTGTTCGATAAAACTATAGAAGAAGTATTAAATTCAATGTATTTTAAAGCCATAAGAAGCGAACAGATGGGTATTAAAAATCGGCTGCGTCCATGCATGATTATTGACCATCCCCAAATTTTGAGAAAAGTTGTTGCCAAAGGAAATGCCGCCGCTACACAGGAAGGCGGCGAGTCCATTATAACTGTTTTAAAAGATGATATGGATAAATATTCCGCATCTTATGCGGAGATAGCCGATAAAGCGTGGTCTGAAGAGTTTGGAAACGGAAAATATGTTACAGCAAAAAATGGCGAAAAACTTGCGCTTAATGAAGATGAATATTACAGAAGACAGCTTTATCCTCTTGAAGGAGGAAAAAATAAGAAAAAAGAAAATAAAACGATTTCTATGTCTAGCTAATTACTTAACTAACTGATAAGTTAACTATTAACTAACTAACTACTTAACTAACTAATTATTAATCTTAATTGAACGTTTATTTGATTAATTTGAAAAATAATTTTTTTTTGATTCATAACATTACATTATTACATTGATTCACATTGA
Source organism: bacterium (assembly GCA_021809845.1). Taxonomy (GTDB): domain Bacteria; phylum SZUA-79; class SZUA-79; order Acidulodesulfobacterales; family Acidulodesulfobacteraceae; genus Acididesulfobacter. The sequence goes on along the minus strand of JAJZJW010000021.1, from coordinate 11,784 downwards.
TTAATTAATAGATTAATTAATAATTTCATAACTATAATTCATAACCATAGTTATAATAAGTTGTAATAGTTATAATTTTTTTATTTAATTTTCCGCTACAATAAATTATAATTATGGTTATGAGTGAAGTCAAAGTTGAAATAATTGTGCCGAAAAGCGGATTGAATTATCCTTTAACTTACCTGCTTCCGGAAAAATTTCTCGAATTTTTGCAGCTCGGCGCACCTGTAGTTGTAACCCTTAAAAACAGGAAAACATACGGTTTTATCACTTCAGTCAATTCCTCATGCAGTCTTGATATTTCAAACCTGAAAGAGGTATTATCTATAGCTAAAAATTCATTATTTAACCAAAATCATTTAAATTTTTATTATTGGCTTGCTTCTTATTATCACGAAAGTATTTCACATGTGCTGGACGCTGCATTACCCTCCATCGACGTTAAAAGTTTTCATCTGATAGATGTTTATGCTGAAAAAAATAATAAAAATTCAAAAACATGCAAAAAAACGTCCTTTTCTATACCATGTTTAAATAACAGCGCTCCGGCGGATACTAATTACAAATATAAGAAACCTGACACATTATGCGCAAATAGCGGGAAAGATGCTGCTTTATACAAACCGGATACATTATACATTAATAGCGGGAAAGATGCTGCTTCGAATAATATACAATTAACTGAAGAACAGTTAAAAGCTATAGAACTTATTAAAGAACCTATTAAAAACAATTTTTACAAAACATTTCTGCTGCACGGTGTAACTGCAAGCGGAAAAACAGAAATCTATCTTAATTTATTAGAATATGCTTTAATTTTAAATAAGCAAGTTATTATTATTGTTCCAGAAATATATATTACTAATCAATTTATAGATGTTATGAGAAAAAGATTTTCTAAAATGTTAAATCCTCATGAATTTGCAATATTCCACAGTAAAATTGCCAAAAAAGAAAAATTAATTAATTGGTTTAAAATATTATCTGGAGAAATCAAAATAGTTTTAGGTGCAAGGTCTGCTATTTTTGCTCCTTTAGTTAACTATGGACTCATTATAGTAGATGAAGAGCATGACAGTTCATATAAACAGGAATCTGATTTTTTATATAACGCAAGGGACGTAGCTGTAATGCTTGCAAATAAAAATAATTCAGTCACTGTCCTGGGTTCCGCGACCCCCTCATTAGAATCATTCTATAATGCTAAAGAAACAAAAAAATATGACTACATTAATATAAAGGAAAGAGTTTCAGGAAAATTTCTTCCTGAAATTAAAATCGTAGATCTGAAAAATGAATTTAAATCAAACGGTTCAGGCGATAATAAAAATATTAATTTCAGTGATGAAATGCTTTCCGATTTTTCAAAAAAAGAAATTTTTGCTAATATAGAACAAAAAAGGCAGGTATTATTATTTTTAAATAGACGCGGATTTTCAACTTTTATTATATGTAAATCATGCGGGCATCAATTTATTTGTAAAAATTGTTCTGTTTCCATGGTATACCACAAAGGAAAAAATAATGAAAAAAGTTTTTTAAAATGTCATTATTGTAACTACGTAGAAGAAGTTCCAAAGCTGTGTCCTGAATGTTTAAGCGATAATATAGTGCCTTACGGCGCAGGAATACAAAAATTAGAAGATAAAATAAATGAATTATTTGGAAATACTGCAAAAATAGCAAGAATAGATTCCGACATAGGCAGGAATAAAAAAACAGGCGCAGAGATATTTAATAAAATGAATGCAGGGGAAATAGATATTTTAATAGGTACGCAGATGGTCGCGAAAGGACATGATTTTCCCAATGTAGGTTTAGTTATAGTTATTTCGGCGGACAGCCTTTTAAATATGCCCGATTTCAGAAGCGCCGAAAAAACTTTTCAAATGCTAACGCAGGTATCTGGAAGAGCCGGAAGGGGAGATATGACAGGGAATGTAATTTTTCAAACATTCAACGGCTCAAATTATGTTATTCAATATTCCTCAAAACACGATGTAACGGGATTTTTTGAAAAAGAACTGAGATTAAGAAAAGAATATTCCTATCCTCCTTACTCTAAAATTATAGCGTTAAGATTAATAGATAAAGATTTTGATAAATTGCAGGAAAGAGCATTTTTCTTAAAAAAAACAATCAGTAAAACAATTGCAATGAAAAGTGAATTCAAAAAAATTTCTGCCTTAGGTCCATCGCCATGCCCTATTTCAAAGTTAAATAATTATTACAGATTTCAAATAATTATAAAATCGCCTATTATATCTGGAGAAAAAAATATTTCAGAACTGCATAACCTTATAAATATTATTAAAAATGAACGCGAGCTAAATAAATTTTTTGCAGCCAGAAAAATAGTTATAGATGTTGACCCGGATATTCTTATATGATAATATTAAAAGCTTAGCAAATTATCTTAAGTAATAGTACATTATTTAATATTTAGAGGTGATTATGAATAAAGCGGAATTTATAGAATTATTTGCGGAGCAAAATAAAATTTCCGTTAAAGTATCAGAAGCAATCGTAAATTCTATATTAGAAACCATGGTAACAGCTCTTGCTCAACATATAAGAATAGAAATAAGAGGCTTTGGAAGTTTTAAAATAAAAGAATACAAATCATATGAAGGAAGAAATCCGAAAACAGGGGGAAATATTAAAGTAAAAGAGAAATCGGTGCCATTTTTTAAAATGAGTAAAATCTGCAAAAATGACCTCATAAAAATAAAAGAAAATGTTTAACTATTGCTTATCCCGCTTGATTTTACCCTTCTATCAGCTTATTTGCATTTTATATTTATAACTTATTCATTTACTTATTGAATGATTATTTAATTATTTAATTTATTGAGCAATATTATGAAATTTACAGATGTTACGGAAGATATCAGTTTTTATATAAAAACTTACGGATGTCAGATGAATTTTCATGATTCCGAACTGCTTGAAGACGGGCTAATTTTTAAAGGATTTAAAAAAGCATCTTCGTTAAATGACGCAAATATTATAATTTTAAATACGTGCAGCGTAAGAGACAATGCAGACCATAAAATCTTATCGGATATCGGGCGTATAGATAAAAATAAAAAAATAATACTTGCAGGGTGCTACGCGCAGCAAAAGATTAGGCAAAATGCAAATATAAACGCAAATGCAAACAAAAATGCAAATACGGATACAATTATATACGTAAGCATTAATAAAAATAAAAGTGAAATTAGGCAGAATACTAATACACATATAAATACTAATACTGCTCTAAATACATACGTAAATATTAATAAAAATAAAAATGAAGCTGAAAATAATAACGCAGCAATATTTTTAAGAGAATCGGAAAACAAAGAATTATCCGTAAATTATTACGTAAGTCCGGAGGCTTTTTTATCCATACCCGATATGCTTGAAAAAGAATTTAAATCTTTATTAAAATTAAAAAAAGCTGCGGTTTATTCAGATATTAATTTAACCGATAGCGGCAATTTAGAAAGCGTCACAAATAAAAATAATAATATAATTACTACTAACAATATAAAATATGTTCAAAAGTTAGATTATGAGCATCATAATAATAATGAATTTAAAAAAGATAAAAAAGATATAGATATACTTGCTAATAATGAAAATTATTATAAAAGATTGGAAAAATCTTTTAATGATAGGTCTGAGAAAAAAGACCTGTTAAACTACATGCAATATTTAAAAATAACGGAGGGGTGCAACAATTTTTGCAGCTATTGCATTGTTCCTTATGTCAGAGGCGCGGAGAAATATATTCCTTTAAATATTTTATTAAAAACTGTAGAAAAATATGCTCAAAAAAATGTTAAAGAAATTATTTTATTAGGGCAAAATGTAAATTCTTATAAGTCTCCGGAAAGCTCCTCTTATAATTTTGCATATCTCTTAAAAAAGATTGCCGAAATTAAAAATATAAATAAAATAAAATTTTTAACATCCCATCCTAAAGATATGAGCGATGAAGTAATTGAGCTTATCGGAAGAGAAAATAAAATTTCAAAGAGTTTACATCTGCCTGTTCAATCCGGTTCAGACAGAATATTAAAATTAATGAACAGAGGCTACGACAGGAATCATTATTTAGACCTAATAAAAAAAATAAAATCCAGCTGTCAGGATATATCATTATCAACGGACGTAATTGTCGGTTTTCCCGGAGAAACAGACGAAGATTTTGAATTAACTTTATCTTTAATAAAAGAAATAGGATTCGAGTTTATTTACGGCTTTCAATACTCGCCAAGACCTTTTACGACAGCTTTAAATTATAAAGACGATATACCTTTAAAAATAAAAAAAGAAAGGTTAAACAGATTATTTGAGCTGCAAAAAAATATTTTTGCTTTATCTTTAAATAAATTGATAGGAAATTATTATGATGTTATAATGGAAAAAATATCTGAAAATGATGATTATAATTCGGAAATTATTGCTAAAGGTATATTGTATAAAGGAATTACTTCCAATGAAAGGGCTGTATATTTAAAAAATTTTGACATAAAAAAGATTTCTGCGCTTTTATCAAATTCTGTTTCAGAAAAATCTGAAAGCAATTTGGTTGCAGGAAGAGTAAAAATTACTGAAGTTGTTAGTAATAAATTATATGGGGAGGTCATTTATTAATTAACAAAATTTTAGCCTGCATAACAGCATAGTACGGCAAAGTAAAAAAAGCAAAAAATAAACCGATTACAACTATTTTTGCTAAGCAAATTAAATTAAAAATAAAAAATTACCGACAGTTGCCGTAAAGCTCACAAGCTTATAGCTATGGATAAAAAAGTACGCCTTTTGTGTTAGGCATGGGAAGTATGTCAAGCTAACGCGTTATTATACTATTTATATATATATTAAATATTAAATATTAAATATTAAATATTATATATTGCAAATAAGGAGAAATTTTTGATATCAGATTTTCATACACACACAATATTTTCAGACGGCGAGCTGGTACCTTCCGAACTTATTAGAAGAGCAGTTTATTCCGGTATAGAAACTCTTGCAATTACCGACCATGCCGACTTTTCAAATATTGAGCATATCCTATCCGGTATTATTGCAATAAGTAATAAAATTAATGCCGAAAATATTAAAAACAATAATGCATTTCGGGTCCTGCCAGGTGTTGAGATAACCCATGTACCGCCGTCATTAATCGGCGAAGCGGTAAACTTAGCAAGGAACTCCGGTGCAAAAATAGTTGTTGTTCATGGAGAAACACTAAGCGAACCGGTTGAAAAAGGAACTAATTTAGCTGCATTAAATGAAGACATTGATATTCTTGCCCATCCGGGACTATTAACCGAAGAAGAAGCTGTCTTGGCAAAAAATAAAAATATTTATCTTGAACTGACCTACAGAAAAGGACATTGCTTATCCAATGGCATAGTTTTTCAAGTTGCTAAACATTTTGGTGCAAAATTAATAATTTCAAGCGACGCACATTCGCCTAATGATATTTTAACCGAAAATATTTATAATAATATAGCATTTGGTGCGGGACTCAATGTTTCTGAATTGAAAGAAATAAAGAAAAATGCCAAGGAATTGTCACAAAAATATAAATCCTAAAAAATTATAACTTAATATAAAATATAAAAAAATAACTTAAAAAAATAAAATACAAATATTAATATTAATAAGGACAACAAACATGGCGATAGACATAGAAGGATTTTTCAAAAAGAACAAAAAATTAATTATTATTTGCTGCATAGGCTTTATAATTATAGCAGGCGGCATAATAGGTTATAAATATTATACAGGCTACAGGGATGGCAGGGCATATGCTTTACTAGGAAAAGGTGTCAGATTATATATTGCCGTAGGAGACTCAAAAACTGGCAATCTTAAGAATGTCAAAAAATCTATTATTATGCTGCATCAGCTAAAAACAAAATATAAAGGAACTAAGGCAGAAATCATTGCAAATTTTTATTTAGGCTCCGACTATCTTTTGCTAAGAAAATATAAAAAAGCTATAATATATTTTAAAAAATATACTCTTCGCGAACCTATTCCGCATAAAAATAATATTAGCTATTTAGCCTACAGTAATATTGTGACAGCCGAATTATATCAGAAAAATGATTTAAAAGCTGTTAGTTATTTAAAGAAAATGACTAAAATAAACGATGTAAAACTCAAAGAATATGCAATGCTGGAAGAGGCTTCGATTTATACCATGATAGGCAAACCCAAAGAGGCTATAGCCGTTTATAAAAAAATGCTTGAAAATGACGCTATGACGAAAAACCGTGGTCATATAGAAAATCTTATTCAGCTCAATTCTAAACGATAATAAAAATGAATTATCCTTTAAATGTAGCTTTTATCTGGCATTTTCATCAGCCGTATTATAAAGATAATTACACGAACGAATATCTTATGCCGTGGACAAGGTTGCACGGCACAAAAGATTATCTTTATATGGCGCAGCTTGTTAAGAATTTTCCTGATATTAAATGTACATTTAATTATTCTCCTTCTTTATTAACTCAGCTTAAAGATTATTCTGATAACTATGAAAATGACCCGTTAGATATATTTTTAAGAATTTCAAAAACCAAAGTTACAGAATTATCTGCTGAGGATAAGATTTTTATAATAAATAAATTTTTTTCCGCTTGTAGAAGCAGCGATAACTTTATAAAAAAGAGCAAGCATTTTTATGAGTTATCATTAATTCTTTTAAATCAAAATTCAGTTTTAATTCAAGACATAGATAAAATAAATTTATTTAGTGAACAAGATTACATTGATATTATAGTTCTATTTAACCTTTTGTGGATAGACCCTTTATCAATATTAAACGATGCATTTTTAAACGGACTTAAGATAAAGGATTATAATTTTACCGAAGAAGAAAAGGGGATATTGATAAATACCAAGCTCCCTGAAATTCTAAGAAGCTTCATTCCTGCTATACAAGAATTAATTAATAATCAACAGATTGAATTATCCGGCAGCCCGTTTTATCACCCGATACTACCGCTATTATGCGACACTGGCGTTGCAAGTTTTAGTAATCCTAACAGTTTATCGCCTAAAAATGTTTTCAGGCATCCTGAAGATGCTGAAATTCAGATAAAAAAAAGCATTGAATATTTTAATGATGAATTAAATTACGATTTGAAAGGAATGTGGCCTTCTGAAGGCAGTGTAAGCGAAAATACTCTAAATCTTATGATAGACAATAAATTAAAATGGACTGCTACCGATGAAGATATTCTTGCAAATTCCATCGGTATAAATTTAGGCACTCTTCAAAACAGAAAATTTTTATATAAGCCTTATATCATAAAAAGGAACGGGGGATTTTTATACATTTTTTTTAGAGATAGGTCGATTTCCGACCTTATAGGATTTAAGTATGCCAGTTATGAACCCAAAAAAGCAGCTTCTGAACTAATAAGTTACATTAAAAATATATATGTAAGTATTCAAGATATAAACAAAAAAGGATATGGAATAGTGCCTATAATCTTAGACGGAGAGAACGCTTGGGAATACTATCAGAATAATGCATTAGATTTTTTCAATTATTTATATGAGGGGCTTTCAAAAGAAAAAAATATAAAAACTGTAACTGTAAGTAAATATATAGAAAGCATAGAAAATATGGAAAATAATTCCGATATTGAAAAAAATGATATTATAAATTTAGATAATACTAATAATAACAGCAAGCACACTATTGGTCTTAATTCTGTTTACGACATTAAAACAGCCGGCAATAACCACAATAATTATAATAATCTTAAAAATAATAATAACAATGAACATAATACGCATAATATAAAGGATATAACAGATATCAAATGGAATAGCGCAAACGGCTATGATTTTAATAAATTATATAATATTCCTGTAATTTACCCAGGCTCATGGATAAATCATAATTTTAATATATGGATAGGCGATGAAGAAGATAATAAATCATGGGATTTACTTTCAAAAACTAGAGACTGGCTTGTTGATTTACAAGAAGATGCGGACATAAAAATAGACGAAAATAATTTAAAAAAAGCATGGGAGCAGATATACATTGCTGAAGGAAGTGATTACAACTGGTGGTACGGGGATGACAGAACATCTGGTTTTGATGATGAATATGACTCCTTATATAGAATTCATTTATCTAATGTTTATAGATTTTTAAATAAGCCTGTTCCGGATGAATATTTTATTCCAATTTATAAAGGTAAACAGGAAGTTAAACCGGGTGTAAAAATGGTTTGTTTTATAAACCCAATAATTAACGGTCATGTTGATAATTATTTTGAATGGCTCGGAAGTGCAATTTATTTTCCGTCCCTTACATCTGGAAAGGCAATGGCGCATGCGAACCGGTATATTAGAAGTATAAGATACGGATTTAATGAATCTAACATGTTTTTTAGAATTGATTTCTTTAAAAAACATATAGAAAATTTAAAAGAGAAGGAGTTTATGATTAATTTTTTAAAACCAAGTAATTATAAAATAATAATTGAGTTTAATAACAAGTTGAATAACAAGTTGACCGAAAATAGCGATAATAGCTTTAACTTCAGCAGCGGCAGTTTAAGCAGTCCCTACAATAATAATATCTACAATAACAACAGTTATGTCGGCAGTAGTAATAATAACACAATCGAGAGCGCCATAGATAAAGATGTAAGCAATGGAAGCAATGAAAGCAATGAAAGAAATGAAATCCCAATAAATTCATACTTAGTTGATAATTTTGGAAATAAACATAATATTCGAGGAAGTTTTATCGATGTTTTAGAGTTATCTGTATCTTTAACATATTTAAATATTAATGCCAATGAAAATATACAGTTTTATGCAAATCTGTCTTTTCAGAATAATTCATTATACGAAATAGAACGCATTCCTGTAGCGGGATATTTTAATGAATTAATCCCTAATAAAAATTATGAAATAATAAACTGGATAGTATAGTTTGATTTATTGCCGTATCTTAATAAAAATTATGAAGTAATAAACTAGATAGATAATTTTTTTGATTTTTTGCAGTATCTTATTTATTTTAAGATGTCCCATAATGAACATTATGTCAACTATTTAAGATATTTTTATTTATCATGCAGAAATATGATATAATATTTATTATTTATGAAGTTTCTTAACTTAAATATCTATTCTATAATATATTAATTAATATAGGATTTATAATTATGGCTCATTCATCTGTATTGGAAAAGATAGAAGAAATGCCGTTATCTGCCGTTGCAGGACAATATACGGCAAAGGATTATTTTAACCTTCCAGAAGGAAGTCCTTATCAACTAATTGAAGGAGAATTAATAATGACGCCGTCGCCTTTAACGGAACATCAAATAATATCTAAAAATCTTGAGCTTGCAATTTATTTGCATGTCAAAAAAAATAATTTAGGATTAGCCCTTAATGCTCCCATAGATGTTTATCTTAACAATAAAAATGCTTATCAGCCCGATATAATATTTATATCCAATAAAAATAAAGATATAATTAGAAAGCACGGTATAGACGGAGCTCCAGACCTTGTAATAGAAATACTCTCCCCTTCCAATAGCTATTACGACGTGAGGGTTAAAAAAGATGTATATGAAAGAAGCGGCGTAATAGAATATATAATAGTAGATCCTAGAACTAAAAGTATAGACGTGTACAGGCGTGGAGCCGAAAACAAACCTGAAACAGATTTAAATATAGAACATAACGGAGATACAGGAAATATTTTATCTGGAGGATTTAACGAAACAATGTCTGTTAGATTAGAAAATAACGGCAAACTTTATATTAAAACATTAGACTTGGAAATAGATTTAAAAGATATATTTACCGAAATTTAAATGTTTAAATATTTAAATACTAAATATCTTCAATATAATTAATAAGTTATAAAAATAATATTAATGTAATAGTTTTATTTTTAATATTTTCTATATTTTTTTGCATTTTTTTTTATTGTGTTAAAAATTAATTATACATAGTTACTTACGATAAATGATAAATGTCTTTAACAATATTAAGTGTTCTTTAGCACAATAAATTGCTTTGCAATCTTTTTTTAATTAATTTTAATAGGTCTTGGCAAAGCGTCTCTATTTTTAAATTCATTTAATTTTAAGTCCATATCTAATTTCATATAAGACACTTTTTCTTTATTTGGTTTATTGCTAAAATCAAGCATTCTCGCAAATTCTTTTAATCTTTCCGTATCCCATAAGCTTTTATATTTGCCTGTTCCATTATCTAATTCTTTTAAAATGAATTGTTCAAATTTTAATTTAATATTCTTTATTTCTCCGCTTTTTTCCTGCAATCCGTTCCATTCGGCAAACAAATCTTTATATCTTTTTTGTCTGTCTGATAAATATAATTTGGCGTTTATTCTGATTGAGCCTAAACCGAGCGGTTTCCCCATTCCTATTTTATGAGCGTAATGTTCAGGTAAATCAACTGCAAAAAGTAAGGCTCCAAGTTCAATATCAGATAAATTGTCAAATCTAATTTTTCCCTTAAATTTAGCCCCCTGATTTATAGGTCTAATTTTTTTGTCCATTTTTTCATTAAATGTTTCCGTTTTCCAATCTTCTAAATCCTTATGCCAATATAATTTATTTCCTCTTATATCGGCGTCATCGTTATAATGCTTGAGTTTATTAATATCGTTAATTCCATTTTGGTCTAAATATAACTGAAAAGATGTTGGCTTAGGTCCAGCTAAAGTCTGAGGAATTTTATTTTCCTGCTCTTCTTTGTCTAACGAATCATCTGTCAAAAAAGCGTCTTCAAAGAAAACTCTAGATGCAAAAGGTGCAAAAGAATCTTTTGAATCTTTCTTTTTTTCTGTTCCAAATATAGATGTAGGTATGTCAAATTTTTCGCATTCCGATTTGTTTGAATAATCCTGCCGTATATGTTCTCCTATGCTTTTTTTAACAGAACGAGCTTTATCAGTAAAAGTGCGATAATATAAATAATCGTCATTGAAAAATTCAAACTTGCCCCAGCTTGTAATTTCAACCATTGTTCTTATTAAACCTCTTAACGATGAACCCGGTATTCTAAATTTTCCGGCTTGATTGTAAAATTTATAATAGTCGCCGTCGTGATCACTTTCACTTATAAAAATCGGCGTCTTGGCTTCAATTTCAATATTTATATAGCCGGTATTGCCGTCTTCATTGTATCTGTTAAATCTGTCAGTTTTATCGTCATATGAAATAATAACTTTATTTAATGGAACAAAATTATAAGGCGCTTTTGCTTTAAATATATCAGTTTTTTCTTGTTGATGTGAACTTTCGCTTTGTTTAGAATATCCGCCTATTTGTTTTTTATTTATTTTTTTTGTATTTATACTATTGCTATCTTTTAATTTTAAAGATTCTCCTTCAACAATAATTTTTTCTATTTGCCCATTTATTCTTTCTATTTCGCATTCTTTTCCGTTATATTTTTCTTCAATAATAAATTTTGTAAAAGGCATTGATTTACCATTTTCAATCTTTATATTTCCATATAATCCGCCTTGCTTATTTTTACCTATAGTTATAGTCGCTTTTTCCATTAGATATCTCCTCCTCTATTAATAATTGGAAGCTGCACAAAATTTACGAATCTTGCATCTGCATATGTAGCCTGAATACCATCAAAATAATCAATGTAATGTCTTGTTTGCAACGCAACTCTATCTTTGCGGTTATTTACTTTCCAAGTACCCGGCAATGTAATTTTAGTTCCACGTTCTTCATAAAT
>JAJZJW010000057.1 GCA_021809845.1 bacterium | reverse complement strand
ATTTTCTATAGGATATGGGGCGATAATTTCAATACGGTTTTCATCTAAAAATATATTTTTTGCAGTTTCAAAATCGATACCATGCTTACTTTTATTTGAATTGCTTTTAGACTCGTCCCATTCGAAAATCATAGTATCATTTTTACATATTTTATACAAATATGCAAAAATATCTGATTATAAAAAAAATTGCTCCTAAAAATTGCTCCTGATTTATTTACTATTAGAAAATGAACAAATAAAGGCAAAGCATGTTTGGCAATGGCGGAGGCGGTTTGTCCGTAAACGCAGGCGGGAGTAAGCAAATAAATAAATCTGACCCCTTTATTCTCAATACCCATTCACTACCTTATATCCTTTTATATGGATTAAGGTTTTTTAGGTGCAGCTGGTCTTGGTGGAGCTACAATCTTACAATTTTTAGAAATATTATAAAACTGTAAATGTATTACTAGAACTATTTGCATAGGAAGAAAGTTTCGATTCGTTTCCCAAACTGTTAATAGCTGTAGTATATGGCTCATGATATAAAGCTTTGTCCCAGTACCCGATATATTCTCTACTTATTATGTAGTCGTCCTCGGTTGCTCCTATCGACAATCCATATACGTTTAAAAGACCTTCTTTTTTAGAATCGAAAATAAATTCAATATCTATAGTATCATTTTCCTGAATGCCTTTATAGACGACATTGTCAAATCCGCCTTTCTGAGCTATCCATGCTCGAAGTTTGGCTTTTCCTATATAATTAAGTAAAACAAAAAGGCTTATAAAATTGCTCTTTCCGGAACCGTTGCCCCCTATAAGTATGTTGATACTGTTAAGGTCGATGGAGCATTCGCCGAATGACCTGAAATTTTTTAATTTTATAGTTCTAAGCATTTTATTTTTTACAATTCATTATAGCAAAGGAATAAATATATAAATGTTTTTCTAATATCGTGATTTGACCGCTTTATTTTTACATGCAATGTATTTATCGTTCAGCTTAAGCTTAAGCTCAAGCTGAAGCTGAACTTCTTCATTTATATTTTTATTATATTGCTTCGATTTGCAATTGTCAAAATTATTTATTTAAAATTATTTACTTACCTTATACTAATAAAAATAAAAATTAAAAATAGCGTCTTAAAAATGGTGTTTTTAAAAATAGTGTCCGATTTATTTATTATAAAGGAAACTGAAAAACGGCAAGGTATGTTTGACTTAGGGAGGCGGTTTGTCCGCAAACGCAGTCGGGAGTAAGATAATAAATAAATCTGACCCCTTTATTGCAGTTGCTGACCTCTTTATTTCAGCGAACCAATAGCCGATAATTGTTATAGAAAGTTATTGGTTGAGTATTTAATAAATGAATATAAAAATATAATAGTAAAGCACTTATGAAAAAAACTTCGATTATTTTAGCAAAATCTGAAATTGTATTTAAACATTGTTTAGTTATTTTTTATCGTATATCGTATATAATATATTTATGAAATCTATAATAGAAAAATACGACATGATTCTTGAGGCATTAAAGAACGAACTAAAATTGTTTTACGGAGAAAGGCTTATATCTGCCGTTGTATTTGGGTCGGTGGGAAGACGTACGCCGAATTATAATTCGGACATAGATATTTTAATAATTGCTGAAAAATTGCCGACAGGCAGGATAAAAAGAATCAAAGAGTTCGGGTTGGTTGAAGAGAAACTGGAATCCCTAATCGGTTCTCTTAAAGATTCCGGCATCAACACGTATATTTCTCCAGTAATTAAAACGCCTGAAGAAACTGCCTCAGGAAGCCCTTTATTTCTTGATATGACTTTGGATGCCCAAATTTTGTTCGATAAAAACGATTTCTTCGCAGATGAACTTGAAAGACTGCGTAAAAGATTAAATGTTTTGGGGTCAAAAAGAATATATAGAGGAAATGCTTTTTTCTGGGATTTAAAACCTGATTACAAGCCTAACGAGGATATAATAATATGACGTCAAAAGGTCTTGCTTTGAGTTATATGCAAAAATCTATCGCAAGATTGGATATTTTAACGGTTCTTCTTAATAAAGAAGACTATTCCGACGTTATAAGGGAGGCGCAGGAAATAGTAGAACTTTGCCTTAAAGGCATTTTGAGAAGCGCCGGTATCGAACCGCCAAAATTCCACGATGTCGGCCCGTTATTTCTTGAGTTTAAAGATAGGTTTCCGGCTATACCTCTTTCTGATGCTCAAAAAATTGCGCAAATTTCAAAAGACTTAAGAAAAGAAAGAGAACTGTCTTTTTACGGAGATATAGATTTTATTCCAACCGAAAGTTACAGCAGAGAAGATGCTTTAAGTGCCATAGAAAACGTAAAATTCGTTCTTGAACACGCGCAAAATATAATAAAAGTCGATTAGCCCTCTATTATATTTGCGGCTATCCATGCTCTTTTAATATAATCTGTAAAAAGGTTGCATCAGTAACATTGCAAAATTACAGGGTATGTTTGCAATATGATATAGCGGGTAGGGCGGTTTAACCACAAATTCAGTCTGGAGTAAGAGAATAAATAAATCCGTCCCCTTTATTCCCTTTATTGGTCCCCTTTATTGTTAACTTACTTAAAAATATATAAAATTATTTGACAAATGTATATTATAGAGATATACTTTAAAAATGGATTATAAGATATTAGGCCAATACGAAGGATTTCAGTGGGATATCGGCAATATTGATAAAAATTTAATAAAGCATAAAGTTTCTAATACAGAGTGCGAAGAGGTTTTCTTTAATAAGCCTTTAATTATTAACTTAGATGAAAATCATCTTAAAGAAGAAGTAAGATATTATATCTTGGGAAAAACAAACGAAGATAGGAAATTATTTTTAGTATTTATAACGAGAAATAGTTTAATAAGGGTTATTTCGGCAAGAAACATGAATAAAAAAGAAAGGACGGTGTATGACTATGAAAAAAAAGATTCCGCATTTTAAGAATGAAGACGAAGAAAGAGAGTTTTGGACCGCACATGACAGCGCCGAATATATAGACTGGAACAAAGCAAGCGTTGCTGTATTTCCAGAGTTAAAGCCTTCGACAAAAACAATTTCCCTGAGGGTGCCTGTTCAATTGTTAAACAGCTTAAAAATGCTTGCAAACGAGAAAGACGTGCCTTATCAATCTTTAATTAAAATATTGCTTTCGGAGAAAGTAAAAGAATATAAAAATTCCCGCTTATGAATTTAGGTGACTGCTATAATATAACGCCGGATGTGAAATAAACCTTATGCCGAAAGGTGCTTAACCGCGAAATATTTTACCTCTTCCAGAAAAGATTTAAAACTATCTAAAACTTCATAACCAAAAAGAGCATGAGTTTTTATAATTTCAAATTCTACGGCCGTTAAAGCTCTCGAAGAATTTAAAATTTCCGCAGGGATGAAAAGCTTCCCGATATCGTGGAGAAGCGCTCCGTATTTTAAAAGTTTAATATCGGCGTTTTAATTAATTTTAAATCGGCGTCTATTGAAACCGAAATAGGGCAAGTGCAATACGCAACTTAAGGCAAAATTATAAAAAGAGGTGAAAAGTATTTTTGTTCAAGAGATTAAATTGTTGGGAGGGGGTCAAATTTAAATGCGTAAAGGGATCAAATCTCTTGACAAACAACATATACAAATATGCAACAATATCTGATTATAAAAAAAATTGCTCCTGATTTATTTACTATTATACTATTAGAAAATTAACAAATAAAGGCAAAGCATGTTTGGCACGTACGGAGGCGGTTTGTTAGCAAACGCAGTCGGGAGTTTGAATACGGAGGCGTGCGTTTATAAAAGCGAAGCTTTTATGTTAGCCGGAGTGAATAAATCTACCATCTTTATTGCCTTTATTGTAGGAATCATTTAAAACAAAAAGGGTTTAACAATTTTTATTAATTGAAGAGAATTATTAAATATTTTTGTTTTGCAACTATACTGACTGCTACCGCATTTTCCCGCCGGACATATTAGCCGATTCTTTGCATATAGCAGTCAATTAGGGGCTAAGACATTTAAGAGTTTATTCCTTTATTGCCGTTCCTATAAATTAAAATATGTTATAATTAAATTATGAAAAAGCTGACGGATAAAAACATCAAGTTTCTAACGGTGAGTTAAGGTAAAAAAAATAAATATAAGTGACGGATATAATTAAATTATACTAAGGAGTTGCAAATGATAAAAAAAGAAGAAGAATTTTTAAAAATTTTAACTGAAAATAAAAAAAAGCTGAAGATCAAAAAATCAATTGGGAATCAAATAAAAAAAGTTGGTTGAAAGACATAGAACAATTTTTTAAAAAAGTTGAAGAATTTCTAGAGAAATATAAAGAAAATGATTTGATTAAAATTAAGTATGAACCCTTCTATATTACAGAAGAATATCTGGGTAATTATCAAACAGAGCAAATGATTATGACGACTGCTGACAATATGATAGCTAAATTTATCCCCAAAGGTAGGAATGTAATTGGGGCAGCAGGAAGGATAGATCTAGAAGGGAAAAATGGTACCGTTAGATTTGTTTTGGTTGATAAAAGCTCAAAAATGCCTATGATCAAAACTCAGATTTTAGCAGGTAATGAAAAAACCGTAAATTACGATATTAACCCGATGGAAGTTGTTGTAAAAAAAGAATTAGTATGGAAAATTGCTACGCCGCCGCCGAATATTCAATATATTGAATTCAATAAAGAAAATTTTATTAATTCTTTAATGGAAGTTATGAATGCCTAAAAATATATATTTTTCAGGACAAAATCTAACTTTAACTGAAATTGCAAATTATTATCGTAGTGTGCAGGACGCGATTTATTATTATTTTGATAAACATCATAATCTTAATAATTTTTTATTTTACACTATAGAGAAGAAATAGAAAATGAAAAAATTAAAATACTCGATGAGCTAGAGAAAAATTGTGTGTTTATGGTTTTAGCATCATTAGAAGCCAGTTTTAGAATAGATTATTTACAGAGATGTCTTTATAAATATAAAGATCCTATTTCTAAAAAATTTAGATCGTTATATAAAAAGTATGAAGAAAGAGTATCCCTGGAAGATGAAATACTTAAAACTTGGAAGGATTATAATGAAAGAGAAATAAAAAACACTTTATGTAAACTTATTGAGGCATTTAAATATAGACATTGGTTAGCACACGGTCGATATTGGAAACCAAAATTAGGTTCTAAAATTTATGACTTTTCATCAGTTTATATATTGGCAAAATTTATTTATGAAAATTTGGAATTTTACATTTGAGGAATATTCGAAAATATTAACGAAATTTACCGATTAATTATTATTATGATATAATTAATTCATGGAAAATAAATATTATATATTAAATGCAGCGAAACAAATAATTACCGAAGAAGTCGAAAAAGCCGGATATAAAACCGAAGCAGTTTATCTATTCGGTTCACGAGCAA
>JAJZJW010000056.1 GCA_021809845.1 bacterium | reverse complement strand
GCGGAAACGGAACTTTTACGCTGAATGATGCGTTAAGCAAATTGTAACTTGGCATTTGTTGATGACTCGGCGCTCCGGTTAAATTACTAAAAATATATTGTTTCCCGGTGTATGTATCCCATAATTTAGGCGAATAAATTATCCCGTTGTTATAAATTCTATAATATGCGCCTAAATTAAATGTAGTATTTGGAACATAAGGAACATTTAAACCGCTATAATTAGTAGTGTTATTAACTAAATACGTACTATAATGCGCCTTCTCTATGCTTAAATTCGTAAAAAGATGTAAATTATAATATAAATTATCCTTTGCATAGAGATTTACGCCCTGATAATTTGAACTGCCGTTAGAGTTTATTACAGTACCGTTAGCCAAGGTTACATTCAAATATTCATTAGAAAAATGTTCTTGATAATAATTTGTATTAAATACAAAATTATTTAAAAACGCATTGCGATGAATTAAAACCTTAAAACCTACCGATTCATATTGATTTTTTTCAGGTTGAAGAATACTTGCAGGTTGAGATGAACTCTGCATTGGACCTCCACCGCCGCCTAAATGCGGATTTTGATATGCGGTCGCATAATTAGCATATATTGAAACATTTTTTGTAAGTTTATAATTCGCACCTATACTTGGTTCAAGTTTTTCAAATGTTGTGGATGACGGAATCGGATTATTAAGTTCTCCTGCAGGGTCTATTTGCATTGGATATGAATAATAAGCAGGGTCTTCATTATTATAAGATGTATAAAATGATACAAATCTCAATCCTGGGGTAATACGTAAATTTTTAATCGGACTTATTCTATCCTGAATAAACGCTGCCTGAAATGTCTGCTGAAAGTTACTATACCTATAAGCACAAGGATTTGAAAGGGATGTAGTTTCATATGTGCCACTACCTTCTTGGCAAGACGCAGTATTTGGATTAAACCATTGATTTCTTGAAATATATGTGCTGTTAATCCAGTAGCCGCCAACTTTTATTAAGTTATACGGCTCATTTAAACTCAAATACATCTTATCGCCGTACATATATTCTTCAGGATTATTATATTCATAAGCGCCTCCGTTAGAAGTTCCCAAACCGCCAGGGAAACTAATATCATGCAGCCTATTGCCCTGCCTGTACCAAACCATATTATGAAATCCTACATTTTTAGAAATTCTCATGTTGAAAGGAGAGTAAATTAAATACATATAGTTTCTTTCAAGCTTACTTTCTACATTATAAGGCAAAGTGCTGTAAAAACCGCTTGTTGATTGAGAGAAATACTGACCAGGATTATCTTGCCCTGCGGCATTAAACCCGTTAACCGTTACTCCCGGCAAACCGTTTCCAGCTTCAATAGGATTTAACGGGATAACTGGCGGACGGTAAATTTGAGCATGGGTAATATAAGCTCCTATTGCAAAATTTCCTCTGTAAAAAGTTTTAACAAGTTTTCCGTATAACGCATAATCGTAAGTGGGATTATAAAAACCTGAGCCTGTAATATAATTATTTGCAGTTGTAGTGCCTCCCGCAAGAACAAATGAATAACCATGGATTAATCCTGTGCGAACATTAAAATTAATACTTTTAGTATCAAAACTTCCAAAAGTCATAGAAATATCGGCGCCGGGTTTAACTGTCGGCTGAATGGGAACAAAATTCAATGTGCCGCCAAGCGAATTATACCAGCGGCTTGCCGGATTACCAGGACCATACGTAACGTTTATACCTTGAATTAATGACATATCAGGCATTAAAGCGGTTGACCATAATCCGCTTCCCGGATTTGTCATAGGAATGCCGTCAAATGTTACATTTATACTTCCGTTATCTGTTTCTCCGTTTAATCCGCCGTATCCCTGCTGAATTCCGTTTATACTAAAATTGCCTTTAGATGCTCCTGTAGGTCCGAATAATGTTTCGCTCCTTACGCCAGGGATCATACTTAAAGCTTGGGTTGCCCCGCCGACGGGACCTGCTGCCATAATTTCGTCTTTGTTTACAACATACTTAGACTGCGTAGATTTAAAAATCTTTTTTTTGGTAAATTTAGTGTCTGTTTTTTTAAGTTTTTTCTTTTCTTGCTGAAGCAATTTGTCTATTGTTGAAATTGCTTTGATCTTGTGTGTCTCTGCAAATGAATTATCCGTTAAAAATAAAACTAAAAACATCATAATAATTAAATTCAGGACAATTAATTTTGGGACAATTAATTGCTTTAGTTTCATAAATCCTCCTTTAGGAACTGAAAGTTATTTGACTTCTTTGACCAAATTTTAAAATACAAAAAAGACATTTTTAATGATAATTTAATGATAAAATGATAATAAGTTAAGAAGAATGTAACAAAAAATTATTACAATGTTTAGGAAGTATAGCAAAAAATTGTTACAGTATTATGACAAATTTATTAAATTTTTGTTACAATTAGAATGATAGCGGGATAAGATAAGACAGGTAATAAATATTATTGACAAAATATATTTATGTAATTATAATGTATATACTAATACATTAAATAAATAAAAGTTGCGAGGGCAGTTATGATTTTAAAAATCGTATCTATAGGAAATTCAAAAGGGATAAGAATACCGTCTAATATTATAAAAATGTATAATATTAATGATTTAGTTGATATTGAACTTTCCGATAATCAAATAATACTTAAGCCGATAAATAAGCCGAGAATAGGTTGGAACGAGGCATTTAAAAATATGCGCAAAAATAATGACGACGGGCTTATAATACAAGATGATATAGATTTAAATTTTGAGGAATGGGAGTGGAAATAAATCAGTATGATGTCTGGCTTGTAAATCTTGACCCGACAATAGGCTGCGAAATTAAAAAGAAAAGACCATGCTTGATTATCTCGCCTGATGAGATGAATAGAAATATTAAAACCGTCATTATTGCCCCAATGACTACAAAATCAAGAAATTATCCTACTAGAGTTAATATAATCTTTGAAAATAAAAATGGATGGATTGTATTAGATCAGCTAAGGACTATTGATAAAATAAGATTAGTTAAAAGACTAGGAATAATAAACTTTGATATTGTTAATACGGTAAAAATGACATTAAAAGAAATGTTAGTTGACTGATTTTTACTTAATTTAAAAATTAAATAAATCAGATAACTTTAATTTAGATAACTTTAATTTTAGGGGATAAAATAGGGCAGCCCCATTTAAATTAAATAAATCAGATAACTTTAATTATTCTTTTATAAAAATTTAGATTTTATTTCTTCCAAAAAATACTCAAGATTATTTATGTAATTCTCAAATTTCAAAAAAATAATCTCTGCAATTTCTTCATGATAAGTATGGGAAGTTAAATTTCTGTCATCGAACATTTCAAGTAAAATTTTTGCATTACTTTCTTTGATATAGCCGAGTGCAAAAAATTCTCTTACGCATGATTTGGGAGAATTACAAAAAATACCTTCATTATCCTGTAAAATATTTTTTAACAACTTCCAAAAAATCTCGACGGTAAATTCAAATCTCTGTATCGAAGAATCTCTGAAAAAAAAATATTCGCTATTGCCCGTATTGGCAATAGTTTTTTTATGAGCTTCTTTAAGTTTTTCAAGAGATGCTACGAAATCATTAAATTTTTTTAAATCCATCTTATTCCCTCATTATCAATTACCTGCTTTAGTCGTGGGGCTTTTTTCAGTTCTATTATATCCACTTTTTGAGCTAAATTGCTATTTTCTAAAATATCTTTAAGTAGAGATAGTTTATAAGAAATTTCGCCTTCCGATAAAAAAGCTAAATCAATGTCTGAAGTTTGACGGAAATTTCCTTTGGCTCTTGAGCCAAATAAAAAAATTTCAACCTCTTCGCCATTAAAAAAATATTTTAAAAAACTTTTTAGGTCTTCGATTGAAGAAATTGAGTTTATTTTAAATTTCATAACCGTGATTTACCGATGTTAAATTAAACATTATAATTATTATATTATATCACATTATTTATGAAAGATTTTACCGATATTCCTCAGAATTCAAAGTCATTTTCGGTATAAAAATTTTGCTATTTATTTGTAAGAATTATTCAATAACAGTTCCGATATCCCGATTGATTTAATCGAGGAAGATATTACAATGCCTGTACTTGTTTTTTTATTTTATCAACTATCGAAAAAAATATTCTTGCTTTTTCTAATGACTGTCTCAAATGCAACAATACGTGAGGATTAAAATAAATCGGATAAGGGATTTTAAAAATAACTATAAAAATATCTAATAAAAATAGGAAGTTCGAATGTAGTGCATAAAAAACAAGGAAAAGTTAGGTATTTAATTAAAATTTTAATGTTGCGCTGGCAAATACAAACCGCGGCATGCCTGGAAGTACGGATAATGCATCGCCGTGATAAACCGAATTATAGGAAGGAATACCATAAGCCTGCGGATAGTATTCTCTATTAAAAATGTTATCCACGTATAATGCTACCTTTACACCCTTTAATCCGGAAGCTTTGACAGGAATATAATCGGATACGCCTAAGTTCATAATAAAATAAGGCGGAACGGTAAGTCCGTTGGGCACGCCTGTCTGCCCCTCACTAATAAAATAAGAACCTACAAACTTACTCCATAAATGTGCTTTAATATGCTGATGCATATATTTATAACCCCATTGCAAACCGATATTTGCCATATTTTTTGGAATATTTCCAAGCGATTCTCCTGCTGTAACTTGATAGGCATACGATGAATAAAACGTTGACGTAAATACTGCCTGATTATAAGAGTAGTTACCGTAAATTGTCCAGTGTCCTAAAAGTAAATGTCCCAAATGCTGAGATAATGAAATTTCCATTCCTTCATATTGGGAATTACCGCCGTTTATTGTCTCGGTAATATACGGCGATGGGGCTCCTGGAACCATAACAGAAATAAAAGTATTTGTAAAATTCTCCCTATAGAAATCAAGCATACCGTAAAATCCGTCCCTTTTATATCTGGTTCCAATTTCATAATCGTTAACATATTCCGGTTTTAATACTAGAGGAGCATTAACAAAAATTGTTTGACCATTGATTTTATAATATTCCCCTAAACTATCATAATAAGCTCCTATATTAGCAAATTTAATATTTCGCCCCCATGCCGCATAAAAACTGATATGTTTAACAGGCAAATAATTTATACCTATAGTAGGGGAAAGAAAAGTGCCGCTATTTGAAATGGAACCTGCGGGTTGTGGGGAATCAGTATAACTAACATGCGAAGCATCATTAGAACTATTATATTGATAAAGATATTTTAAACCCGGCGTTATATGTAAATGTCCGCCAAGTAAGCTGATATTATCCTGCACGTAAACATTGGACATAATTTGATTATAATGCTCATCCCATATATCATTTTGACCTTGTCCCGACGAAATCTCCGGTACGCTATAAGAAGCCGATTGAAAACTTGACGAATGCCCTA
>JAJZJW010000055.1 GCA_021809845.1 bacterium | reverse complement strand
GACGAAAACCTTATCCGTTGCGAACTTCATTATATCGACAGGGCTGAATTGCTAAAAAGGCGGCAGGAGATATACGAGGAACTATACCCGGAGGCTAAGGCAGAGGAGAAAAGAAAGATTGGGATTAAAAATTTAAAGCATTTTATCGGTGGCGAAACAGTTTCGCCACCGATAAAAGAGACAGAATCTTTTTCCGCCGATACCGCAAAAAAGACGGGATTATCCGATAGGACTATCCAGCAGGACTTACAGCTATCTAAAAATCTCGACAGCGGGGTTAAAAACGATATTAAAGAACTTGATATTTCAAAACAGGACGCTATTTATTTATCCAGATTAGATAATAGCAAGCAAAAAGCCGTTATTAACAAAATCAAGGAATCGCCGAAAAAGAAAAAAGTTAAAGAGGCGACAACAGAAATTAATAAAGAAATTAAAAGCAAAATTGCATTACAAGAGATTAAAAAAGATATTTCGGAAAAATTAAATATCAAGCATTGCGCCATGCAAGAGCTTTTAACCGATAAAACGCTTAAGATAGACGCTATTATCACCGACCCGCCTTACGTTAAAGAAAGTTTATATTTATTTGAGCAACTTGCAAAATTAAGCAAAGATATACCGCTGGTAGCTGTAATGACAGGTCAATATTACCTGCCGGAAATTATGGAATCAATGTGTAAACATCTTAAATACCGCTGGACTTTTGCCTATTTAACGCCCGGCAGAACAAATCAGCAATATCAAAAGAAAATAAATACCGCTTGGAAGCCCGTTATTATATTCGGAGAAGCGACGGAATGGATACCGATAGACGTTGTTACTTCAAATGCGAAAGACAAAGAATATCATATTTGGGGTCAATCCATAAGTGGATTTACCGAATTGATAGAGAGATTAACAATTCCCGGACAGATTATATGCGATCCGTTTCTGGGCGGCGGAACCACTGCCGTAGCTTGCTTAAAAACGGGCAGGCGGTTTGTTGGATGTGACATAGACGAAAATAATGTTAAAACGGCAATTGACCGTTGCAATCAAGTAGGATTGTGAAACTAATGACTAAAAAAGAATTAACTTTTAATAGAAAATCAGATTTAAGATTTTCACAGTGGATACGGCAGAAATTACCTGATAGTTACTCAGGATTTGTGGTTTCCGATATTGATTTTATCCTATCTAATTATCAAACTAAAAAAATATTATTACTGGAAATTAAAGCAAATAACAATGCCGTTCCTGATTGGCAGACGGTTTTATTTAAAAAAATAAATAAATGGTTAAAAACAGGAATAGATAAAGATTGGCAGTATTTAGGATTCCATCTGATAAAGTTTGAAAAACAATTTTTCGAGGGTAAAGTATTTTTTGATAATCGGGAAATATCGGAAAACGAATTAATAAAGATATTAAGTTTTTAACAAAAGGAGAAAAATTTGTTAATGGTTTCATACCTATTTCTTTTTTTAAAGCCTGCAAGACGGCATTGTGTTCGTTTTTCTAATACTTACCTTTAAGGCGGCAGAGCCGCCGAACCGAAAATGCCCTGAAACTCTGGTTTTTTTCTTTTTTCTTAATTTTAATGCCAAAATGCCAAGGTGGGCTCGCTTTGTGTGAACAAAGCTACCCCCCTTGAACCCCCCAAGAAAATCAGGAATTCGCCACCTTTTCGTTTTCAATTTTGTTCGACCTGCAGGGGCCGCCTTGCAAGCCTGCGCTACGCGGGCGGCTTGCCCAGAGCGGCGGTCGAGCTTTTAGAACTTAAAAGGCGGCCAAGAAAAAAAAGAATAAGAACCTCTGGTTCTTTTCTAAGGTGTTTTTTTAAAAAGTCAACTTAGCTATATATATAGGAACTAAATTAATTTAATTTAAAAAGGGGGGAACAAAAAAATGGAAACTTTAATTATTATTTTCGGTGGACTTTTTATTATCGATAGAATTTCAGACGGATTGTTATCGACTTTATTTTTAGTAGGAATTCATAATTTTTTAGTGAGATTATTTTTTCATTAATATTTTACTGCCGGACGGGCAGGCATTCTTAATTTTGTTTCCGAACAAAATCAAGCGCGGCGCAAATAAAATGCCGTCAACAAGCCCGTATTTTTTAAGTATCTCAAACTTTACCTTATATATATAAGTATTACGAAAGCGAAAAACAACTTCGCTTATATTATAGAGAATTAAATTTAACCGAAATATATATACAAAGGAGATGTGAAATGAGAAAAATTAATTTAGACGATGTAATAGAATTTTTAGGTTATAAGCCGTATAGCAGTGACTTTCGTAAAAATATTTATAAAACCGAAAAAGGTAAAATATTTATTTTTGAGGGTGTATTATTTGATAATTTTGACGACCTTAAACATGGACACGGAATCGAGCCCTTGGATTTAATAATGTATTTAAAAGATTGCGGGCGCAAAGAGGCTCAAAGAATTTTAAATAAAATTAAAATTCATAAATGAGGTTAAAAATGGATATTAACAAAGCAGTATTTTGCTATCATTGCGGTGTTATAACGTGCGGGTCTAATTGTCCCGTCTGCGGTTCGTCTAATAGCTTGCGCAAGCTTAACTTCTACCTTGCAGGACAGGCGAACATACCTGATCGTTTATATCATATGAACTTGGCGGAATGCCATAACTACCCGCATATATCGAATTTTAGAATTTGCGATTATTGCTTTTCAGTATTAAAGAAAACAGAAAAATGTAACTGTCAATTAACTTCGCTATAAATATAAGGAGATTAAAAAATGAATCAACTATCTAAATTCCATGTTAATAATTTTGTCCGCCGCTTTATCAAAGAACCCGCGACATTTCGGACGTATCATGCTTTAAAATGCGACTTCGAGAGGTTCGAGCCGGACAAGAAAGAGGCAATATTATTTGATATTTTATTTTTTTCCAAACTTAAAGATGAAAAAAAAGGGGGTGATAAAGAATGTGTAAAAGAGTAAATAAACAGGTTTTTGCTGTAATCATCGCTGTTTTAGCTTTATCTGTCGCAAGTCCCGCATTTGCAGGACAAGCCTTAACTGGAACGATACAGCCTGCGCCGCCTGCGCCGGTTTTTTCGGGACAGGGACACGGCATACCGTTGACCGGAACAATATCGCCTGGCACGCAAGCGGTAGGAGCGATTAACGGCACGCAGGCGATAACGGGAATAACGGGACAGGCTTTAACGGGAACAACGAAAACGGTAAATATACCAATTCCGCTGACCGGTAAAAGCATACCATTATCGGGAACGATAAGCGGCTCAAGGGCTACGGGCATTCTCGTAGGAGTAAATCTTTTTAATGTCCGGTTTCCGTAAAATTAACATTAACCGCCCGCCCTTTAAATTTAGGGCGGGCAATTTAAAAAGGAGTAAAAACTATGGCTAAAATCAAGTTAAAAGACAAAGAAACGAAATTCATAAAATTACCCGACAATTACCGTGTCGAGCACCAGACAGACAAAGGCATACTTATCGCTAATGAGGCGGATGAGGGCGAGTGGTTTCCGCTTGCCTACGTAAAGACGGACGGGGACGGCGGCATAGAAATCGCAGACTGGCTCGTCGGGAAAAGCGACCTGTTAAGCGATATAGCCGGGGCGGGAGACGATAAGGACGTGCCGTTTTAATTTCAACTCCTAAACCCTTCAGGAAATTTTTCCTGAAGGGTTTAGGAAACTAATGAATATAAATTAACTTTGAACGGCAAGGAGATTTAAAATGGAAAACAAGTTTGAGTTTAAAACTTTTTTAAATACGGCGGGGACGGCGGGATTAATAATTATTGCCTCAGTTTTACTGCTACTTGATATATTTATTTTTTTTGGGAGATAAAATATGGACGACATTGCAAAAAATAAATTTGTTCGAGAGTTTATAGAATTTGTTAGGAATCCGAGCGGTCACGAATATTTCACGTTTAGCTCCGAATTTAATAAATTATCTGTTGAGGAGAGGACGGCGGCGCTGTTAGATATAATAATTATTTTATCGCTGTTAAAGTTTTTAGAATTAGATATAGACGGAGACGGCGGCTTATGAAAAATAAATTAATTCTTTTTTTCTTATTATTTTTTTCTGTGATAACTGTTGCCGGTTGCGCTACCTTTTCCCGCCCGCCGGAAACGGCAGAATTAAATGCGGCGGCGAAAAGTTTCGGAACGGCGAAAGGTTGTTTTAATATTTCGAATGGCAATAATAATAAAGAACTTGACGTGGTTAAAATTCCATGTCCTAAGTCTAAACCTATTTTTGACCCTGTGCATGGTCAAGAGTCGTGCTGGTGTCGGAATATGACATTAAATTACTTTTGGAAAACGATACCGAGCCAGTATCTAAATTCAAAAAACTGTTGTAAAAAGAATTTTATATAAATATTAAATCAAGGAGACTAAAAATGAATAAGAAATTACAGAAAATTTATTATAAAGAGAAAGATAAAAATAATACTCTTATTAGAAATAATAAAAGGTTAATTAAAATGTTAAGAAATTTATCGTATATTTTGTCGAGTGATGAATTTTATTTAAAAGAAAATGATATTGAAAAGTTTAAATTATTTAAGAAAAGTTAATGTCGAAAAGTTTAAGAATTAATGTTGAAAAGTTTAAGATATTTGAAAGATAAAAGATAAAGACTTGAGCTATCGCTCTTTTAAGTTTCACGCATTACCCATTGTTAATGGGTAAAGCTGTAAAACAAGGCAGGAGTAAGTATTAAGTTTAATTTGCAGAAAAAAAGTAGCTCAAACTATGTTAAATACTTGTTAAACAATTCAATTTTGAGGTCGTAAAATGCTGGTTTGAGGGTTATTTGTAAAAATGTTTTTTGAAATGCAGTATTTATATGTTAAACAAGGCAGTTTTGGACGATAAAATTAATGCAAATGTTTAGTTGCCTGTTCGATAAAAATTCGGTCATATGACTGTTTACCTGTTCGATAAAAATTCGGTCGTATGACTGTTTACCTGTTCGGTCGTTTTATCGAACTTAGCTATATATATGTAATGAAATTAATTTAACTTTTAAAAGGAGTAGAACATTATGGAAAACATTAAATTGAAAAAGATAGTTGACGAGCTAATCGTTGCTAAGAACAAAGGAACAGAGAATAATCTTTTGCAGGTTGCCGGAGAGATTAGACGTATGGTTGATAATAAAATATCTATCGCGTCAATGATACGTGCATTGAAACAGGCAGGTATTAAAACAAGTCTAAAAAGACTACGTGAGTTTGTTAAGTCTTTAAAAGAGAGAGGTGAATAACTATGTCAATATTTACCGGTTTCAGAATGCCTGACGACTTATCCGATAAGCTAAATGCTTATTGCTCAAACAACAAACTATCTAAAACAGAGGCAATGAATATCGCAGTCGAAAAACTTATCTCTAAACCTGTTCCCGGCATTAGTAATAATGCAGTCATTGACGAGATTTATATTCTCGTTAGGAATCATTTGTTATTAGATATTAATTTTTCTATGAAAAATAGCCGAGAGGAAATCGATAAATCTTTAGAGGAACTTAACAACATTTCATATAAGGAATTAA
>JAJZJW010000054.1 GCA_021809845.1 bacterium | reverse complement strand
CATTGTTAATCTTTTCATCTAATTTAGTTTATGTATATATTATATATCTAATACGCTACGATTTCAAGGAATAAATTTTTACAGAAATTTTTTAGGATGTGCTATTTTATTGACACCCCCAACCAACTATCTCAAACGCAGTCGGGAGTGAGAGAATAAATAAATCTGACACCTTTTTTCTCACCTTTTTTCTATAAATCTGACTTTTTTATTCTTTTTTTTAAAACTTTGGCATTAAAAATAAATATAAATTTAATTTTCCATTTAATCTAATAATTTTAGCACGCAAAATAGACAAAGCAAAACATTCTTCTTTACTAAGGTTAATTGGCTGCGTTACGCCAGTATTGATAAAATTTTTTATAATTATTTCTTGGTTATAAAGAACATACTCATCTGTTAAAAAGGGATTTATTTTTGATTCTTTTTTAATGACAGCTTCTCCGGAACCGCTTGAAAATTCGTTTATATCATCATTTCTTACCGAACCTTTACCAAAAAAATATCGTCCTACCTCTTCTAACGACTCGTTATCCAATCTGGCTTTAAAAATTCCGTCTTTTTCCATAATATTGTGAACATTGGATATATTATCGGAGGCATTAATCCATGCCCAAATATCTTGTCCTATTCCAGGATTAGTAAATAAAATATCAATTAATGAAACCTTATTAAAACCCATTTTTAATCTATCGTGTAGTTGTTTTTGAATTTCTTCTTGTTCATCGTCATGTTGTTTTGCCTTTAATTTTTTCTCTTCGTTTTCTTCATTATAATCGTAGCGAGAACATTTAACTTCTATTGCTACAATAAAATCTAATAAAGGTTTAATGATTAGTTTATTATCTATAAAATTGGATTCGCATTTTCCGCCTACGATATCAACTTCAATATTCGGCTTGTCTCTTAAATTACCTTTTTCGTCTTCAATTCTAAATTTTGCATTAAATTTATAATTGAATAAAAGCCATATAAAATCTGAATCCAAAGAGCTATCTCGTAGAATCTTGTAAGTAAGCGAGAATAAATATCCTGGATGAGCTTTGAAAGCTTCCATAAATCTTGATTCGCAATCTCTGTCTTCATAAAGCCATAATTTTTTATTCATATCATTATAAATATTACTATTTAAATATATTTTATTTGTCTTTATATAATTTTTTACCTGGCCATATTTTTCCTTTGCATTTTATTATCATACCCGGTCGAGAAATGCCTCTCGTTTTTTTATTATTTATATTACAGATTGGCTGTTCGTTATAAATAAATAAACCCTCAATATCTTTCAATAGTTCGGATGAAAACTTATTAGACTCAGGCAAATAAACAGAACCAATTATTGGAATATGTTCTTTTATGCCGTTTTTATTCAAAAAGTCCCATAATTCGTCTTTATCTTTGGCGTGCCATCTATTTTTAACGGTAGTAGCCCCGTCGGCTTTTCCAATATACAAAATTTCATATGTTTCTGGATGCAAATAAGCATAAAGACATCTCGAACTATTCCAGTATTTGCTATTGTCGCCAATTGCTTGCCATTTAACTTCTATCAATAAGTTATTAAAATTATTCATGATAGCAATCCTCTCTTTTAAAATTTTGACACACTTGTTGGAGTAAAGTAAAAATAAATACGCCAGACCAAGTTAAACGCTGTCGGGAGTAGACGAGTAAATAATCTTGTACCTTGTTATTATATGTTTTTATTTTTTAAGTATTTTATGATATCTATGCTATTTTAAGTATTTATTTTAAATATTTATTATATCTATCTTGTTTTAAATATCTTGTTTTAGATATCTTGTTTTAAATATTTTATTATATTTATGCTATTTTAAGCACTTTATTGTAAGTATTTTATTATAAGCACATTGTTTACATATTTCATTTTAAATTAAGTATCATAATATTTTTTCCGTTATACAGCATTCCCACTTTGCCTTTTTCCGTCTTTATAAATTTATTTATATAATATAAAGACTTTTGTTTGATTTCTAACGGCGTTAAATTGTTGTTTGCGCCACTGCCTTTATCCGTTCCGTTTTTATATTTTTTATTATGATAGACTCCCGCATAGCCGTCAAGCCTGTTTTTAAGTATTAAAAGATATTTAACTTTAAGTATTTTTAAATATTTAAAATTTCTTATCAGATTGTCGGGCTTGCCGAGTCTGTAAATATCTATCTGATTATGATTTGTTTTGTAATTTGCTCCGTAAACGTCATAAAATCTGTAAGGCAGATATTTTTTATATAAATTATGAAATCCGTATCGTATGACATATCCGGCATACATCGGTTTTTGGTAAACCGTCTGCTGATACATCTTAAACCCGCCCTGAACGAAAGGAATGACAAGAACCGGTCCGTAAGGAGCTTTTTTAAGAGCGTATATTCCTTTAGTTATTTTAAAATCCCGCATTTCAAAACCGAAAGAGCTGTATCCGGCTATCGTAAATAAAAATACAGCCGCTATAAAGGAAATATAAGAGATTTTATCGTAAAGAACTTTTGAGTTTTTGCCTGTATTATTGATATTTTCAATTCCAGTTTCCCTTGAAGTTGTTTTTATCGGTTTTCTGTTTTTTATTTTACTTATTATATAACGGCTCAAATTATATTTATATAAGATTTTAGGGTCTGATTTTACATTCTCTAAAAAATATTTTAAACCGAATCCGGCGCAGATGCCGAAAAAAAGCATCCCGATTATCATGTATCTTCCCGACTCCTGCACGTCTTTTATAACAGGCAGAATATCAAGAACATATACAAAAGGGTCAAACACCCTTATATTATCAACTATATGAACTAAAGGAGACAGCGCCATTAACAGAAAAAATATAAAAGCCGTTAAATAAAACTTAAAATTATCTAATTCGTCTTTATCAATTTCTTTGCCGGCATTTTTATAAGTATTATTTTCAGTGTCCGGCTGATTTTTTAGGCTGTTATTTTTTATATTATTATTTTCTATATTATTTTCTATATTATTTTCTATATTTCCTATATTTTTAACGCCTGAAGGGTTGAGAGGGTTGAGAGGTTCAATAAATTTATTTTGAACAGAGTTATTTTGAATAGATTTAGTTTCAATAAATTTATTTTGAACAGATTTATGTATGCCGTAAATCTTTAAAGCGCCTTTCTTTTTAAGTTTAAAGTAATAATATATGCCTGCAGCAAAAAACAGAATGGGAACGTAGCCTAAAAAGTTATTGGAATTCATTCCCCTGTCTATAATAGGATAAAATTTATTAAAATAAATATCTTTCGTTAAAGGCAGAAGCGCATGGTTAAAGAACGGCGGAATAAATAAATTGATAAAGGTCGAACTGTAGGCTTTAGTCCAGAACAGGGTAGGGTTAAGTTCTAATATTCCGGGTTTTAGATAAACATAATATATTGCGGGCAATAAAAAAGGCGATGAAACTAAAACAAATAAACCGAGCATTAATAACAGATTTTTTATATATTTATTGTTAAATATTTTACTACCGCTAATATTGTCTAAAAACCGCTGTTTTATTTCCGTAAAGGTTAAACCTGCAAGAAATGTTTTGCCTGTTGCAGCGCTCTGCGTTTTGTCTTCGTAATGCGGTTTTTCTTTTCCTATTCTGTAATTTTCTTCGATAAATCTATAAACTATAAAAAATAAAGAATAGACTAAGAGCATGGCGGTAAATTCGTAAAATCCAGCATAAGTGGCAAGAAACAGACCTGCTGCCGCGCCTATGGCGTTTTTTGCTTTAGGTTCTTTATAAAGCCTGTTAAAAAATAATATATACAGAGGAATGCCGTAGCAGGACCAGATGTTTATATCGCCCCACCTCATCTGTTCTATCAATACAGGAGAAAAAGCGAATATAAGACCAGCAAAAAATGAAGCAGTCCTGTTTTTTAAGACATCGTTCGCAAGAAGATATGCAAAATAGCCGTTTAAAAGACTTGATAATAAAAATATTATATTAAACGCAAGCAAAAGATTATGAGAAAAATAATAGATAACGGAAGCTATAAAAGAATTGACCGGCATATCGGTCGTAACGTAAAGAGGAACGCCGAAGGGATAATATACCAGATGCGTAAAATAAGGGAACCTATGAAGAACGAAGACGTAATGATAAAATTCCCAGAAGAACCAAGTCATTAGATACTGGTCTCCGCCGTTTCCGGGGATTGCCGAAGTAAAACGGATTATTAAAGGATACGTCATAAAAACAAATGCTAAAAAATAAAGGAATAGAATTAATAACGTAAACCCTGCCGATTTAAGCGATTTTATTTTTTTTGCGGAATACATATTAAACGATGAAATTTGCTAAATTTTATATATGAATTAAATATATGAGATAAATATATGAGATAAATTGGATAAATAAATATGATACCTTTTTATAATATGACACATTTTTTATGATAAATAAATTCTGACCCCTTTTTATACTTTTTTCATTTTTAATAATTTATTAGCTATAAAAACTCCGAAACCACGCCAAACGCAGTCGGGAGTAAGAGAATAAATAAATCTGACACCTTTTTTTTAAAAAATAAATATCCCCCTTTGTTGTTCAATCAACAAAGGGGGATAAAACTGCGCTTTACAAATATTGCCTACTATTAGAACGAATGTCCTAAAGTCAAAGTAGGCGTAGTTGAATAATCGTTAATAGCGTAAATTTGAGGATTTGAGCCTGCAAAATCTGTTCCCGCTAAGGCAGTCAGTCCTCCGCCGCAATATCCGTCAGTAACACCCGCTGAAGCCATTGACGTAACACCAGACCCAGACGGCGCTGAAGTGTTTGCAGCAGGAGATACTGAGACTTGATACCAGAAATATAAACTTCCTTTAGGCAAAAAACCCATTGTGGCAAATCCGCCGGCAGAAGGTCCTCCAGTCCCTGTATAAGGTGTCGGTGCAGTAGCTACTCCAGTTGCGGGATCTATAGTATAGACGCTTGTAGGTGCCAATGTACCTGCTGCACTTGCTGTAGCTCCATTACAGGTGAACGGTCCGTTTGATGCGTCAAGAGTTGCTAATGTTGGAGAGTAGAACGGATGTGTTGATGTAGTAGTAGTAACTCCAGCAGCTATTGATGGCATACCGGTCGTCTCAGCATTTCCAGCCGAAATATAAACCGAATTTGTTGCGCTGAATGCCGTTTCCGACGTAAATATCGCGCCCAGATTAGTATGAGCTTCCGAATCTTTAGCTCTGTTTACATAATTCAAATACGTCGGAATTGCTATCGCCGACAATATGCCGATAATGGCGATGACGATTAACAATTCAATCAATGTAAAGCCTTTCTTGCCTTTTAACTTGTTAATGTTCATTTTGTTGCCTCCTTTAATTAAAGCACTTTGTTTTTTATTCTTTATTTAAAACCATTGAAACCGCTATGTTTTTTTGCTGCATTATATGTATATACTTTATGCTTTTCTGCAGCAATTTTACTTGCTTTGCCGTACCTGCGTACCGCAATTTTATTTTTTATCATTTGTTTATCTTCGATATTATAATATGCAACTAATATGCCAATCTTAATTTTTTGCCGATTTAATGTTAATTTCAGCTCATTTATTTTCATTTTTTATATTTTTCATTTTCGTAATTATTTGAATTTATTATAAAATATGTCTAAAATTCAAATCGTATATTGTTATATCGTTAATAAATTTTACTAAAAACAATATTAATATTTATAAATAATATAGTCGTTATTTTTAACATAACCGACAAAAATTGTCAACATTTTT
>JAJZJW010000053.1 GCA_021809845.1 bacterium | reverse complement strand
CTTTTGCTTCTTCCCAGTAAGGCAGCCTTCTAACGTAAAGCCCTTCGTAATTAATAAAAAAAATCAATATAAAAGGCATCCACCATACTTTATCGACTAACGTGCCGATATTAGGATTAAACTGCGGCAGCCGAGGATAGACAAACGAAATCAAAATTCTCACGTAAACCGCCGCAGTAAAAGACGCAAAAAAAACAAGGAGGTCGGTTAAAACTAAAGATAAAATAAATAATATATTTTTATACTTTACCATAAAATTTTTACCTATCGCTCAAAATAACGCTCATTTAAGCTCAACTTACGACTTATAGTTTTAGGTAAATATTTTGCTCTTTGACCAATTTTATAACCCGCATACTTTGCAAAATTTCTAATAAATGCTTCAGGTATCAACCACGGTGAAACCTTAAATAAATATGCTAATTCAGATTTTATAAAACGCAAACCTTCACCTTCGGGTTTGCCGAATAATTTTATAAACCAAGATTGGTCCCTGTGCATTACTCCAATATCGAAATATCGTTTAAATTCTTTTAAAATAGAATTGTTATGGGAATGATAAACCATTGCATCTGCAGTATAAACTATTGACCAACCTAATTGTAACATACGTGCGGCAACTAATGTATCTTCTCCAAAAATAATTTTATCGGGAAACCCACCTGCTTCAAATAGCGCCTTTGTTCTATATGCCGCAAATGAATTTGACATAAAAGCGGCTTTTATACCCATCTTAGGTATATCCAAAGAAGTCCTTTTATTTGAAGTATCGGGATAATTAAAAAATCTGGCATGAGCTTCAATATGATTTGCTTCTTTTCGCGGCAGTTGCCTCCCGTAAGCTGCCCCGATTTTATCATCGCCGAAAGCTGATACTAATGATCCCAAAGCTTGAGGAGAAGCAAGAATAGAATCCTGCGTCATATAAATAATTATTTGATAATCTTTTAGCTGTTCAGCCGCCATCTGCCTTGTGCCTCCATGGTCAAAGTCATTCATATCGATTCTGATAAGTTTAAAACCGGCATTAACTGCAAGAATATCGCTCCCGTCGGTAGAGCCCGAATCAATTACTAAAATATTATTAGGCTTAAACTCTGAATCAAGAATCGCTGAAATACACTTATTCCAGAGTTTACCGCCGTTTAATAAAGGAATGCAAATAGCAACCGAATAAGAAATCATTAGTATTTTTTATATTAATTACTTAATTTATTTTATGATACCTAACAAACTTACATGCTCTTTAAAAGCTTCAAAAAGTCTATAGGCAGTTATACTAGAATTATCAGCATTTTTCTCATAAGAACAATAATCAATGCTTGTTGAAATAACTTTCTTTACGTAACTAAAATTATCAACCTCATTAGCGGAGGTAGGACTAAAAAAACATAAAGTAGGTACATGCTGAGCTATAGCTAAATGCATAGCTAAACTGTCGCTAGATATTAAATAATTTAAAAATTTAACAACAGCCGCTATTTTTAAAACATATTCATCTGTATGCATTACAAGCAAAGATTTATTCTTTATTGAATTTGCAATTTTTTTATTCTTATAGTAATCCTCCCCTGCGCCTAATAATATAATATTAATAGGTCTATCTATTGATAAATTTAAAATCTTAAGTATTAATAATTTTAATTCTTTTATATTTATTTCTTTAGAAGGCCAACGTTTTCCAGCAAAAGGATTAATGCCAATATTAATGAAATTTTGTTTAATTATATTAGATGCCCAAGATTCGTAAATTTTATTTCCATAAAAATTCGGTTCAACATTTTTAACATTAAATATCTTAGCAAATATTTCCATGTGTCCATATGTATTAATTTTTTTTAAATAATCTGCTTTTTGTTTACCAAAAATGGACAATAAACCCATATCAAACCAACTTGAAGAGTCCTCAGTATACGAAGGCTTACCATAGCTATCTAAATAAGCTCCAGTAATTTTTTTTGTTTTTAATAAATTTAAATTATTTAATATTTCTAATTCATCATCTAAACTAAAAATATGATCAAATTTAAAATAAGAAGCCTGGCAAAAATCAGTCCACAAATCATCAATAAAAGGATTAAATCTTATCAAAGAATAAGATTCATTGCTTGTCAACCAAGATATCCTTAAAGAATCGCCATATTTTTCCTTAAGTGCTTTTGCAAAGTATGATGTCCTGACAACATCCCCCAATGCTCCAAATTTGATTATAAGAAAATGCATTTTTTAAAAAATTAATAAATATTTTTTGTAAAATTTATATTAATTTTATAAGGAATTAAATGATTAGCATAACCCTTAATATATAAAACATGATAAAAATAAATTAAAGAAGCAAAAATTAATACAGTGGTAAATGTGGCTCTTAAATATTTATTATTTATTGACTTTATATAATTAGGAAAGAGTATCATAATGCTTATTGTGAAATAAGTTGACATTCTTATGAAACCTTCAGCTGGAAAATTAGAAATAAGTGGTGTTAAAATTAATGGTATTGATAAATAATAAAGTTTTAGAAAAAAAATATTCGAAGAATCTATTTTTAATAACTTGTTTTTATTGATTAAAAAAAATATAAAAAAGAATATAGATAATACTATTAGCGTTGGATTAGGTTTATAATGAAACATATGCATTAAATAAATATTAGAAATATCTATAAAATGCAAAACTATTTTTATAAACAAAATACCCAAAAAAAACAAAAAAGAATAAATTACTACAAATGGTATTATTTTTTTAATTTTGAATAAAAAATATAACGGAATACAGACTAATATACTAAAATGAAACAAAGCACCTATTAAAATAGTAACTATATATTTGATAAAATTATTTTCTTCTATAAATCTCAATGAGTATGTAAATATTGCAATAGCCAAATATTCTCTAATTAAATCCAAACTAGTAAGGTAAAAAATAGGAAAGGTAAAAAAAATAAATGCACTTAATAACGGATATTTAGAATATTTCTTAAAAAATATAGCAAATAAAATTATAGTTAAAAAAGAAAAAATAAAAAATAGTAATTGCCAATTCAAACCTAAAAAGGCGCAAAATAAAACAATATATTTAAAACCTGGCTCAACATATCCGTATGAATTATAATTTTTTAAAAAAGAATGAAAATAACGTATATACTCAGTAAAATCATTACCTATTTTATATCTTAATCCGGAAATTAAAATTAGGAAAATCATTAAAACATAAAACGATGTTTTTTGATATTTTTTTTCCGTTAATTCAAAAGTTAATAAAAACAGACAAATAAACAAAAAAATACTATATTTAATCATATTAAATCGCTGATTTTGGTAGTAATTGATTCATTATTTATATAAAATTTTAAAAATTTATCTCTAATATTGATTTTTTCTAATTTTGTTATAGATAATAATAAATTAATATAATTAATATAATCTTCAGGGTGACTGCAAACAAAAATAGCTTTTTGATCGTTAAAATTAATCCCTTCAAAAGTTATTTCAGTACCCAAAACAGGCGTTCCGCACGCAAGACTCTCTACTACTTTTGCTTTAACCCCGGCACCTCTAAACAAAGGCGCTATTAACCCTTTTGATTTTGCAATTATTATATAAGGATCATCTTGATATCCAATTATTTTAAAATTTTTAAAATTATTCAACTTTTTTTTAAGATTATCGTTAATGCCGCTTCCAATTATATAAAAATTTATTTTAATCGACAATATAGGAAGAACTTCTTTAATAAACCATATTAACCCCTCTGTATTTTCTTCTCTATGCCATGCTCCATAAAAACAAAAATAATTTTCTATCATAATGTTATTATAGTTTAGTAATAAAATTTTTTTTTCAATAAAATGTTTAACAACTTCCGCCTTTATTTTATAGTACCCCTTTAATAAATTTTTATCCTTTTCACTAACACAAAAAACGTATATATTAGGAAGTGAAAATATAATTTTTTCTGTTATGAAAGCTTGAATATATAGGATTTTTCCAAATAAACTTTTTTCCCTTGAACATTTTTGAGAAATAACATCATGAACCATAAATATTTTTTTTTTCTTAAATGCTATCAACCCATATAAAAATACCTGCGAAAAATCAAGATAAATTATGTCATATTTTTTTATAATTTTATGTAATTTGAAAGCTTTTATTATATTAAATCTATTTGTAATAATTGGATTTAAAAAAAACAATATAATAGAATTAAACAATTTACAAATTTTAGAAACTTGAATTTTTTCAATCGATAAACAATTATCTTCACCGTCAATATCTTGATTTTTATAATCAAAATATAAAAGATCTACGTCAAATATTTCTGAAAGTTGCTCTAATGTATATCTGCTATAATTCTGACCTGCAGACATTCTATTAGGCGGAAAAGCTGTTAAATACAATAATTTTTTTTTCATTTATGCTTTATTTATAGCTTTAATATAAGAATATATGACTCTTGGTAGAATATGTATTAATACACGAAATTTATTGAAATTACTATAATTATGTAATGCTGCAAGCTTTTCCGTCCAATATTTATATAGCGGCATATTAGTGCTAATTCCATTATAATCATAATCACAAATAACAGCATTGCAATATTTAATATTTGAAGGATTTTTAATAATAAATTTTCTAATTATCGCATAATCAGCCATAATTTTATATTTTGAGTAATCGAACTTATTTATCTTATGGAATGTGACAGGCATAAAAACTGATTGATGAATTATTTGTTTGACAGGATTTAAATGCCATAATTTTTGA
Source organism: bacterium (assembly GCA_021809845.1). Classification (GTDB taxonomy): domain Bacteria; phylum SZUA-79; class SZUA-79; order Acidulodesulfobacterales; family Acidulodesulfobacteraceae; genus Acididesulfobacter. The sequence continues at coordinate 1,007 of JAJZJW010000053.1, read as the reverse complement.
CATTGCATTTTATTAATAGGCGTTAATAAGGCATTCCCGTATATCATATGATCCTTATCTTTTGAATTTAAAAATAACGATAAGACAATTGGATTATAAAAATGATCGCCCGAATTCATAAAATTAATCCACATACCCGTAGCAAGTATTACTCCCTTATTCATTGCATCATAAATCCCCTTATCCGACTCGCTTACCCAATAGTCAATGACATCTTCATATTTTTTTATTATATCAAGAGTTCCGTCCGTGCTGCCTCCGTCTATGATTATATATTCAACATTAAGATATGTTTGATTTATTACGCTTTTAATAGTTTCCTCAAGCGTTTTTACTCCGTTAAAAACAACCGTTACTACAGTTATTAACGGAAGAAATGTAATAGGCCTTTGCAAAGCATCTTCATTTTTATCGGTATTTTCAACATCGCAATTTATATTATCCTGAAGGCTCTGAACATATCCTTCTATTTTTTCTTGAATTTCCACAGGAGCAGGTTTTACGGGATTACCGTCCGTATCGCATATATACCATTTGCCGGTAACGGTTTTGCAATCCGAATCAATTTTATTTTTTTTAGATTCAGCATAATCGGTGTTGTCATAAGCCGTTGCGGTTACACTTGAATAAAGAACGCCTGCCGTTGATTTATTTTTGCCCTCCGACGCCTCAAATGATGAATTGCAGCTTGCACTCAAACAATCATTATTAACAATATATTTATAACTATGCTTGAAGTTTCCTTTTTTCCTTAATCCGCCTTCAGCTATCCTATCTTGGTTTGGCGGCAAAAACAATAATGTTTCAAATTTGTCGAACTGTCTGTTTGCAATCACAGGCTTGTCATGCGAAAACAGTATCGTAGTACTGAAATTAGTTGTATTCATTTATATTGGAAGTGTTATTTTTAAGTTAAAATGCAAATTATTAATAAATAAATTGACACCTTTATTTATTTATAAAAACTCTTCATAGCTTTTATAACTTTACTAATTTCGTCATCAGAT
>JAJZJW010000020.1 GCA_021809845.1 bacterium | reverse complement strand
ATTAAGTTAACTAAAAGGCAGACTTTTTTAGCCGCCTTTATGCGGCTATTATAAATTAATTTGTTTTAAAATAGGGGGTCAATTTTAAATGACGATAAGGGGTCAATTCTATTATACGATTTACAATTAAGGAAAACAATAAGTCTTTAAATGACAGAATAGATAGATTATACGATATACTTGTACATATGGGATTCAGGGAAGAAAGAATTCATCGGGATAAAGCCGCAAACGAATAAGTCCAAAATAGCCATTTTGTCCCGAAATTGTCCCATTGCAATTTTTATATTACTAATTCATTAACAATATCAATAAGTTATAATTACAGAGTGGCGCCTTCGCATGGCGCAGGTCGTGGGTTCGATTCCCATACCCTCCACCACTCAAAACTGAGGATGATGGCGTGATAACCTCTTCTTTCAAAAGATTTAGTCTTTCCATTTTAATTTTAATCCTTTTTTTATTTAGTGGTTCTTTTTTGCTCTCCGGATGCGGGGGAGGAGGCGGAGGCGGAGGCGGAGGCGGCGTCACCACCAATAGCTACACTTATACTGTTTCTGGAACAATATATGGTGGATATAACATTCTTTCCTCATCCTCATATGAGGTAGAATTATATCAATTAGGGGAAACAAATCCTCTGATTACAACTTATACAAATTTGGGTCAATATTCCTTTTCATATACCACTTCTAATTCAACGGTTCCACTATTTTATGTTGTCGTACCTGGAATACAGAATTATCAAAACAAAACTAACACTCTTGAAGCCGTTTCAACAATTTATGGGTCCAATATAGGTCTAAACGCTAATGAACTGACAACCGCCGAAGCTGGTTATGCGACAAACCAAGTTGGCGGGAGTGTGAACACAAATGGTTCTTTAAATATACCCGGCGGGCAAACCAGTCAGTTTTTATCCGATTTATCCTTAAATGCTGGTGACACGCTCGAAATATACAATATTGCAAATGCTCTTGCATCATGCATTCAAAGCGATTCTAGTATAAGAGCTCAAGAAGCCTGCAGTTCTGTTATTATTGCTTTACCTGCGTATATTTCCGGGGAAGGGCAGTTCGCAATAGATGCGGCTGAAAATTATCAGTCCCTTCAGGTTCCGCTTACGGGGGCATCCTATCAGATGATATATGAAACGCCATGGAGCTTAAATCAAGTTTCTAGTTCCGCATCATCAAACATTTTACCCCTTTACTGGTCAAATAATGAAAACAGGCTTTATACCACAGTAGATATCAACGGACAACCCTTTAATCTTCTTGTCGATACCGGAGCTACGGGCATTAACGTCAATCAGTCAGATTTGCAAAATGCCGGAATAAATATTATTCCAACCCGTTTTCTATTTACGGCAAGTTTTGGTTCCCCAGAATGGGTTACATTTTCCGGTTTTGTCGCCCTTGTCAATTTGACCCTTCCGAATGGAATAACGGTAAACAATTTTCCTATTTCAATCTCAACAAGTTGCTCCCCCACTATCCCAAGTGATACAACCCATTGTAATTCCTTAGTAACAGGGGTAAGCTATCAAAACGTTGACGGTGCCGGCATACACGGCGATTTAGGATTAGGGCTTTCGCCCTATGGTAGTTTTGGGTTTAATGGTAGTAATGGTCAAGAAACAGCATTTACTCCTTCTATAATTTTTGCGCTTCCAGACAACATGAATAACGGTTTTATATTGTCATTAAATCAGGATTCAAATTTAACAAGCGACGGTTATGATTTTGTGACTGGCGGAGAATCAGCGGGCAGTTTAATACTGGGATTAAACACGGAAAGCAATAATAGCGTCTCTGGCGGCACATTTTATCCGAGTTCCAAAAAGAAGCTAAATAATTTTCCTGAAATACCATCTGAATTTGGGGGGTACATAACGGACACAAGCGGTTATCCATTCTATTCAATATTTGATACGGGGAATCCATTTATAGATTTAGGCAATAATGCTTTAACTTACGCCATGCCCAATGACGGTCAATATACTAATTGTCCAGGTTTACCGCAAGATTTAATGTTAGGAGATTTAGCGGTTACTTACGGGCTTTTATCCGGTTCAGGCTCTTACTCGTCGTTAAATGCCTTCACATACACAAGCCCATACATTATAGACAGCACAACGGGCGAATATGACTTTTGCAATATTTCAATTCCAAGCGGGGATGGCATAATAGCCGAAAATGTATTTACATACTCCAAAAATTCTGCCAATGGGTTTGAACAGTTTGGGCTTCCCATTATGTTTAACCAGACCATGTTCTGGTCGTCCCCTTATAATACCCAATACGGCTGGGGAATCGGGGTGGCGCCTTAATTGTGTTAAAATCATAAATTTTTGAGGTATAATATTAATAAATAAAGGTGATTGCCATCATGAATAAATTAAATACGTTTTTTATTATTTCGACAATACTTTTTTGTTTCGTTTCCTTTTTACCTAAAAGGGCTATCGGTGCGGTTGGAGATACATATAATCAGATGACATCGATATATGGAGCACCCAAGGCATCAATGACGCTTTCCATGATGGCAGGCAACAACCCAATTAAGCGGCAATACTACCAGTCCAACGGAGTGACGGCTTATATTTTTAATGCTACTGAAAAGATAATGAATTCTAACGTAAACATAACGGTTCATGCGTATTTTAATAAAAAAGACGTGTGCTACAAAATGACAAGCAATAAAAATCATTTGATACCGTCACCTTCAGTTTTTGTCGGCTCTCTTGCATCCACTAAACCTGTAACCATTAGCACTGTTCCGAATCTTGTGCTTCAATATGGCAGCGATTCTAATAAAGTGATTTTTATGGTATCGGGCATTACCGGAAACTTCAGGGCTACCGCATATTCACCGGCATTAAAACCTTAAGTTTCATATAAATATAAAGGCATCTGATTTATTTATTCTCCTACTCCGGCTTGAATCATCGGAGTAGGATTTTTATTTTAGAGTTAAGCAAACGATAAAGTTAAAATATTTTAAGTTTTTTCCATAATAAAATAAAAAAGTTAATTCTAAGCAAAAATAAAATAGCTAATGCCATGAATTAGACAAACCCGCAATTGTTTACAGAATAGTCTCCAGCAGAAATATTTTTTCTTTCTTTTTTTCAAGAATATCTTCTATCTTTGAATATATATTTTTTTGAACTTTTTTTAAAAATTCTTTTTTATTATTGTTTATAAAAACTTCTCTTTCCTCATTTAATATTTTAATTTCTTTTTCTATATCTATTTTTTTCTTTTAGCTATGTAAATTTCTGTTTCATTTGATTTTATTTTTGTTTCATATTTATCTATTTCGTTATTAATCATTTTTAATTGAGACTCATTCTGTAAGAGTTTATTGCGGTAATAGGTATCTATGTAATCTTTTTTTTGATTATAATAGCATACTTGCGAATTATCTATTTCTTCGCGTATCTCTTTACCTCCAACATGCAAGACCCTCCAAATACCATCGAACAAACCATCTTTGTCAATTTATTTTTTAATTATTTTAGCTTGAGGTTTTACACCTAGAGCATTTTTTTCCCTGTTCCGTTCGCTTAATAACTGAGTTCTTCTAATTTCTTCATTTTGTTTATTTTGGCTTAGCTGTTTGTTTTTATTGGAAAAGGTTTCCTTATTCTTTTCTAATGATTTAATTTTATCATTTATATTTTCTAATTCTTTATTTTTTTTTACCAACTCATCTTCATATATATATATTATTTTCGTCATAATCCGGCAAATTAATAGATAATTTTTCATTTTCATCTAAATTTATTTTAATCTGATACTTCTGCCGGATTTTTAAAATTGCGCTATTATATATGTCCTCAATATAATTTTCAATGGCATCTTGAATATATAAATTGATTTGAGCTGAATGATTTCTAATTAAATCGGCATATTTATTTTCAAAATCATTTTGTATCGACTCGAAAGTTTCTTTATTTATTATATCATTGGCCTTCCCCAGTAAAGTATTATATTTGCATTGTATCTCATTTTTTAAATTTTTTATTAGGTCTATTCCCCTAGCTTCTATAAAATTAAAGATTGAATCTTCAAAGGCTTTTTTTGAGGACCCCATTTTTTTTACTTTATCTTCAACTAAGTTTAATTCGTTATTATCAATTTTATGAGTAATAATTGTAAGATATTGATTGAGTTTCTCTTTTACTGCAGAAATAATATTTGATAGGTATTTAATATTTTTTTGATATTGTATTTCATTTTTTTCATTATTTAAAATATTAAATATATAATTTTTAAACTCTTCAAATCTTTTATTAATAGTAATTACTTTGGAATCACTGAGTTCCCCGTCACAAACCTTAAAATCGTCATCTATTGATTGAAGAGCATATAAAGAAGATACGCCGAATAATTCAATTTTGTCTGTAGAGACTTTTTCTTCATATAAAAGATTAGTTAAATTAGTTTTAAATCTTTCTATTTCTTCATCTATATCTTCCCCTTCTGATTCGTTAAACTGATCTATGGCATTTAAAACAAAAATATATCTATTCTGATATCTGCATAATAACCTAATAAATTCTCTTGAGCTGTCCGTAAGCCCCTTATTGGCAAGAAAAAGTATAATACTGGCATCAGCATTTCTTATTTCTTCAATAGTTATTTCTCTATGATTTTCTGATACTCCATTTAATCCTGGAGTATCAACAAAAATAATATCATCATTCACCCCTGTAAAAGGAACGAATATTTCTATCCTTTCTATATCTTTTGCAACATTAAACCTTCTACTTTTAACCGTAGTTGTTTCTTTTATGTTTTTATGATTTAACTCCATCACAAGCGGTTCGTCACCATTATTAAAATATGCTATTAATTTTTCATCGATAGAATTTTTAATATATGTCAAAACTGCAGTGGTTTCGTTTCTTGAGTGACTCAAAAGATCTTTACCAATCAACGCATTAAGAAACGTAGATTTTCCGGAACTGAATTCTCCTACTACACTTATTCTTAGAGGCTTTATTGTACTTATTGAATCAATATCTTTTTGATAGGAATCTAAAAACTGAACAGCTTTTGCCGACCGCATTTTTAACTTTATATCATCGAATGCAGAAAAAAATTTACCTATTGGCACGATTCCTGTTCTACCCCTTAATTTAATTTAAAACTTGTTCCGTCGCTTTTTTAATTATAGAAAGTGTTTTATCTAAATCCTCTTTTGAGTGTGCGGAACTTAAAAACATTGCCTCATACTGCGATGGGGCGGTAAAAAGTCCCTCATTCAGAATTATTCTAAAAAATTTTTTAAACTGTTCAGTATCAGCTTCCATTACATCGCGGAAATTATTAACGCTCCCTTTTTTAAAAAATATCGTAAACAGGGATGATATACTGTTTATCGTAATTTTATCCTGAAATTTTTTAAACTCAACCGTTAAATTATTTACTAAGTATTTTGCAGCTTCGTTAGCTTTGGGTACTGCATTGCCGTCTTCTATCGCTTTTAATGTGGCTATGCCTGCCGCAACGCATATTGGATTGCCGGACAGCGTTCCCGCCTGATAAACAGGACCTATCGGCGATAAATATTCTATAATATCTTTTCTTCCGCCGAATGCGCCTATAGGAAGCCCGCCGCCTATTATTTTTCCGAGGCATGTTATGTCCGGTTTTAAATCAAATAATTCCTGCGCTCCTCCCATGGACACCCTGAAGCCTGTTATTACTTCGTCAAATATTATTAAAGCGTTATTCTCACGCGTGAGCTCACACAGCGATTTTAAAAATCCGTCATCTGGCAGTACAACCCCCATATTAGCTGCAACCGGCTCTATTATTACCGCTGCGATTGTGCCTTTATTTTTTAAAAATAGTGTTTTTACGGATTCTATATCATTATAGCTTGCAACTAATGTGTCTTCAGAAGTGCATTTTGTAATGCCGGCGCTGGAAGGAACAGATGTTGTAAGCGCTCCGGAACCGGCTTTTACGAGCATGGAATCAGAATGACCGTGATAGCATCCTTCGAATTTTATAATTTTTTCTTTTTCGGTATAACCCCGTGCAAGTCTTATAGCGCTCATAACGGCTTCGGTTCCTGAATTAACAAGCCTGAGCATTTCGATTGAAGGAAAATGTTTGTTTATTAATTTAGCCAGTAGAATTTCGTTTTCCGTGGTAGCTCCAAAGCTGAAACCGCTTTCGGAAGTTTTTTTTACAGCATTGACTACCCTTTCGTCTGCATGCCCTAAAAGCATAGGGCCGTACGAGAGCACGTAGTCTATATATTCCTTACCATTATAATCATAAATTTTACTTCCTTTTGCGTTTTTTATAATAACCGGCTTCATATCAACGGATTTAAACGCTCTTACCGGGCTGTTAACGCCTCCGGGCATTATTTCGGCAGCCTGTCTTATTAATGATTCAGCGCTTTTTTTAATAATGTTTTCAATAATGTTGTCATCATCATTATTATTATTATTAAGGTTATTATTGTTGTTATTATTAAGATTATTAGTCATTTTTAATCTAATCTCCAACATTAATTATATTATGTTAACTACTCTATTTTATTATTATTATCTGTTTTTATTATTAAAATATAATTATAGTATTATATGTTAATTAATTATTTTACTGTATTTTTCTGTTTTTCTCATTAAAATTTAATTAATTACAAATGAATTAATATGAATAATCGGTAATAGTCTGCTTGCTCTTTAATTGATTAAAGTTTTTAATTTAATTAATTACAAATGAATTAATATCCTTAATCTTAAAATTAGGTTCTACATTTATTATCTGTAAAATTTCTAACCCTTCCGGCAGTTTGTCGTTGAGTTTGGCTTTAATTAATTCGTTGTAATTTTTGCTGCTGTGTTCTTTTTCTGCGTTATTTTCATTGTTGTTATAATTATCGTTATTAATTTCATTGTTATTATAATTATCGTTATGGGCATTTTTACCGTTATTATTATAATTATGAAAATATGCACTGCTGCCTGCGCCTTCATTCCAATTGCTTACAGTTGCTAAAATATACATAAAATCGCTTTCGGCCATAAATGGAATAGGATTTGAAAAACTTACTTTTGGTTTAGGACTGAACTTTGATTCAGAATAAGCAATTTTAATATTTAACATTCTCAATGCCCGTAATAATATCTTGATTGTTTCCAGATGCCCCAAATACTTCATGCCGCTTCTTTTTGAATAGCGTATAAGGAGCTTAGAATCTCCTAATTTAGCCGTACCAGATGCGGTAGATTTAATATCTGAAAAATTATATCTTTGAACAGATGTTGCAGCTTGAGTATTATTAGTATCTCTAGTGTCTATAGTATCTACAGTTTTTTTACATTCTTTTTTGCATTTTAAAGTATTATCGTCTATAGTATCTGTATCTATAGTATCTATAGCGTTGGCAGCATCAACGCAATTCATAGATTTGTTGTCATCGTTTTTATTATTTTTTGATTTAATTGAATACACAGGCTTAACTATTTTAAAATCGCATACACCGCACAGATGGCACACTTGTCTGCAATTTTCAGTTACATAACTAACAGCTTCACTCTCATTTTTGTTTCCTTGCTTAATGACATTATCACCGTTATTTGTATAAATTGTTAACCTGTTTAATTCAAAAGATTTTTTAAATTCAGATTTTAAATATTCCTTTTCAACCATTATGTCTATAAAATCCCATGGTAAAATTTCATCTAAGTTTTTTTGGGAATAAAGATAGTTGTTTAATAATTCATTGCTGCTGAGATTATTTGCCATACTAATTGATTTTAATGCATCTATCCAGGCGTTAAAATTAAAATATTTTCTTTCGCTGTCAAATTTTGCACCGTTTAAATACGCCTGATAAATTATCTTTGGGATGAAGCTGTCCCCTCTTGAAATAAGTCCTTCAATAAAACTTACTTTAGGGTCTTGATATTTGAAAATAACATTTAAAGGTTTTATTAACTGCTTGAGATAATTTATTTTAAAATTAAGTTCGGCTTCCGTATTCATAGGATGCCACTGGAACGGCGTATGCGGTTTGGGAACAAAATTGTTTACGTTGACGGTGATATTTAATTGCTTTGATATTTTTTTAATTTTTAATATTAAATTTTTTATACCTTCTATATCTGAAAGTCTCTCATAAGGCAATCCTATCATGAAATAAAGTTTTAATTTGTTGAAACCTTTTGAATCTAAATGTTTTACCTCAAAGAGCAGGTCTTCTTCGGAAATGTTTTTGTTTATTATTTTGCGCAGCCTTTCCGTTCCGGCTTCCGGCGCAAGCGTAAAATTAGTTTTTTTAATCTCTGAGGTTTTTTGCAGTATATTTTCGCTTAAACTGCCTATTCTCATAGAAGGAAAAGAGAATGATATAAGTTTTTCATTGGTAAATTCCGACAAATTATTTATTAAGATTTCAATATCGGAATAATCTCCGGTCGAAAGCGAAGATAATGAGAGCTCTTCAAAACCAGTTTTATTTATTCCGTTCTTTATGATATCTATTATCATTTCTTTTTTTCTTTCCCTTACCGGTCTGTAAATATACCCTGCCTGGCAAAAACGGCACCCTGAAGAACAGCCTCTGGCAATTTCCACGGAAAATCTATTGTGCACGGTTTCAATTGCAGGAACTAAAGGATTATTAATATAATTTATAGAATTGAGGTCATAGATTATCGATTTTTTAATTTTATTAGATATTCCCGGGACATAAACACCGGTTATTTTAGAAATTTTTTCTTTTATATGCTGTCTTAAATTTTTAAAATTTTTACTATTTGTTTTTTCATTAATAATATTAATATATTGTTTTTTAGTGTCTATAACCGTCTTACATATTTCTACAACAACGTCTTCTCCGTCGCCTATGATAAAAAAATCTATGAAATCATTCAGCGGAAGCGGATTAAAAGCACATGGTCCGCCTGCTCCGATAAAAGGGTCATTAATATCTCTAAGGTTTGATATTACGGAAATATCTGACAACTCGAGCATATACAAGATATTTGTATAAGATAATTCATATTGCAGAGAAAATCCAACAATATCAAAATTTTTTATGGATTCTTTCGATTCTAACGAAAAAAGCGGAAGTCTATGCTCAACGAGCTTGGCAATCATGTCCGGGTACGGCAAGTAAACACGTTCGCAAGCAATATTGTTCTGCGAATTTAATACATCATATATTATTTCCATGCCTATATGGCTCATTCCTAATTCGTAAAAATCAGGGAATGCGATTAGATATTTAAGTTCGGCAAGCTCCAACTCTTTTTTTGAGATATTGCTTTCTATTCCGATATATCTTGAGGGTTTTTGAACATAAGGCAAAATTTTTTCTTCTAAAATTTTTTTTATTAAAGTATCTTTCAAAAATTTAATCATATAAAAAAATTGTTTTATTAATTGATTAATTGCACCTTAATATTATACAATAAAGAAATGTATAAATACATATAAAAAAATTGCCTAAAGCTCAAAAGATAAATAAATGTCCGTACAGACCAGACATTAAATTAAAAATTTCAAATTCAAAAAAAATTGGTTAAAACTCAAAAGATTAATAAAGATTGAGATAAAATTGGAATGAATTAAAATAAATTAATTAACTTAAGTAAAAACTAATTAAAAGTAATCAAATTTAAATAAAACTAAACTATGCTAAGTTAAATTAAACTAAACTATATTTAAACTATATTTAAACTATATTTAAACTATATAAAACTAAACTATATTTAAACAAATTTAAAAAGGTAAAATAAAAAATATGAACAACACTATTCAGCTTATCGCAGTTGCAGCAATCCCCGTACTGCTCGCCATTATACTGCATGAGGTTTCCCACGGTTATGTAGCCCATTTATTCGGAGACGATACGGCAAAAAATGCAGGCAGACTTACCCTTAATCCGATAAAACATATCGACCCTTTTGGGACTATTCTGCTGCCTATTCTACTAATTGTTATAGGCTCTCCTTTTTTATTCGGCTATGCAAAACCAGTTCCGGTAAATTTCAACGGGTTAAGAAATCCTAAAAAAGATACAGCTTTTGTTGCAGCTGCTGGTCCTGCAACAAATTTTATTTTGGCAATTATTTCATTTATATTATTAAAAATAATTTTGTTTAATTATCCTGTGATGAATTTATATTTATTTGAATTTCTGCATACATTTAAATTTCAAAATGTTTCAAATACAAGCATTTTTTTTAAAGATTTTATCTATCCGGTTACTTTCATGCTTTTTATAAGTATTATGATTAATGTTATTTTAGGTATTTTTAATTTAATTCCAATTCCTCCTTTGGATGGAGGCAGGGTTGCCGTCAGCATACTTCCTGAACCGCTTTCTTCTTCGCTAAGCAAAATTGAACCGTTTGGAATTTTTGTTATATTAATTCTATTATTAATCGACCCGTATAATTTCTTTATAACAGGATTTAATTTTATTGTAAATAATCTAATTTTAAGAAATATTTAAATTTAAAATTGGAAAATAATAAAGCTGTTCCTAGTATTGAAGCTCCAAAAAAAAACGCCGACGATGATTATATCATCGCAGATAAAGAAAATTGCCTCGCAAACAGCAATAAAACAGAAGAATACATGCCGAATACGGTAAAATTGGAATTTTTTGAAGGACCTTTAGACCTGCTTTTATCTTTAATAAAAAAGAAAAAAATTAATATTTATGATATTCCTATAAAAGAAATAACAGAGGATTATCTAAATGCAATAGGAATGAATGAAAACCAATTTAAATCGGCTCATAACGATAATAATAACCTCCTTCAAACAAAAACGAATGAAAAAAACGGTACAACGTTTAATTCATCCGGTATTAACATAGACATCGGAGGCGACTTTATCGTAATGGCAGCACATCTCATATATATAAAATCATTAATGCTGCTGCCCAAAACTATTTTATCTGACGAGTCGTCTTCTGAAAACGGAATAAATAGCATAGACCCCCGAAATGAATTGGCAAATATGCTTATTGAATATCAAAAAGTTAAGGACATTGCCTATTACCTTGATAATAAGCCTATTTTAGGCAGGGATGTATTTAATATTAATATCAGCAATAATATAGCTGCAAATATAAATGACGATAACGTCAGCGACGATAAATATGGTAGTCTTTTATTTGAAGCCAATATATATGCCCTTTCTAAAGCATTTTACCTTATAGCAAAAGAAGCAAAAACAAGAATAGATTCTTATGAATTAAAAAAAACAAAATTCTCCATAAAAGAAAAAATAATTGAAATAGTAAATATATTGCAAGATTCAAAAACACTGAAATTTTCAGAACTTATATCTAGATGCTGTAATAACGGAGACATTAGTAATGACGGATGTATTGACTATAGCAGTATTTACAGCGGAAATAAAGAATTGTTTATAATCTATTTTCTATCAATATTGGAAATGTCAAGACTTGAAATAATCAGAATAGACCAGGAAGAATATTTCGGAGAAATTTACATAGCCTTATCCGATAAAGACGAATTGTTAAACTATGAATTAAAAATTGAAAATATAGACTAAATAGATTATAAATACAAAAAAACAAAAAAAAATCGTTAAATCATTGCTGCTTTATACTACGTGAACTAAACTATTGTTATTATAACTTTTTATTATAACTATAATAACTATTATAACTTAACAATGTGTCTTTTAAGGGTTCTTTTTTAAAAAATATTGTTATTATAACTTACTATTGTAACTATCATAACTATTATAACTATTATAACCATTATAACTATTATAATTTAACAATGTGTCTTTTAGGGGCTCTTTTTTAAAAGATATTGTTATTATAACTTATTATTATAACTTTAGCCTGCAGGTAATATCATCCAATCTTGCCGGCACGCCCATTTTAGTGACCGGCGGATGCTTTGAATTGCGTTTTTGAAATGCGTGAAGAATTATCATCGTATTATTAACTACTACATATACAATTCTATGATTTCTTTTAAATCTGTCGGCTAATTTAATTTTCCAGAATTTATCTCTCATATGTTTAATTTTTACTGTTTTTACTTCAGGAAACTCTTTAACAAACATATCAATTGAATGATAAATTTGCTCTTTTGTAATCTCATCCAAAGATTCAATATATTTTAATACCGGACTTACACCGTTTTCAGAAGAATAATATATAACTTTTTCTACCTTCATTTATTTTACGCCGACTGATTTGTGTTTATGAGAATTATTATGATAAATCTTATTTTCCGACGTTAATTTTCCTCGTTCTGACGCAGCTGCTGTCACTGTTTCAATTTCTTTTTTAAATACAAGTTCCGCAACATTTTTTTTTATTATTTTAAATTCGCCGGAACGCAAGTCTCCAATAGGAAGACCGCCTATTTTAATTCTTCTTAATAAAATAATTTCTAAATTAAGAAATTCAAGAATTTTTCTTATTTCCCTATTTTTTCCATTTTTTAAATCTATTAATAAAATATATTTATTTAAATTTTTTTTAACAACTTTTACATTATGAGGTTTTAATAAACCGGTATCTTTTAAGAATACCCCTTTCTTAATTTTACTGAATATTTCAGGTGTAATATCGCCCTTAACCTCAACTACATATGATTTGATTACATTAAATTTGGGATGTGTTACTTTATAAGCAAAATCCCCGTCGTTTGTCATAAGCAATAGGCCTTCGCTCATAAAATCTAATCTGCCGACAGGAAAAACAAACTTAGCGATTTCAGGTTTATCTATTAAATCCATAACTGTTCTAAAACCTTTTTCTGATTTTCTTGATGTAAGAAACGCTTTCGGTTTATTAATCATCAGATAAATAAAATCTTTATCGGACGCTCCTATACGTTTTTCGTCAATCATCACAATATCTTCACCGGATACGCTTGTTGCCAGCTGACTAATTTTTTTATCGTTTATATTAACCCTGCCTTCTCTTATTATTTCATCGGCTGCGCGTCTGGAAACTCCCGTATGCATGGCTATAAATTTATTTAATCTTACGCCTTTTCTTATATTATTATCTTTATAACTTTTCAATTATTATATTCCCCTGACTTCCTTTCCGTTTTATAATTTAATTTAATAGGCTCCTGCTTCCTATCAACATACCTTTATGTTTATTATTATACACTAAAACTTTTAAAATTTTAACCTTTAAAATATTATTCTTAGCCTTTATGGGCAAGTAATAGTATTCTAAAAAAATATTCCTGTTAATATGTCCGAAATTTCCGGTTCTCGAATTTAAAAATTGTTTAGCTTTGTTTTTATTTACTTTAATAAAATTAAAATTTCCTGCATTAATATTGTCAACGGTTAATTTTTTAAACATATAATATATATCGCCGTGTATCGACTTTATAAAATCTATGTTTCTATCAGTTTTCATACCGTTTTGAATTTTTCGCCTTGAGTTATAATACATTAAATAAAATCCGTGTTTTTTAAAATTATAATTTCCTATATCCGCTTTAATATATTCTTTAAAACAACTGACGTGCGTAACATAATTTAATAATTTTTTAAATTTTATTGTGTCTTTATAGTATAATTTTTGCCATAAAAAAGCGTTAAGCCTGTCATGTTTATATTTTGAGGGATTAACAATCTTGATATAACCGGTAATAATTTTTTTAGTCAAAGGTTTATTGGAATATTTTACATATAAAGCATAAACAATCGGGTTTGAGGCATAAACAGCATCTGCATATTTTAATTTATTGCTGTATGATTTTTGTTTAACGGTTTGATAATTAACAGCATAAGCCGACTTAGTGAAAAATAAACTAAAATTCGTTGAAAACGTAAAAAGAAACAACCATAAAATTAAAGAAATAGCAGAAATAGAAAATTTATTATGCATAATAATAGCACCTGTTTATTTTAATTTAGAATTTTAATGTCAAATCATATCGTAACATAAAATATATAAAATAAGAGTATAATCATTAATAGTATTATATTATCTGGTTTTAATATAATTTTAATATAATATAATTTTACGATAACATCAATAAAAAATTTTAATTCGCTGTAAAGTAATTTATCAAAATATCAATAATATATATATCAATTTTCTAATAACATAAAATTTAATTTATCAATATAACCCATTAATTACATAATATAATATCAATTTTTTATTTTTAACATAAAATTTAATTTATCTTTTTACTGTTTGCTATATATTTCCTCTGTCTAACTTAATTAATTTTTTGTTTACTAAAATATGAACTGAAAGTTTTAGATTACTAAGCAGCATAGATTTGTACTTTTTGCTTATTTTAAATACTGCGACGTTTCTAATAATTTTGTATGGCATATATTGTTTATTATGCGGCTGATTATTTACGAGCATAATTTCCCTAATTTTTGTCGGATTATAACCGTTAAAAACATTGCCTCCGGTTTCTAAATACAAATAAATATTTCTAATAAAAAATTTTCTGTTACTAGTATTTGTCAGCTGATATTGCAAATAAAAAAATTTTCCTATGCGGCTTAAAGAGTTAATTGTTAATATTAACCCTTTCTTTCTTATTTTTTTGCTAATTTTGACTTTATTTACGGATAAAACAAGCTTAACAACTTCTTTCTTCTGTTTTTTTATATAAGAACGCTCTTTACTAAGCAAATTTAACTTCTCAATATATTTCTTTTTTATAATATCTTCGTCTTTTTTGAGCTTTGTTTTTATATAATTAACGATAAAAACGTTATTTACCCTCTGTGTTAAATTTAAATCATAAGTTACATATTTAGGCTTAGTAATTTTCAATAGAATGTTAATAAGCCCGTATTTAGTTAAAATTTCAAGATTTGTATTAACTTTATCACTATAAGTCATTGGTTTAATAAATATTTGCTTTCCTATAATCTGTTCCGAAAAATCCGATGCGCTCCCTATCGCCACATTTAGCGGAATGCACGGAAGGGTTATAATGCTTACGTAGCCTAATGCAGTGTTCAGTTTATAAATTACATTTGATTTTATGGCAAGCCTGTGCGTATATAGCCTATTTTTAAAGCTGTATTTTGCCGGATTTGAATAAGGCTGAGCGTCAGCTGTTTTAGACTGCATATAAAAATAAACAATGGATGAAACTAATAAAATAAATAAAAATAAACAAATATTTAAAAAATGCCGCTTAGTTGAAAATGCATCGCAATTATCTTTAATTTTTTTAATTCTTTTTATTTTTTTTATTCTTTTAATTTTTGTGGTTTTTGTATTAATCAATTTAGTTATCCTCTTCATTTTCATTATTAATTTTTAAATTTTCTAATTTATTATGCATTTTAAGTTTAGCGCCTGTGACTTTAATATCAAATATTATTAAATATAAACCGTAAATACCGGTGAAAAATAGATATAAATTAATTAAATACAGAACAGACACAGCTGTAAAGTGTTTAAGCACATAAGTTGCAAATACATAGAAACAATTTATATAGTATTTAAATTTATTATTTGAAAAATAAAATAAAGCAAATAAACCAGAAACACAAAGAAAAGCAATTTCCAATATATCAAGTTCATCATTGTTGTTATATTTTCTATAATTATTCATGGAATATATATTAAAGTCAACCAAAATTCCCGCCCAATGGCGGATTAAATTACCCGCTTCAAAAATGAGTTAAACTGCTATTTAGATTATTATGTAATATATTAAGCTGTATTGTTATATTTTCTATAATTATTAGTATCAAAATAACTCTTATATTTAGATAAATAATAAGGATGAAGGTAGGCTACGCCGGGCCCCTTTATACCCTTATCGGAATAAATTCTATATATCGCCTGATTAAGCTTAAGGTTAGCAAAATCATCGGTATCAAACGCAGGCATTTTTTCCATTGTTTTGCTAGTACCCTGCGATAGCGTATTATCATCGGACAATAAACCGCCTATATAAGAGTTAAATCTGGCGCTGTCATCCTGTTCTGTTATATTTTCGGTAATTTTTGCTTTAAATTCTTTATCGCATATTTTTGACGCCTTTTCTCTTGAATAATCATCGCTCAGAGAAAGCCATACGGAAGACCTAATATTTCCTATGAGGGAATTAAGCTTTTCTTCGGAACCAAGTTTTAATTTTAATGAACTGTAGCTCTGCGTAAGCATAATATTAATAGCTTTTGACTGTCTGCATCTTGCAAAAAATTCGCCGTCAGACTCTATATCTCCAGATGTAACATAGTTCTGATATTCGTCACATAGAAAAAGTACAGGTCTTGTCGTATTAATCTTATTATTTATTACGGCATTATATACCCTGTTTAAAACAGTCCTGAAATAGTCAAGCTTAAGCATGATTCCTATAGCACGACCTATTAAACCATATTGAGATTCCGGCATTCTCAGAATTATTATTTTGCCTTCATTTATCACTTCTTGAAAACCCGGAAAGTTTAAATCTTTTTCAGGCGCACAAAATGTTTTCTTATATAAAGGCTTTACAAAATCTGAGCACACCCTTAATGATTCGCTTTTAATGATTCCTTTTGTTCTTTCATCAAGATTTTTATAATCGCTGCCGGAAAAATAATCTATATACATCATCAGATTACCTTCATCAGATTCATTTATTTTTTTTAAATCAATTAACTCTTTTGAATAATTAATGATATTAAGCAGTTTTTCTTCGTCAGATATAATTTCGTAAACAGCATCGAGAGTCACATATTTAAAAGTTATTCGTAAAAGCCCTATTGAACTGGCTAATAAATTAATAGACTTATCTTTCCAGAAGCTGTCCTGTCTTCCGTCGTTAGAATTAAGATTTTCTAGTACGGAATATAACCTTTCCGCAATTATAGAAACATCTAACTTTGGATAATGTATCGGATTATAAAAATACCCTGAACCCGGTTCTATAATAATTATGTCAGCAGACCTTCCGTAGTTTTTTATTATACCTGTTGCAATTTTCCAAAAATCACCTTTAATGTCTAAAATTAACGCTCCAATTTTTTTATTTTTCGCATCTTTGTTGCAATTCAGAAGCTGATCTAAAAAAGGATATGCGCACGAACTGGTCTTACCGGAGCCGGTTGAACCGATTATTAAAAGACCTGTATATAATCCGTCTTCGTTTAATGTCAGCCAGTCGTATTTTTCTTTTCTGCTCCCGTCTTTATTATGTATTTCGCCAATTACCAATTTTAATTCATTATCCTTAACAGGCCATAAATATGTATTATTTTTCTGCATAATTTTTTTTATTTTTTTCTTTTTTGCCGGCTTTAAATAAATATATTTGTTGTAGACTATGTTTAAAAGCGAATAAGCTGAAAAAAACCACATAGTTAACGGTAAAAAAATTAAAACTAATTTTACATCGTTAAAATAATAAAAATAATAATTTAAATTTTTATTATAAAAGAAACCGGAGAAGACAAATAAATATGCGATTTCTGAAATAAATATAAAAAAAGAAATGAGTAGTTTAAATGCTAAAATTTTATTTTTGTTCATTTGTATTATATTGTTTGACTTTTTTGTAAATACAATATAATTGTGATTGGACGACAAATTGAATTACAAAAAAACGTTTCTATTATTTTTATTTCATCAATACAAATACTTATTAATTATGCTTTTGACTGTTCTTATATCCGAATAGTATGTCCACATAGACGACTCCATAGCCCTGATATCATTTTTTGAAACGTACAATCTGTCTTCAAGCAAGGCTTTTGCTTTTATAATTTTTACCGTGTCGCGCCATCTTCTGTCGGAAACTATTACCTGTCTGTTTTTTAATTCTCCCCTAATGCTGAAAATTAAATTATAAATATTTTCTTTTATATTTATTTTCCCGGAGGCAATATTTATTTTCTTTAATTCTTCTAATGTTAAATTGATATTATTAAATGAGTATTTATTCTCAAGTTTTAGCAGATTCTTAAAATTATCCTCGTCCGCTATAGGCAGCACTTCTTTTCTTAATAAAAATCGGTCATATAAAGGCAATAAATTAGAAGAAACAGTCCTGTCAGGTTTTTCATTAGAAGTAGCAAACAAACTGATAAGCGGTATATTTTGAGGTTCAGGGTTATATAATATTCTTTCGTTCATTATTGATAACAATGAATTAAGCGTTGAAGTTTTACCCTTGAAAAATTCATCTATAAGTACAATTTCACATTTATCTATACCATTGCCTTTATTTAATGGATTATCAGACAATAAATCATTTATTTCAGTTTGAGGAGTCATTTGACAATCAAACAATTTCATTCCTTTTATATGTTTTATTAAAGCTTTTAATATAGCTGTTTTAGCAAGTCCGGGTTCGCCTATCAGTATCATATGCTGCTTGGCAATAATTGAAATTAAAATAGATTCTATAAGCTCGTATCTTTCAAAAAAATATGCATCAAGATTTTCTATTATAAAAATTATTCTCTCCCTTGCACTGCTGATATCATCGTCAATATGATGATTAATATCATCGTTGATATGATTATTGATAGCATTGTTAATATGATTATTAATATCACTGTTAATATGATTATTGATAGCATTGTTAATATTTATGTTTTTTGCAAAAGCTCTTTTCATAATAGTTTTATGATATTTTTAGTTAAAATTATAGATTAATATTAATTTAATAGTATTATTTAATGTACACGGCTCTCAAAAATATAATTTTTAATAGATTAATATTGATTTAATAGTATTATTTAGTTTGTACGACTCTCAAAAATATAATTTTTAATAGATTAATATTGATTTAATAAGATTATTTTATATACACGGCTCTCAAAAATATAATTTTTATTGGTGTTCCTTCTGGTAAAGTAATTGTCGTTTGCTGTGCTGAAGAAGCCATTGAATCTAAACCGTTTTGAGCCTGATTTAATTCATTTTGCGCAACATTTTGCCTTATCTGGTCTTGAAAAGTATAAGGCTCTGAAGAATTTGCAGCAGAGCCTCCTCCCGCAAACATTGCGGCTGCTCCCACCACGCCCTGCGCTAGCGACGTCAGTGCGTTTGTTTCATAATGATGATGAACATCCCCTTTTACGCCTCCGGAACCATCGGGCATCATTGCTATAGCGTTAATGTTAAGCGATGAGCCGTTAGTTTTAATTATTCTGTTAAAATGTATATTGAGTCTGTTTATAGAGTGTTTTACGCTGACCATTCCAAAAAATTTATCGCCTTTTTTTAAAAACTGTTTATTTTTGTAATAATATGTGTTTGATAAAATTGCTATTACCGGAACCTCTGTATTATATGAAAATACTTTATATTTTATATAGCAGTTGACCACTGTTCCTATAGGTATTGCCGCTATTATCGAATTTTTTTGGACATTTTTATAATTAATTTTTACTTCGCCGTTTTTTTTATAGAGATTAAAATTACTTATCCGTATTTTACTTCTAAACAGTTTATTTTTTTTTAAATTTTTTTCATTATCTAAAATTAACCTAGCGTAACTTGGTTTAACGAATATTACTATTTTTTTATTTATATGGACTAAATTTTTTTTATCAGGGCTATTTTTATTTTGCAGTTCTTTATTATTTTTTAATTGTTTAAGAAGTTCCATTTCTCTGTAAAATTTTTTACTAAATTTTCCTTTGCGGACAGTCAATTTATTTGTTTTATTCCTTGAACTAAAATTAAACATGTGAGAAGAAAATCTTTTTTTGTAATTAATAATTTTATTTTTATACCCGTTTGCCTTTCCTGTTTTATTATTGCGTTTTTGAGCCAACTCATTAAAATATAAAAATTTGAACATAATAAAAAGTGCTATAATTATCCCTGTTAGAATTATTATTCCGTTGAATGACTTTAAAAAAGCATATTTACGAATTTTACTTTTTAAATCCGGCACAGAATTATATATATTAGTTTCATTGTTTTCATTGTTTTTATAACTTTCATTGTTCTCATTGTTTTCATAACTTTCATTACTTTCATTGTTTTTATAACTTTCATTGTTTTCGGTGTTTTCTTTGTTATCATTATAATTATTATAATCAGCATCATTATCATGATTACTGAAATGATTATTTAAATTATCTGAATTATGAGCATTTAACTGCTCTTCAGATATAATATGAGGATTGTTTAATTCATCATCCATTTTATTATTACGCCCCGCCTAATTTTAATGTATTAAAATATACTACTTCTAAACCGAAAGGATATTGAATACTTCTTTTTACCCTCTTTAATATTAACTTATCTTCATAAGCGGCGCTGCTTTCAACAGTTGAATTTAAATTAGATATTACGGTTCTTATTATATAAAGCTTTAATTCATCATGATTCACAGTCTGCCTTATAAGTTTAATTTTCTTATATCTAATCTCTGATGAAATATTAGCCTTTTCCATTTGTTGTATAAATTTTTCTCTTATAATCATTTTAAGCGTACTTTCCCCGTATGATTTACCCATTTTATTCAATGCTCTTGAAAGCTGAGTTTTAATAGTTATAGAATTAAAACCGGTAAATTCTCTTATAAAAGTTTTTGCAAAATAGACAATTTCTCCCATACCAACTGCATTGTTAAAAGGCAAATCTCTTAATATTTTAGCGCTGCCGGCTTTAGAAACCCTGATAACAACAGGGACTCTATTGATTTTATATGTGAAATAAGCCGTAAAAAGAGCAATAGAAGTAATAATAGTCATTAATACTATTATAATTTTTAAAGTAGTATTTTGGGCATTCAAATCACCCCATATCTCATAAAAAAATCTTTTATTGTTTTTTTTATTATCAAGATACAATTGCTTTACCTACCGCGGTTATAGTTTGTTTTATACTGGAATGGTATCTGTCCCCTATTCCGTCAAAAATTTTTCCTACAAGAAAAGGCACAGAAGCGGAAATTGATATCATTACAACAAACATAACGATATCTTCCGCAAAAGTAAATAATCCTAATATTTGACCTAGTCCTGTTCCTGTCGATGTAATATTTACGGACATTATTTTTCCTAACATAGTAAAAAAAATTAACTGTTCAAGACCGGTCATTACTCCCCAGAATGAAATTTCAACAAAAAGTTTCAGCCACTTTGCAAAAACCCCTCTTGTATAAGGAATAGTCTCAAATCCTATAATTATCGGAAATATCGAAAACAATAATCCAAGTATAACAAGCTGAATTAATGCCATAAAAAGCTGAATTCCTACATATAAGATATTAAAAATAAACCAGAATATCCCCATAAGAACAGCTCCCGTCAATGCATGCAGCGCACCGCTCAACCATGACACGGGGTTAAGATTCCAGCCTTTTTGCACAGAGGCTGTTCCGTTTGATGAAATTGTGGGCAATGATACAGAATGTAAACTCTTAACAATTGAAGAATTTATCTGCGAGACATTCTGTCCTATACTAAATATATTTAATTTTAAAATATACAGCTGGATTTTATCGGCTAATGATAAAATATCCTGGGCAAAATTTGGCAATCCGACTGATTTCCATGACAGAAAACCGGCTGCTATTAATATGGTTTTAAGAAATAAACCGTAGTAATTTGCGGATTGTCCCGTTAATTCTAATTTATAAGATTCCCATAGAGAAAATACAATACCTGATGCAAATAAAAAATAGAATAGATAAGTCGTCAACTGAACTAAACTAGAATTTTTGTTTAGTGCATTGGGAATAGAATCTATTGACAAAATAGTTAAATCCTCTCCGTTATTTAATTTTGAAATCGACAATGCTGATGAATTTAACTTAGTATTGTTAGAATTAGAACCATTCTTAGAAGAAACAGAATTTTGTTTCGAACTGCCGCTGCCCGTTACAGCCATTGCTGTGCCAATATTCAAAAATTCGGATATAAAAAAGCATCCAACAAAAAGTATTAAAATTAAAATATATTTTTTTGACATAATAAATAATAATATTTTAAATATTTATTAATTAAATTAATTTTGTATCTTTAATTAATCATTAATCATTTAGCTTTAGCGTTCTATATAACTGCGTTAATATTAGATTAATCTTTAGCTTTAGCGTTCTATATAAATGCGTTAATATTAGATTAATCATTTAGCTTTAGCGTCCTATATTATCAGCGTATTAGCTATTAATGTAGCAGCTATTAGCGCATTATGCATTATATAAATGTATTACAAAGTTGTTTCATCGTAAAAATTTAAATTTGGATTTTGGCTGTTTTGCTCAATAAGTGAAGCACCAATATGCTCTTTTTTAATTTCTGAGGCAGATTTTGACAATTCAAGCTGTTTAAGCTGACTTTCAATATATCCCATATTTTTTAAATTAGCAGCATTCTCCTCTGCTATTAAAGTCAACACCGAACTCTGATAAGTATAGTAATTACTACTTTTTCCTAACGCATCGCCTGAAATTTCGTTTTCAAATTCATCCCCTTCTAGTTCTGCTTTATGCGCTCTTGCAGATGAAATACCGGCATTATAAATGTCGGATGCGGCGACATTACTTTCAAACCCGTTTACATAGTTCATGCAATTCTGAGCCGCTGCGCCATAACCGAAACTGCCACTACTGCCTAAGCTCACGCCACCTGTTATATCCGGCTGGCAATTATAGTTTATAGAATTAGAAGGCACTGTACTCGTTAAGCCGTTAGAATTTAATATTAATGAATTCGTAAGATTTTGAGCGCTTCCGGATAAAGCTTGTTTATTCTGAGATTCTCCGGAGACTATTTGCTGTATGCTGCCATAAGAAGTATTTTGCAGTGAATTAAACGCGTTATTTTCTGAATTAATATTGTTTTCTATTGAACCGGACGGCGTCATATTAACTGAAACGTCATTTGAGGTTAACCCCTGCGGTATCTTGTTGAATGCGTTTTGAATCTGTGCATTTAAACTATTTAAATTGTTAATCGTATTTTGAACCGAGTCGGTTATATGCGTTAATTTATCATAATTTATAATGATATTCTGCTCAGCTTCCTGCATCTCTGATTTTGCCGCTGTAAGTGATTCAAACGATTGAAGCGCCTGCCCTAAACCTATTCCTGGAGTGGCAACCGGCATACCTGCAGATTGGGCGGAAGACGCGGCGTTCCCAACCGTTGTCATTACCTCTGAGGCAGCGGAAGCAACGGAATCAATCTGATTTGTGATTAAATTCATATCAGGCAGCGGCAAGCCAAATGCATAAGCTGACTGAATACAAATATAGACTGATAAAACAATAGCCGAAACAGATAATATAATTTTTTTAGAATTTAATTTAAATTTTCCGTTAAAAATTTTCTTTTGATTTGTAAACTTTGTAAACATGGAATAGCTACCTCCAAATTTATTTGTATTATATTTATTTGACTTTTTATATATGCAATATAATTCTGGTTTATTTTAAGCCATATGGACCGTTTGGATATTCAAATGCTAAAATTTCTAGTCTTTCCTTCAATGTTTTGTTCGGATATTTGTCAGCGATTTTATTTTCCAGTTCTTCATCTTCCGATGATTTACAGTATAACCAGTATTCAAAAGGGTCTGGTTTATTCATGATAATAGCAGCATCTTTTCCAAATTTTAAAAAATATTCGGCATAATGACCTTTAATTACTTTTAGATTTTTTACTATTTCAATTTCTTTTTTGCTTAAACCGCAAATACTTAAATCATCAGGAGAAACATTTGCATCTAGTTGACAAAAGATTTTAACGTTAGAATTTTCAATTATGCTTTTTCCTATATTTCCGGTCTTTAAAAGGTCTGATGGTTCCTGGGTTATGCTCCAGACTAACGACCCCCATTTTGCTGAAGTTTTATATAAATGCATGATTAACTCTGCTATCTTAGGGTCGTTCATAAATTCCCAGCATTCATCATAAAAGAAAAACACTTTGGCGTTTTTGTCATACATCTTTTTAAAAGATAAATTTTTTATTACGGCAAATATAATTTTCTGTAAATCTTCATGACCTTTTAATTTTTGTAAATCAAAAATAACTATTTTATTATCTATATTTAGACCGCCTTTTCTATTTAGCAAAATACTGTATGGAGAACTTATATCTGTCCATTGAAAAAGATTTTTCCCCATTTCCATAGCCCTTCTTTTATCATCCGCATCTCTCGCTTCGTTATAATTAAACAAAACATTGTTAATATCGGAAATTAGCGGCATGTCATTTTCATCTTTTATTGCATCATATGATGCCTGTATTGCTCGTGCTATAATGGTTTTATCATTTGGCGACAGACTTTTGTCCGGTTCTGCCATAATACCTATTATACCGATTAAAAAAACCATAATATCAGGATTAAATATTTCTTCTCTGTCAATGTGTTTAATAATATCCTTCTTGCAAGGGAAAGGATTTAGAGAGTAAGTACCGTCCATATCAATTTCAAAATAGTCTCCGTCAAAGAGCCTGCAGAATTTTCTGTACGTGCCGCCTATATCAACCCCTATAATATGATAATTCTCACCGGATAAAAAGAAGTTGGATAAAAACCCGTTAAGCATGAATCCTTTGCCGCTTCTAGTTTTTCCGAAAATAACGCCATGTTTTGATGGCAATCTGTTGTTATACAGGTCTAAATTAACAGGCTCCGACCTATTGTTTTTTAATGGAATAGAACAATTTTCAGTTCCCACAAATCCTTTGTGCAACGGAAAAAATGAAGCAGCTGCCGGAGAAAGAAGGGTTTTAAATCTCCTATTAAAAAAAGACTGCCCCGGGAAAAATGATAAAAATAAATTATGATGCTCCATATTGTCTATTATCCCTTCCATAAAATTAAAATCTTTAAACGATTGCAAAATTTTTAAAGACATATAGTCTAGCTCCTGCAAACTTTTAGATTTTATTCTGACGCATAAAGACATATTTACGGCTTTCTTTTGAAGTTTGGATATTTCAGCTAAAAATTCATCCATCTGGGATGTTATATTAGCTCCTTTATGGTCAACATAGCCGCCGTTTACGGCATCCGTTAAACTTGCTTTAATATTTCTTTCTGATTGAATTTTATTAATGATTTTTTCCTGCTCCGGTATATTAAAAGCGATCTGAATATCGAACGGAAAAAATTTATTAATATCATTTGATTCTAAATTAAGTATTTTTGCTATGCCGAACGAATCTGTCTGCGAAGGAAGTTTATGCATATTAATAAATTTAAAATAATAGCCGTCAATATAAAAATATTCTTTATTTACTTCCGCAGGCGAATATATAAGAGAGCTTCTGAAAGTGGCTTCATTTAAAATATTATTATAAAATGGAGCATTAATATGCCGGGCTCTTTCAGGATTAAGCTCATTATAAAAATAGTTAACCAACTCCTGATTAGACATTCTTTTGATTTTTATATTTAATCTTGCAGAAAAAAAACTTAAATTATTTTCAATATTTTCTAATTTTTTCAATATATACTCAAACTCTTTATTAGCCCGAACTCTTGAATTTTTATTCAGCGCATCTTTTGGCTTAATTGTAAAGATATCGGCAGCAAATTGGGACAATCGGGAAAATAAATTAATATTATTAACAATTCCAGGTTTAAAACCGGATATTGTGCAAAAAAGAAATATATCTATTTTTTTAATCTTTTCTGCACGCAGCGATTTAATCTTTTTTTCTTTTATAAATAAATATTTTTCTGAGGGATGCGAACTATTTATATAATTTGATATAAAATTTTCATCTGAATCCGATATTTTATATACCCATTGAATCGAGATATTTTCGTTTAATAAATTTAGCAAAACATCGTTAATATAGGCTGTATCATTAACTATTTCGTCGTTAGCGAGAAAATAATCAAACCCCTCCGCTGCGAACCCGATAGTCAATGACCCGTCTATACCAATAATGGTATCTTTAAATATACTCAACAGATTAATGTAATTATTTAAAGAATCGGATTGATTTTGTTTTTTTAAAACATTATTTATTAACATATTCAATAATTATATTTAACGATTTTATATAACCAATATGGTATCTTTAAATATACTCAACAGATTAATGTAATTATTTAAAGAATCGGATTGATTTTGTTTTTTTAAAACATTATTTATTAACATATTCAATAATTATATTTAACGATTTTATATAACCAATTCTGTTATTATTTTTTTTTGTTTAATTTTTTTTATTTGTTGATGTTTAATAATATTTAATATTTTCTTGTCTTTATGATTTTCGAGCTAATATGCCGTAATTTTCAATAATGTTTTTTATTTCGGCAATATCACGCTGAGGTTCCAAAACAAATAATTTTTTTGTTATAAAAAAATAATTTATTAATGTAGAAGTATATAAATCAGGTTTACCTTTTTTATATTTTTTAAGAAAAATAAACACTAAAAAATCTAAAATAATTGCTGCAAGAATTTCTTTTCTAAGCAGTAATATAATGCCCATTGTCAGAAAAATATATAATCCCCAGTCGTATAGCTCTAAGCCTAATTTGGTTACCTTTTCGTGAATACCTCTGTGTATTTTAAAAATAGTGATACCCATTTTTAAGGCTGCCCAACCGTACTTGCACCGTTTCCGGCACCTATAGTTATTCCGTTAGTTGCTCCTCCTGCACTTTGAACGATACCTAAAACAGCGCTTGTAATTGTAGGAGCCAGCAT
This sequence comes from bacterium, assembly GCA_021809845.1. Lineage (GTDB taxonomy): Bacteria > SZUA-79 > SZUA-79 > Acidulodesulfobacterales > Acidulodesulfobacteraceae > Acididesulfobacter. The sequence continues at coordinate 3,852 of JAJZJW010000020.1, read as the reverse complement.
AACGCCAGTTCCGGCGGCAGCCGTTATAAATGCCTTTCTTGCCGCATCAGGTTTATGTTGTTTTATATCATAAAATCCTTTAATCAATCCCAAAGTAAGAGTTGCAGGGGCTAATCTATAGCATATCCAAGTCGTTGCCTCGTTTAATATCCCCGAAGCGCCTATACCGAGCGAACCTTGATTTAAATTTATATAAGAATAGGCTGGCGAAGCAATTGATAAAATTGAAACTGAAAATAATAACGATAAAAAAAATATTCTTTTAAGTTCAAGATTATTATTAAGTTCATCGTTTGTAAGTTCATCGTTATAATAAGTATGGTAAGTAAAAAAATTAAAAATAATTTTTTTATAACTAATTTTATATTTTTGGTGAAATGACTGCGTTGTATTGTTTGTATCATTTTTATCGTTTTCTATTTTAATATTTTTAAATAATGTTTTTCTTAAAATTTGACTCTTAATTATATTATTGGTTACATAGCTGTTTAATTTATTAAAAAATTGTTCTTCGAATAACCCCGATATAATTCCAGCCTTCAAACTTATTGAAAATTGACTATACAAATTCATTATTTTCATCATTTTGCCTCCTTCGATTAATTTTAATTATTCTTTAATTATTCTTTAATTTGTTTGAAATTTTTTTGTTTTTATATATAAATTTATATCATTTGAATATTGCAGCATTATGTCGGTTTTGTTTCAATTTCATTATTTAAATATTAAAATTATATTTCAATAATATTGTATCTTTTTAATATTGTTAATAAATTACAATATTAAACATAAGTTTTTCTTTTTTTCTTTTATTTTTTTATTTCAAATTGTCATAAAATTGTAATATTAAAATGATATTATTTAATTCATCCAAAAAATTTATTAAATAAAATACTATAAGATAAAAGGAGGAAATAAACCGTCTTTCTTGCTTTAAGAGAAGCTTGTTAGATTTAATTTAATTTTATAAATTTACAAGAATGAAATAAAATTAATCAAATTAATAAATTATGTTCATGATAATTATAGTGAGCATTATACCGGGGAGGGAGTATGAACAAAGCAAAAAAAAGAAAACAAAAGAAAGGTAAACGCAAGAGCTATCAACAATTTATCGATGAAATATATCAAAAATTGCAGGAAAAAAAAGAAATTGAAGAATTATATAAACGTGTTATAATATTTAAAGCAAGCGATGTGCTTGAAGAATTGAGAATGAGAAAAAAAAATAGGGAGGTATTAGAAAAATATAATGAGAAACCTGACAGGCGGTAGCGATGACTGCGTTGAGAATAATAATAAAAATGATTTGAATAATAAAAAAATAGATGCAATCTTTAATGAAATAAAATCTTACATAGACGATATAAAAGATTATGGTCTAAATGAAAACAAAAGGGATGAAGTATCGAGCATCATCTCTTTTGCGGGAATGATTTTAGATGAATTGTCTAACTCAATAAAAAAGGCAAATTTATCAAATTTTAACCTTGAAAAAATTTCTACTGAAGATTTAGATATAAAATTATCAAATTTATTAAGCCAGCTTAAACCTTATTATTCTGAAAAAAAAACTGAGATGATGCTGGACGAACTGGCGGATTACTGTAATGCGGTGTTTATGGAACTTATGTCTGGGCACTCATGTGCAGTACCAGAAAAACATTAAAAAAACATAACAACAAATAAAATAACTTCCTATATTTATACTATACTATCACCTAAAATTAGACGCACAACATGGTGTAACAATATATTATATAATATATAATAATAATGCATATATTAATATAAATGCGCTTGTATATGTTTTATTCAAAAATTGCTTAGTCAACAACATAACAGAAAAGAAAAAAGCCAGACCAGTTTTTAGAACAAATATAAAAAAGCTTATTATTTATTATTGAAGCTATTTAAAAAACTAATCCGGCTTTTTAAAAGTAAATATGCAGATTGTTACTATGTATTTTTTGTAAAATCAACGTAAAATTAAGCTTTACCCGCGCAACCTAAAATATTCATCCTTTCTTTTATTATATCTGTAACATATTCCATCGCAGGACTGAAAATTTTTCTAGGATCAATCTGAGATTTATCGGTCATAATGCTTTCCCTGACCTTTGCAAGAAAAGAAATCCTTAAATCAGTATCCGTATTTACTTTGTTTATGCCATAATTAATTGCTTCTTTTAAAACACCGAAAGGAACACCTTTTGCTCCTTTTAAATCTCCGCCAAATTCTTCAAATTTTTTAGAAGCCCTTTCCGGAACAGAAGAAGCGCCGTGTAAAACAAGGGGAATACCCGTAAGCTCTTTTACTTTTTTTAATCTTTCAAAATCCAGCTTTGCTTCGCCCTTAAATTTAAATGCTCCGTGCGATGTTCCTATTGCAGGAGCAAGAAAATCAATCCCCGAAGATTCAACAAAATCTTTGGCTTCGTGAGGATTTATCAGAACAGCATCTCTTTCTGCAACAGAAACATTATCTTCAATACCTTTTAATCTTCCAAGCTCTGCTTCTACCGAAATTCCTATCGGTTTGCAGACACTAACAACCTGTTTTGTTATTTTAAGGTTTTCTTCAAACGGGTAATGCGATGCATCAATCATAACCGAAGTGAAACCGGCTTTAATTGCAACTAAAATAGAATTAAGATTAGAGCCATGGTCTAAATGAAGAGCGACAGGTATTCTTGTTTTATCCGCCAGCGTTTTTGTCATAGCATAGAGCATTTCAGCTCCAGCGTATTTAATAGCCCCTTCGCTTGCAGCAATTATAATAGGCGATTTCTCAGCTTCTGCCGCAGAAAAAATAGCCTTTAAAAATTCCATGTCGTTAATATTAAAAGCTCCTACGGCGTAATTTCTTTTATTTGCGTCATCAAGTATTTCTTTAGCCGATACTAAAGGCATAGTACCTCCAATTAATTTAGTAGTTAATTTAAATAAGTTTAAATAAGTTTTTAATAAGTTTTATTTGTAATCAGGATTATTCCATTTATCTATTTTTTATTTATTAGTTTTATTTATAATCAGGATTATTCCATTTATCTATTTTTTATTTATTAGTTTTATTTTAGTTTTATTTTAGGAAATTGCAAGAATTGAACTAAATACTGCCGAAAAACGCTTGTTCACCGCAGTTTTAGCGGTTTATAGTGGCGGAAGCGTATGGGAATCGAACCCACCTCGCCCTTATTGGGGGCGACAATTGATTTGAAGTCAACGAGGAGCACCAGCCCTCTATCCGCTTCCTAATAAAACGAAAATACTTTTTATTAAACTACTGTATTATACAACACATTATATTTTTATTCCACCACTTTTCTCACGCATAGATTTATCAATGCTACGGTCCAGGATATCCTGGCGGTCCCTGTGCTGGTGGCTGTCCTGGAGGAGAAGGTGGTCCTGGCAGTCCAGGAGGTCCAAAAGGCTGCGGTCCTCTACCTCTTGGTGGAGGCGGCGGAGGAGGTCCAGGAGGTCCAAAAGGCTGCGGTCCTCTACCTCTTGGTGGAGGCGGCGGAGGAGGTCCAGGAGGTCCAAAAGGCTGCGGTGGAGGTCCCGGGGGTGGAGGAGTCGGCATCACAGGAGGACCTGGCGGCATCACAGGAGGTCCCGAAACTAGAGGTCCCGGCAGCATATAAGCATAAGAAGACGACAACGGATACCACGGACCTGTAGGATATAAGCTGTAGTACCAATAATTTGCCGCCCACATATAAAACTTTAATTCTTCCATAGAGGTATAAAAAAACCTCCCGATGTGTTATAATTGTTGTGTTCAAAGACAATAAAAATAACCACCAAGGAGGTTAACTAATATGAAAGATTATATCATAAAAAAAGGCG